>CAZLQH010000048.1:0-16738 GCA_964561595.1 uncultured bacterium | reverse complement strand
CCTACTACACGGTCGCGTACGCCAAGGGCGCCTGGGTTCATCGCATGCTGGCCGATTGGATCGGCGAGGACGCGTACCTGCGGGCGTTGGGCGAGCTGGCGCGCGACGCGTCCCGTCCCGAGCTGGGCGACGTCCAGGCGCGGCTCGAGCGTGCGAGCGACCTCGATCTGGAACGCTTCTTCCGCGAGTGGGCGTACGGTGCCGTCTACCCCCGCTACGAGCTGGACGGCGAGGCAGGGGCGTGGACGCTCCGGAACACCGGCGACGCGGCGACGCCGCCGGTGACGCTCGAGCTGGACGGCCAGCGCGTGCGCATGACGGTCGAACCGGGCGCGTCGCGCGACCTGAGCGCGCACACGGTCCGCATCGATCCGGACGGTCGCGTCCTGGCGCTGCCGGCCCGGGTCGACGCCGCCACGCGCGCGCTGGCGGAAGAGGTCATGGAGCAGCTCACGGCCGCGCTGGACACGGGCGAACCCGCCCGGGTGAGGGCCGTATTCGCGGAGCGCGGCGAAGCGGTCGAGACGATCGCCGGACTGGCAGGAGAGCTCGTCATCGACGACTGGCGACTTCGGAGCGCCGACGACGGTCCACCGCGGACCCTGACCTACCAGCTGGAGGCCACGCTCGGTGGCCGGACGCTCGCCGGTCCCCTGGTGCTCTCCGTCGACGCCGAGAACGAGCCCCGGACCGTCGAGTCCGTGCGGCTGAACTACCGATAGGAGCCATCGTGAACCGCCTTCCACCATTCTCCCGTTCGTTCCTGCTCTTGGCCTTGCTGACCCTCGCGACGTTCGTCGCCCCGGTGCGGGCGCAGCCCTCCGACGAGGCCGCCCGAACCGCCGTGTTCGAAGACCCGGCTGGCCGCTACAGCGTCCCGCTGCCCAGCGGGTGGACGGCCGAGTCGCTCGACGGCTACGCCAGGCTCACGAGCCCCGAAGGCGGCATCGAGGTCCGAATCCTGGTGCTCCAGAACGACGACGCCGAAGCGGCGGTCGCGGACGCCTGGACGCAGCTCGAGCCCGGCTCCGAGCCCACCGTCGAGGACGTCTTGTCGATCCCCACCTCGGCGATGAACACGTCTGGCGTGGACGCGTTCGTGCTGGTGAACTACGCGCGCGAGGACGACCAGCCGATCGTCCAGGCCGAAGGCCGGCGGCTGGACGACACCGTCTTCGTGCTCCTCTTCGAAGCCGAGCTCGAGGCGGTGCAACGGCGCGCGGCGCAGCTGCAGATCGTGGACAGCGGCTTCGAGATCGCCGAGCTCGAGCAGACTGACGAGAGCCCCGACGAGCCCCTGGCGCTCGACGAGCCGCGGATCGCCGAGCTCGAGCGCTTCATCGCCGAGACGATGCAGACGTTCGGCACGGTAGGGGCCGCCGTGTCGGTCGTGCAAGGCGGGGAGGTCGTCTACAGCCGGGGGTTCGGCGTGCGAGACCTGGGAACGCGAGAACCGGTGACCGCGGAGACGCTGATGATGATCGGCTCGACCACCAAGCCCCTCACCACCACGCTCATGGCGCAGCTGGTCGACGAAGGCGTGTTCGACTGGGACACGCCGGTCGTCGACGTCATGCCCAGCTTCGAGGTGGCCGATCCGGAGCTGTCGCGCACCATCACGATGGAGAACCTCGTCTGCGCCTGCACCGGCGTGCCGCGTCGCGACTACGAGTGGCTCCTCAACGCCGATTCGCTGACGGCCGAAGACATCGTCGCGTCGCTCGCCGACTTCGAGTTCTTCACGGACTTCGGCGAGGCGTTCCAGTACAGCAACCAGATGGTCGCGACCGCCGGCTACCTCACCGCGCTCGCGGCGGGAGGCGAGTACGGCGAGCTGTACCGGGCGTACGCAGAGCTGCTCGCAGCGCGAGTGCTGGACCCTCTCGGAATGGACCGCTCGACCTTTTCCATCATCGACGTCCTTGCGAGCGGGAATCGCGCGACGCCCTATGCCCAGCTGGCGACCGGCGAGACGGTCGCGGTACCGTTGCCGGTCGAGGAGACGCTGCAGACCGTCGCGCCTGCCGGCGCGCTTTGGTCGAACGCGGCCGAGATGTCGAGCTACCTTCGTGCGCTCCTGAACGGAGGCGTCGCCCCCAGCGGCGCACGCATCGCTTCCGCCGAAGCGCTCGCCGAGACGTGGCGGCCACGCATCGCCATCACCGCCGACGCCTCGTACGGGCTCGGCTGGATCGTCGAGGACGACCGCGGCATCCGGATCGTCAGCCACGGAGGCAACACCTTCGGCTTCACGTCGGAGCTCGCTTTCGTGCCCGAGCTGGAGCTGGGGATCGTCGTGCTGAGCAACCAGCGACTCTCGCCGCTCAACGCGTCGGTGCGGGCGAAGCTGCTCGAGCTGCTGCTCGACCGGCCGTCGCAGCTCGAGGAGCAGATCGAGTTCCAGCGGGAGCTCGTCGCGGAGTCCCGCACGGAGGAGCGCGAGGCTCTGCTGGACGGCATCGACCGCGCGACGCTCGAGCCGTGGCTGGGGACGTTCCGCAGCGACGTTCTGGGCGAAGTGACGCTGGGGATCGAGGACGGTTCTTTGCAGCTCGACGTCGGCGAGTTCGTCGTGGAGGTCCGAGCCCGTCGCGACGACGAAGGCGAGATCGACTACGTCGGCCATACGCCGCCGCTCGTGGGCCTGGAGCTCCATCTCGAGCGGAGCGCCGACGGACCGATCGTTCGGATCGGAGAAGGGGCGATGCGGTATGCGTTCGAGAAGCTGGACTGACCGGGCACGGGGAGGGACTTGACCGTGGACATCATCCGAACGGACGGCCTCGGCAAGCGGTACGCCGGCGTGGTGGCCCTGAGCGATCTGGACCTGACCGTCCGCCCCAACTCGATCTTCGGCTTCCTCGGCCCCAACGGAGCCGGCAAGAGCACCACGATGAAGCTGCTCCTCGGCCTGGCACGACCCACCAGCGGCCGCGCCCGCCTGTTCGGCCTCGACAGCGTTCGCGACAGCTTGGCGATCCGGCGGCGGGTCGGGTACCTGGCGCAGGAACCGCGCTTCTACGACCACCTGTCCGCCCGCGAGACCCTACGCTTCGTCGCGCGCTTCTTCGAACACGACCCCACGCGGATCGAGCGGAGCGTGAACGCGGCGCTCGATCTGGTCGGCCTGAGCGGCAACGCCGACAGGTCCGTCCGGGGGTTCTCCGGCGGCGAGCGGCAACGGCTCGGGCTGGCGCAGGCCCAGATCAACGAGCCCGACCTGCTGATCCTGGACGAGCCGGCCGCGTCGCTCGACCCGATGGGGCGACACGACGTGCTCGAGATCATGGAGGCCCTGAAGGAGCGGGCGACGGTGTTCTACTCGACCCACATCCTGGACGACGTCCAGCGGGTCAGCGACGAAGTCGCCATCCTTCGCCGCGGCGAGCTGGTCGCTCAGGCGCCGCTCGAGACGCTGCTGTCGGACAGCCACGGGCTCACCTTCGTGCTGACGACGAAGGGGGACATGAGCGAAGCTCGTGCCGAGCTCGATCGACGTCCGTGGGTGGCGTCCATCCACGGCGACACGCAGGGCGAGTCGGGCACCTGGCACATCGGCGTCACCGACGCCGCCGCCGCCGAAGCCGACCTGCTCAGGGTCGTGCTCGAAAGCCCGACGGTGACCGTGACGGA
The DNA here is from genome assembly GCA_964561595.1 of uncultured bacterium. Taxonomy (GTDB): domain Bacteria; phylum Deinococcota; class Deinococci; order Deinococcales; family Trueperaceae; genus SLSQ01. The sequence goes on along the minus strand of CAZLQH010000048.1, from coordinate 13,105 downwards.
ATTCCGACGCAAGACGTTCGAGCTGGAGGACGCCTTCATGGACCTCGTGAACGGATCGCCCGCCTCCGAGACTTCAGAAGAGCCGCGCTCTCGAGGAGCGAAGTCGTGACCGTCGGAGAGCGGTCCGACCGCACCGTCCTGCGCGACGGAGCCTCGCGTCTGGGCGGATTCCGCAATCTCATCGGCATCGACGCCCGCGGCTTCTGGGGCACCCGCCAATGGTGGATCCAGAGCCTGCTCTGGCTCGCGATCATCATCGGCTTGGTCGTCGAGCCGCTGTACATCGCGCGGTCGATCTTCGAGGGCGAGGGGGAGGACATCCTCACGACGGCGACGAACATGTTCTTCACTCTGGCCGCGCTCGGACCGGCGATCGCGGCCATCATCCACATGCAGGGCGCGATCGTCGGCGAGAAGCAGCTCGGCACGGCGGCCTGGGTCCTCTCGAAGCCGGTATCGCGCACCGCGTTCGTGCTGAGCAAGCTCGTGAGCCGGGCGTTCGGGATCCTCGCGACCGCCCTGGTGATCCCGAGCATCCTTGGGTACGTGCTGCTGTCGCTCGAGAACGGCGCGGCCCTGCCCGCGGCGCGCTTCCTGGGAGCGCTGGGGCTCGTCGTCCTGGTCATCGTGTTCTACCTGGCGTTCACCCTGATGCTGGGGACGCTGTTCGATGCACGCGGCGCCGTGATCGCCCTGCCGTTGGCGCTCCTTCTCGCGGGCGATCTGCTCGCAGGTGCGGTGCCGTTCGCGGCGCACCTCCTGCCGTCGTCGCTACCCACCCTCGCCACGCTTCTGGCCCTGGGGGAGCCGCTGCCGCTGTGGCTGCCGATCGTGGCGACGCCGCTGTGGACGGTCGCCTTCGTGCTGGTGGCCGTATGGCGGTTCCGATGGGAGGAGTTCTAGTCAGGAGCGGAACCCGCTCGCCTTCGCACACCCATGCGCGGCGCACCGTGGCCAGGGCCGTAGACCCGGACGATGGTGGCACGTCTGCCGTCGCGGTCCGGCGTTCCGGTTCACGGCTGCAGGACGTCGCCGGCCCGGGCGTCCTTCTGCCCGTACATGTCCGCGTCGGCGCGGTCGAAGGCGGCGGTCCAGTGCTCGGCGGGGCTACGCGTCGCCGTCCCCACGCTGGCTCCTACATCGTCGTCCAGATCGGCGAACGCGCCGTCCAGCGCCGTCCGGACGCGGTCCAGGAGCGTGTCGCGCTCGTCGTCGCCACCCCCAGGAGCCACCACCACGAACTCGTCGCCTCCCCATCGCACCACGGCGTCGCCCGAACGCACCGCGGCGCGCAGCGCCTTCGCGGCCGCACGCAGCACGGTGTCGCCGAACGTGTGGCCACGCTCGTCGTTCACGCGCTTGAAGCGGTCGAGGTCGACGACCAGCAGCTGGAACGGGCCTTCGAGCTCGTCGAGCATCCGTTCGCCGGAACGCCGGTTCAGGGCGCCGGTCAGCGGATCGGTGGCGGCCGCTCGCTCGGCGTCGCGGTGCTCGCGGGCGTACGTCGAGACGGTCCAGGCGACGGCGTAGAGCAGCCCGATCAGGATCGGATGCGCGGCGACGAGCGGCATCGCGCGGACGGGCGGGATCTGGTCGGTGGCGACGCCCAGCACGGTCGCGAGCGCGAGTCCCAGGAACGTCGCTACCGCGACGAGCGAGCCCGTTCTGGGCCCGAGGAACAGAAGGGACGCCGCGTAGGCCAGCGGTCCGTAGCCGAGCAGGTACGGGTAGCCGATCTCGAAGCGGCCGGACACGACCGGCTCGAACGCGGCCAGGACGAGCACGACGAGCGTCGCGGAGAGCGCGACGCGTTCCAGCCGCTGCGATGCGCGGCCGGTCCACCAGGAACGGAAGCCCGTCGCCAGGAACAGAACGGCCAGCGCGGGGGTCGCGGCCGCCTCGACGCGATCGGGAAATCCCTGCGACCAGGAGAAGGCGAACAGCCCGAGCATCAGGGCGCCCATCGCCGGCATGGCGAAGTGGTGTACGGCGAGCCTCGCCCGCCGGATCGCGCCGCCGGCACCTTCGGGAGCCGGCGGGTCGGCTGCGTCGTTCACGGCGGGGAGTCTACCCCGGCACGCAGCTTCCCAAGCCGCGACGGTCGCGCCTCGCGAGCGATCGACGCGGTCCACGCCCGACTCCCGGGCGAGGGTCAGGACTACGCTGTAGGCATGTCCGACCCTGCCGGCACTCCCTCGTTCGCCGCCCTCGCCCCGTGCGGACCCTCGGGGCCCGGACGCGGGAGATGCTTGGCGCGACCATGAGCGGCGTGTCCGAAGACCCTCTCGGCCTCGTGGTCGTCGGGACGTTGCTGCTCGTCGTGGTCGGTCTCCGCGTCGGGGCCCAACGGCTACGCTGGCCACCGTTCGCAGGCTTTCTCCTCGTCGGCATCGCCCTCGGTGCCTTGCATCTGCGCATTCCGGTCCTGTCGCCGAACGTGCGGCAGATCTTGGGGTTCCTCGCCGACGCGGGGCTCGTCGTCCTGCTCTTCCGCGTCGGGCTGCAGAGCGATCTCGGCGGGTTGTTCCGGGAGTTCCCCACGGCCGCGCGCATCTGGCTGGGGGACGTCGTCGTCAGTGCAGCAGCGGCGTGGGGCACGGCCCACTACCTGTTGGGCCTCGACCTCGTCGCGACGCTGTTCGTCACGGTCTCGCTGACCGCGACCAGCGTCGGAATCGCCGTGGCCTCGTGGAGCGACGCGGACGCGTTGTCGAGCGAGGAGGGGGAGATCCTCGTGGACACCGCCGAGCTCGACGATGTGAGCGCCGTCGTTCTGTTGGCGCTGCTGATCGCCGTCCTTCCCGTTCTTCAGGGCGACGCGTCGGGTGGTGGCGTCGCCGTGGTCCGGGTCGCCGGAACGCTCCTGGTCAAGTTCGTCGGCTTCATCGCGCTAGGCCTCCTGTTCGGAAGGTATCTCGAGCCCCTTACGGGTCGCTTCTTCGAGCATCGGGGCTCGAGGCCCGGGCCCCTGCTGTTGATCGTCGGGACGGGCTTCCTCATCGCGGGCGTGTCTGAGCTGCTCGGGTTCTCCGTCGCCATCGGCGCGTTCTTCGCCGGGATCATGTACAGCCGCGACCCGAACGCGCAGGAGATCGAGCGCGCGTTCGAACCGTTCTACGCGTTCTTCACGCCGTTCTTCTTCATCGGGATCGGCATCGCCGTCGACCCGCGCGCGCTCGCGGCGCTTCCCACGGTAGGCGGCCTGTTGCTGGTCGCGGCGGTCGCGGGAAAGCTCGTCGGGGCCGGCGTGCCGGCCGCCGTCATGGTAGGGCGGACGTCGGGCCTCGTCATCGGCGTGAGCATGGTTCCGCGCGCCGAGGTCGCCTTGCTGGCGGTCGAACGGGGCCATGCGATGGGTGTCGTTCCCGAGGAGGTGTTCGCAGGCATGGCCGCCGTCTCGCTCGTCACGGCGATCACGGTTCCGCTCCTGCTGACGCCGTTGCTCAGGAGCTGGACCGCCGGTCGCACGTCGACCTGACCCCGCGTTCTGTCCGTCGTCCGATCGCCATAGGCCCGATCGTTCGGAGCGCCCCGCCGCGCACGACCGACGGGCTGCGGTACGCTTCGTGTCGGCATGACGGCGACCTCGTTCCAGGACGAGCTGTTCAGCAGCGCCCGCTGGCTGGAGCGGACGACCGACCTCGGCATCGTGGTGCGAATCCGTCTCGAGCCGCTAGGTGGCGGGCGGGTCCGTGTCGTGCGGTACGAGCGGAAACGACCCCGTGACCGCGCGTTCGTACGACGTCCCGAAGAGGAGGGGCGCGTCGCACCGTTGTCCACCGTGGCACCAGGGAGGGACTACCTGACGCTCTTCGGAAGCGCGTCCGGCTCCTGAGCCGGACGACGTCGATGTCGTCCCGTGCCGCCCACGCCGGTCAGCGAACGATGCGCACCCGCATCCGCCAGATCGCGAAGATCAGCAGAACGGTGCCGAACGTCGCGAGGTAGAGGACGTCCCACGGCACGGTCGTCCAGTCGCCGCGCACCACGCCACGGATCAGCTGCACGCTGCGGTAGAGCGGCGTCACCTGTGCGAATGCGGCCAGGAGCGGCGGAAACCGCTCGGCCACCGGGAAGAAGATGTCGCTGAACAGGAACGAGGGCGTGAGGAACAGCGTGAAGTAGTACGAGAACAGGTCGATCGTCGGCACGACCGACGTGAACGCCAGACCCAGCGCCGAGAACGCGAACCCCACCAGCGCGATCCCCGCCAGCGCCGGAAGCAGCCGCCAGCTGACCTCGGTCCCGAAGAACAGCGTCACGAACAGGAACACGCCGCCGTAGATCAGCGCGCGGGTGACGGCCCACGCGGCCTCGCCGACGGTGACGTCCTCGATGCCGACGGGGGTGGCGATCGTGGCGTCGTAGATCTTGCCGAAGTGGAGCTTCACGAACACGTTGTAGGTCGTCTCGAACGATGCGCCGTTCATCGCGGCGGCCGCGACGAGGCCCGGCGCGATGAACCCGAGGTAGTTCCCGTCGAACGCGCCTTCGGCGCTGACGTAGAAGCCCAGGCCGACGCCCATCCCCAACAGATAGAAGACGGGCTCGAAGAAGTTCGGGAGCAGACCGTACGCCCAGCGCTCGTGGTACACCCACAGGTTCCTGAGCCAGACCCGCCCGACGCTCGGGAGGTGGATCATCGTCTCGGCATCCTCACTCTCGCAGCTCCCTGCCGGTCAGCCGCAGGAACAGGTCCTCGAGGTCGCTCGGGCGCACGAAGGCGCGATCGGGATCGACGCCGTCGTCCATGAGCCGCGTCAGCGCCTCGCGTCCGTCTTCGACGAAGACGCTGACGCGGTCGCCGGAGCGGACCAGCTCGGCGTCGGCCCGCTCGGCCAGCCTCCGGAACGGGCCGTCGTCGCCGCCTTGGAGCCTCGCCTCGACGACGTACGGCGCGAGCGTGTCGCGGATCAGGCCTTGCGGCGTCCCTTGGGCGACGATCCGGCCCAGGTCCATGATCAGGAGTCGGTCGCACAGGCGCTCGGCCTCGTCCATGTAGTGCGTGCTCATCATCAGCGTGGCGCCCCGCGCCTTGAGCTCGTCCATCTTGTCCCACAGCGTGAGCCGTACCTGCGGGTCCAGACCGGTGGTGGGCTCGTCGAGCACGACCAGATCGGGATCCGATACCAGCCCTCGCGCCAGGGTCAGGCGCCGCTTCATGCCGCCCGAGAGGGCGCGCACCTCCGTCTCGGCCTTGGCGCCCAGCTCCGCGAACGCGAGCAGCTCGGCGGCGCGCTCGCGCGACTCGGCGGCCGACAGCCCGTGGTAGCGACCGTGGATGCGAAGGTTGTCCTGAACGTCGAGATCTTCGTCGAGGTTGTCGATCTGCGGCACGACGCCGAGGCGCGCCTTGATCGCGCGTGCATCGGTACCCGTCTCCATGCCGAAGATACGCAGCGTGCCCGACGTGGGCGGCGTGACCTGGTAGATCATCCGCATCACGGTCGACTTGCCCGCCCCGTTGGGTCCCAGCAGGCCGAGCACCTCGCCACGGCGCACCTCGAAGTCGACGCTGGCGACCGCCTCGAACCCACCGTAGCGTTTCGTGAGCTCGCGCGCTTCCACGGCGACGTCGGCGCCTGCCGCGCGGCGCTCCGCTGACCGTCGTCCTTCGTCCGCCCTCGCCGTCGCCCTCGCCGTCACCGTGGCCTCCCAGCCGACCATCCTACTCCTACTCGGAGCGGGCGCCGCCTTCCGGTCCTGCCCGCCCGTCCAGGCCGGTCGCGGCCTCCTCGATCGCGCCGGCGAGGTCCTCCGTCGCGACGTGACGCGCGAGCTCCGGACGGCCCGCCAGCGTGGCGAGGAACGCGTGATCGGCCGCGCCCGTTCCGATCGGGATCAGGGTCACGCCACGCGCCCTCGCCAGCCGCGCCGCCTCGAGCGTCGCCTCACGGTCGTCGGGCACGCCGTCGGTGATCAGGATGATCACCTTCCGTCCGAGCCGGAACCGCAAGCGGCCCAGGCCCAGTCTGAGGCCCGACGCCATCGCCGTCCGCCCGTACGGGCGCAAGCCGTGAAGGCGCTTCCAGAACCGGTGCGCGTTCAGGCTGGCACCTGCGATCGCTTCGGCCCCTCCGGCGAACGCGACGGCGCCCACCGCGTAGTCGCGCTGGACCGCCTCGAGGAAGAAGCGCAGCGCGCCCCGGCGGAGCTGCTCCATCTTGCCGGGATCGCCCATGCTGGTGGAGTGGTCCAGGACCAGGTAGACCGTGCCCCGCAGGTTGCGCCGGCGGGGAACGAGGGCCGAGACCGCCCTCCGCACCAGCCCCCCGGCTCGCGACGCCGGGCGGGCAGGCACCGGCAGCTCGTCGCTACGGTCTCGCTCGCTCATCGCCAAGGAGCGTACGCCCGACGGGGCCCCGCGACCAGGGCGCCAGGTCACGTCGCCAGCGCCCCGTTCCGCACGAGCCGGTAGCGGGCCACGACGAGCAGCAACACGACCGACGCGACGGCGCCCGCCAGGCTCATCACCGCGAACCCGTACACGGCGAACACCACGCCGCCCACCAGGCTGGCGGTCGCCGACACCGTTCCCATCGCCAGGTCGTTGATGCCCTGCGTTCGCGACTTCTCGGCGGTGGACAGGTGATCGGTGAGGAGCGCGGAGCCCGCGACGTAACAGAGGTTCCAGCCGAACCCGAGCAGGAACAGCGCGACGAACAGGGGCACGAACGCCGGCGACAGCGGCGCGATCAGGCACGCTGTGGCCAGGATCGCGCCGCCCCAGACCAGCACCGCGATCCGCCCGAAACGATCCGTCGCCCAGCCGGACACCAGCGAGAAGGCGTACATGCCCAGCGTGTGGCCGGAGAACACGATCGAGATCAGCGACAGCGCGTGGGCGTTCTCGCGCATGTGCAGGGAGGTGATGCCCATGACCATGATCATCACGCCCTGCGCCAGGATGAGCGTGGCCATCGCCGTCGCGACGCCCGGGTCGCGCAGGAGTCGCGGAAGCGGGCGCGCCGGAGCCAGGTCGCGCGGGTCGCCGCCGGCGGCTTCCAGCCGGGCGGCGAGGTCGCGCGGCTCCGGCCGGAGGAACACGAAGAACACGAGACCCGTGACGGCGAACAGGACGAACGCCGCCAGGAACGGTCCGGCCAGCTCGCCCCAGCCCAGCGCGCGCGTCCACGCCCCGCTGGGCGCGACCAGTACCGGGCCGAGGACCGAGCCGACGGTGCCGCCCATCACCACGATCGACACCGCCCTGCCGCGCCGCGCCCGGGGCTGTACCTCCGCCGCGGTGAAGCGACCGAACTTGACCGCGGCGCTGGCGGTCCCCGCCAACGCCAGCCCGGCCAGGAGCACCGGGAACGCGCCCGTGACGGCTGCGACGACGGCGGCGGCCATCCCGGCCATGCCGAGGGCGGTGCCGAGGGTCAGGCCGCGCCTGCGTCCGAGCCGCTCCGTCAGCACCCCGATCAGGACCGCCGTCAGCGCGCTTCCGATCTGGAAGAACGCGGCCGGGAGCCCAGCCAGCGCCGTGCGGCCCGACAGCTCCGCCCCGACGATCGACGCGACCGTCGCGGTGGCGATCACCCCCGCCGAGCCCAGGGCGTGCGCGACGAACAGGCCGGTGGTGATGCGGGCGGTGGCGCGGGCGTCGGTCACGAGCGAGAGCCTACCCCGTGCAACGGCCGCGGACCCTCCCCGCTGCGGTCCGCGCACGGCCGTCCCCCGCGCGGGTGTTCCGCGGACCGTTCCGCCCGCGGCGCTGCGGCTACCATGGCCGGCGATGCTGATCCAGCCCCACGATCTCTACCCCGCCCGGGCCGGCCGCGCCGTCCGCCGTCCGATCGACGTGCGCTCGCCGGGCGAGGTGGCGCGCGGCGCGATCCCGGGCGCGCTCGAGGTCCCGATCCTGAACGACGAGGAGCGCCACGAGGTCGGTCTGCGCTACGCCCAGGACGGGCCCGATGCGGCGTTCGAGGAGGGGCGCGCCCGGACCGAGTCCGACATGACGCGCCGGGCCGCCGCGTGGCGCGCCGCGGCGGAGGAAGAGCCCAGCGTGTTCGTCTGTTGGCGCGGAGGCCAGCGCAGCGAGCTCGCCCAGCGCCTCGCGGGGCACCCGGAAACGCCCCGGCTGGCGGGCGGCTACAAGGCGCTTCGCGCGCACCTCGCCGAGTCGCTGATCGGCTCTCTCGAGCGGCGCGAGCCGTGGGTCGTCACCGGCGCCACCGGAAGCGGAAAGACGTCCCTCCTGCACGATGCGGCCGGGCTCGAGTCGCTGCTGGCCCTCGACCTCGAGGGGGCTGCGGAGCATCGCGGCAGCACCTTCGGCGCGACCGGCCCGCAGCCTGCGCAGGCGACGTTCGAGCATCGGCTGCTGATTCCGCTCCTGCTGGGGGACGAGACGCGGCTCCTGCTCGAGAACGAATCCCGGAACGTCGGGCGCGTCCACCTGCCGGAGCCGCTGTACGAGACGGTCCGCTCGGCGCCGTTGCTGGTGCTCGAGGAGCGCCTGGACGACCGCGTCGCCCGCATCCACGAGGAGTACGCGCGACGGCCCGCGCTCGCCAGGGGCGAGATGGCGGTGCTGGAGGACCTGAGCGCCGCGATCGGGCGGCTGCGGCGGCGGCTGGGCGCGGGGCCGACCGAGCGGATGGTCGCGGCGCTCCACGACGCATGCGAGCAGGGCGCCTGGCACGACCACGAGGCGTTCCGGCCGGTGATCGAGCCCCTCCTTCTCGACTACTACGACCCGCTCTACCGCAAGGCCACGCCGACGGACGGTCGAACGGTGCTGGCGCGCGGGGGGCGAGAGGAGCTGCTGACATGGCTACGGAACGAAGCCCTTCCCTCCCCCGCCTGACGAAGACCGTCACGAAGGGCGGCTGCGCCGCCAAGATCGCGGCGGGAACGCTGACCGATCTGCTTCGCGGGCTGCCGCGACAGGATCATCCCGACCTGCTGGTGGGCACCGACTTCCTGGACGACGCCGCCGCCTGGCGCCTGAACGACGAGCAGGCGATCGTGCAGACGCTGGACTTCTTCACGCCGATCGTCGACGACCCCGACGACTTCGGCGCGATCGCCGCGGCGAACGCCGTCAGCGACGTGTTCGCGATGGGCGCCGAGCCGCTCACGGCGCTCACGATCCTGGCGTACCCGATCGACGTCCTGCCCGGCGAGGTGCTCACCGGCCTGATGCAGGGCGCGACGCGCACCCTGAACGCTGCCGGGGCGAAGCTGGTCGGCGGTCACTCGATCGACGACGACACCCTCAAGCTGGGGTTCTCCGTGACGGGCGTCGCGCATCCCGGCGGCCTGTGGAGCAACCGGGGCGCCCGCCCGGGCGACGTGTTGATCCTGACGAAGGCGGTGGGCACGGGGACGCTGACCGGCGGCCTGAAGAACGACGAGGTGAGCTACGACGAGCTCGACGAGGCGCTGGCCTCGATGAAGGCGGTCAACCGCCTCCGGCTTACCGGCGAGCTTCGCGGCGCGGTCCACGCAGCGACGGACGTCACGGGCTTCGGCGTGCTGGGGCACGGGCTGCACATCGCGGACGGATCGGACGTCACGCTGCGGATCGACGCGGGCGCCGTGCCGCTGCTGGCAGGCGCGCAAGCCACGCTGGAGCGCGGCATCCTCACCAAGGCGCACCGGACGAACACCGTCTACGTCGAGCCCCACGTGACCGGCCGCGACGCTCTGACCAAGACGGCGTGGTGGAGCCTGGTGGATCCGCAGACGTCGGGAGGCCTGTTGCTGGCGGTCTCGGCCGAGCGGGCCGAAGCCGTCCTGGACGCGATCCACACCGATTTTCCGCGTGCCGCGCCCATCGGGGTCGTCGCTCCGCGCTCGGGGACGGCGCTGCAGCTGGCCTGAACCCGATCGTCCCGCGGTAGCCTGCCGCCATGCATCCGGTCTTCGACGGGCACAACGACACGCTCCTGGTCCTTCTCGAGCATCCCGACCGCGACTTCGGACAGCGCCTCGGCGACGGTCACGTCGACGTCGTGCGCGCCCGCGAGGGCGGGTTGGCCGGCGGGCTGTTCGCCATGTTCTCCCCCGACCGGGACGGCATGAGCGGCGCCCGGAACCCGAAGACGGAGGACGTCGCCCCGTTCGGTCCGATCGACGCCGGTCACGCCCTGCGAACGACGCTACGGATGGTCGCCCTGCTCCGTCGCCTGGAGGCTGCCGGCCACCTGCGCATCTGCGCCAGCGCCGACGACGTCGAAGCCGCGATGGCGGACGGCGTCCTGGCGGCGGTACCGCACCTGGAGGGGGCGGAGGCGATCGTGGACCCCGACGTGCTCGACGTCCTGCACGCGTTGGGCCTGCGGTCGCTGGGGCCGGTCTGGAGCCGGCCCAACGCGTTCGCGACGGGCGTCCCGTTCGCGTTTCCCGGCTCGCCCGACGTCGGTCCGGGCCTGACGGCGGCCGGTCGCGACCTGGTCGACGCGTGCGACCGTCTGCGGATCGTGTTGGACGTGTCGCACCTGAACGAGGCGGGCTTCTGGGAGCTTCTGGACCGGAGCGAGCGACCCGTCGTCGCCAGCCACTCGAACGTCCACGCGCTCTCCGCCAGTCCGCGCAACCTGACCGACGCCCAGCTGGACGCACTGGCCGAGCGGGACGGCCTGGTGGGGCTGAACTTCGCGTGCGGCTTCCTGCGCGAGGACGGTCGGGACGATCCCGACACGCCGCTGGTCACGCTGGTGCGCCACTTGGACGCGCTGGTGGAGCGGATGGGCGAGGACCGCGTCGGACTCGGCTCGGACTTCGACGGCGCGACGCTGCCCGGCGAGATCGGCGACGCCGCTGGGCTCCCTCGGCTGGTCGCCGCGCTCCGCCAGAACGGCTGGGACACGCCGCTGCTGGACAAGGTGACGCACCGGAACTGGCTCGCTCTGCTTCGGCGGGTTCAGGAGGGCTGAGCCTCCCGTGCGACGGCGCCGGGCGGCTCGTCTCGCGAAGCGGTTCGTGCTTCGCTGGCGTCGCCGTTTCGCGGCCTTCGCCGGCGGCGCGTCGTCCGAGACGCTGTCGCTGGTCGGGAGCGCGATCGTGGTGGGCAGCCTGGCCGGACTGGCGGCCGTAGCGTTCGACGCCCTGGTCGGCGGCACCGGCACCTTGGTCGGTACGCTGCGCGATCGGATCGGCTGGCTCCCGGCGGCGGTGGTGACGGTCGCCACCCCTGCGATCGGGGGACTGCTGGTCGCCCCGATCGTGCTCCGCTTCGCGCCGGACGCGCGCGGTTCGGGCATTCCCCACATGATGGTGGCCGTCTCGAACCTCGGGGGACGGGTGTCGCGCGGCCTGCTGCTGTGGCGCCCGCTCGCGACGGCGCTGTCGATCGGCAGCGGCGCGTCGTTGGGCACGGAGGGTCCGGTCGTGCAGATGGGCGGCTCGTTGGCGTCGCTGCTGTCGACCTGGTGGCGACTGAACGACGAACGCCGGCGGAACCTGGCGGCCGTCGCGGCGGCGGGCGGCATCGCCGCGACCTTCAACGCTCCCATCGCCGGCGTGCTGTTCGCGCTCGAAGTCGTGCTGGGGCAGTTCCAGGGACGCTACTTCGCGTCGGTGGTGATCGGCTCGGTGTCGGCCACCGCGGTGTCGCGGATCCTGCTGGGCGACGCGCCGGCGTTCGCGATCCCCGCGGACTACCGGATGGGGTCGCACCTGGAGCTGCCGCTGTTCCTGGCGATGGGGGTGCTGGCGTCGTTCGTGGCGGTCGCGTTCATCCGCGTGATGGTCGGCAGCGAGGATCTGTTGAACCACTGGAAGGTCCCGTCGTGGCTCCGTCCGGCGTTGGGCGGCGCCGCGGTGGGCGCCCTGGCGCTACTGCTGCCGGAGGTGCTGGGCCGAGGCTACGGCACCACGGGACAGATCCTGAACGAGGAGATGCGCGCGCCGCTGCTGTTGGTCGCGCTGCTGGTCGGGAAGCTGCTGGCGACGGGGGCGTCGATCGGGTCGTGGGGCTCTGGAGGCATCTTCGCGCCGGTGCTGATGATCGGTGCGGCGTTCGGCGCCCTGGTCGGCGAGGCGGGTCAGGCGCTCTTCCCGCAGCTCGCGATCCGTCCGGGACCGTACGCGCTGGTGGGGATGGCAGCCGTGTTCACCGGCGTCACCCGGGCGCCGATGAGCTCGATCGTGATGATCTTCGAGGTATCCGGCAGCTACGAGCTGATCCTTCCCCTGCTCTTGGCGGCGGTGATCGCGAACCTGGGCGCGGACCTCCTCCATCCCGAGTCGTTCTACCAGTTGATGCTCTCCAGGCGAGGTTTGAGCCTGTTGCGCATGCGGGAGATCGATCTTCTGCAGACGGTCCGCGTGGCGGAGGTGATGGAGCGCGAGGTCCCGCGCGTCTTCGCCGAGGAGACGATTCGGGACCTCGCCGACGGCTTGCTGGCCTCGCACCACCATGGCTTCGTGGTGGTGCCGCGCACCGAGCCGGAACGGATGATCGGGATCGTGACGCTGACCGATCTGGAGCGGGCGCGCCGCGAGGGATCGCCGCCGACCACGCCGCTCCGCGACATCTGCCGCGAGCACGTGTACTGCGCGACGCCGGACGAGGCGGCCAGCCATGTGCTGGAGCGGATGGGCAGGCTCGGCATCGGCCGGATGCCGGTCGTGGATCCCGACCGGTCCGACCGCCCGATCGGATTCGTGCGGCAGACGGATCTGGCGCGCGCGTACTACATGGCGGTCACGCGGGAGCGCTCGCAGGAGGAGCTGCACGAGCGCCTTCGGCTTCGCGACCTGACGGGTCAGGAGATCGTGGAGGTCCGTGTCCCACGGAGCGCGAGGCTCGCGGGAAAGAGCCTGCGGGAGGCGCGCCTGCCTCAGGAGAGCATCGTCGTGGCGATCCGTCGCGAGGGGCGGACGCTGTTCCCGCACGGCGACACGACGCTGGAACCTGGGGACACCGTCGTCGCGAACGTCGCGCCGGGCTTCAGCGCCCGCTTCCGCGAGCTGGTGACGGCGCGCCGCGGGGCCAACGGCGACGATCACGCGCCGGATCCCTGACCGCCTGCATGAAGACCGGCCGCGGCTGCGAGCCACGACCGATCCCCATCTGGCGACCGAGACGCCTGTTCAGTACCTGTCGAGAACCCGCTCCAACGCCTCGCGCGGAGGCCGAAGACGCTCC
>CAZLQH010000047.1:0-18190 GCA_964561595.1 uncultured bacterium | reverse complement strand
CGATCCCGTCGCGCGTCAGCCGGTAGGGGTTGTAGCCGTCGGCCGTGGTGGCGTTCAGGAAGGTGCAGACCATGCCGCTGGCGTAGTCGGGGAAGGCGTGGGCGAGGGCCTCCCAGTTCTGGAAGATGTCGCGCCAGTTGCCCTGGTAGTCCAGGCGCGGCCGGCCGCCCGGGTGCCGGATCCGGATGGCGAAGCGGTTCCACGGCCGGCTGGGGTCGCCGTGGCGACGGCTGAAGGCGAGGGGAAGATAGCCGCGACAGAGCCGCTCGAGGTCGGCCGACCCGGTCGCGGCGGCGGCGTCGACCAGCCGCCGGTAGCTCAGCCGCTCGGGCAGGGCCGCGAGGAAGTCGCGGTGACGGTCCGCGACGGCGCGGTCGCGGGTGCGCACGAAATCGATCAGGTCGGCGCGGTCCACGTCGTCGGCGGGGAAGGTGCCGCCGCGCATGACGTTGAACAGCACGCTCGCCAGATGCCGGGTCGTCGCCTGGCGATCGGCGGTCCACTGCTGACCGTCGGCGCGCGCCACGATCTCGACCAGGGCTTCGTCGCCGCGGCGCAGATCGTCGTCGAGCCGGGCGGCCAGACCCACGGGATCGTCCTGCAGCTGCCGGCGTAGGGAGTGCACCTGGGCGTGATCCTGCTCGACGTCCGCCACCAGGCTCCACGTTCGCGACCCGCCCGGCGGTAGCGGGATCGTCGCCTTCGCCAGGTAGGCGCCGCGGCGGCCGCGCTGGTCGTGTTCGTCGTGCAGCGGCTCGCCTCGGGTGAACGCATCGAGCTGCTCGGAGCTCAGCAGCTGCGCGTCGGGCGTCAGCCCGGTCTGCCAGACGGTGGTCGCCCGAAGCGATTCCGACGGCTCGGCCTGGTCGGACAGCGTCGAGCTGAGCGTGAACAGCCCGAGCCCCGTCGCGGCGTCGAGCTCGGAGCGCTTGTAGGCGTCCAGCAGGTTGCTCATCGTCGACTGCAGGGCGGTCGTGACGCCGGCGGGAAGGACGTTCTGCAGCCCGTCGAGCAGCTCGACCCGGCACGCGTCGGCCGCGAGGTTCGTCAGCCGCGCGGTCCGGACCACGCCGTAGCGGTCGCTGAAGCGCCAGGCGTAGCGGAACGCCAGGCCCAGATCCTCGTTGACCTCCTCGAACACGAGGACGCTGCCCAGGTCGTTCTTGTACAGGTTGCGCTCCGTACGGTAGAGCCGCCCTGAGCAGTCGCCGAACGGCTCCCACGCCCAGCGACGGCCGTCGCGCTCGACGATGGTCCGCGTGACGGGACCGGTGGTGCCCGCGGTCTCGATCAGCTTGTCGTGCGTGGCGTAGGGGAACAGCGCCGACTCGGCGTCGACCCGGCCGGCGGTCAGCCCACCGTTGCTGGCGACGAACATCCACAGATCCGAAGCGCCGAGAAGCGTCATGAAGAACGTCGGCATGCGGTCCACGTTCGCGATGCGGTAGAAGCGCTGGCCGTCCAGCTCGACGGTCTCGCCTCGGACGGCACGCGAAGGGTCGCCGGTCCCGGTCTGCTGGACCGCGGCGGCGAGGTGGATGGCGCCTCGCGCCGTGACCCGCTCCTCCTCGGCACCGGATCCCGAGCTCGCGGCCCGGGCCGACCTGCTCACTTGTCGACCCCCGTCACCACCACGCCTTGCATGAAGAAGCGCTGCGCGAAGAAGAAGATCAGCAGCGGGATGATCATGGTCATGACCGACGCCGCCTGGATCAGCTGCGGCTCGGTGGCGTAGAGGCCGTTGAAGCGGAACAGTCCGACGGACAAGGGCTGCAGGTTGTCGTTTCCAGCCAGGTAGATCAGCGGACCGAAGAAGTCGTTCCAGGCGAAGAAGAAGTGGAACAGCGACACGGCGATCAGCGCCGGCACGGCCTGCGGCAGGATGATCTGCACGAAGGTTCGAATCGGACCGGCGCCGTCGATCCTGGCGGCCTCCTCGAGCTCGGTCGGGATCGTGAGGAAGTACTGCCGCAACAGGAAGACGTTGTAGGCGTTGCTGAAGAAGGTCGGAATGATCAGCGGCAACCACGTTCCGACCCATCCGAACTGGAAGAACACCGCGTACTGCGGTACCAGCGTGGCCTGGGACGGCAGGATGATCGTCGAGATCAACACCATGAACAGGAGCCCCTTCAAGGGGAAGCGGAAGCGCGCGAACCCGTAGGCGACGATGGCGGCCGAGGAGGTCGCCGCGAAGGTCGTGACGATGGCGTAGAAGAGCGTGTTCCTGAGCAGCTGCAGGAAGTCGATGAACTCGAACGCGGTCGGGTAGTTGCCCCATTGGAAGGCGAGCTCGTACACCGGATCGAGGGAGCGCCAACGGCCCTCCCAGCGGATCTCGCCAGCGCCGGGATTCTGCGGATCGACGAAGAACGCGTGATCGCGACGGCGGACGGTGAGGGCGAGCTCTCGCGTCTCCCCCTCGATCGGGACCTCGTAGACCTCGTAGCTCTCGCCTTCCCAATCGAACGTCACGCGTGCGGAGGGAAGCACGGGGGCGTTGACGTCGGAAACCTGGCTCTTGCTCTTGAACGAGGTGATGAACGAGTAGCCGAGCGGCATGATGTAGAGCAGCAGGATGACGAGGACGAACGACGTGAACAGGATCTTGACGATCAGGCCGCGGTAGGCGGCGGCCTGGCGCTCCGCCGAACCGTACGACTCCGGACCGCGGGGAGGGGCGGGGGGCTGAGGCGTGGCGGGTTTCCGGACGGCCATCAGCGGTTCCCTCCGGCGTAGTACACCCAGCGATTGGCGGTCGCGAAGAGCGTCGCCGTGATCGTGATGGCGATGATGTAGAGCAGCCACGCGATCGCCGAGCCGTAGCCCATGTCGAGGTTCTGGAACGTCTGGCGGTAGAAGTGGACGATGTAGAAGTACGTCGTTCCGTCGGGTTCTCCGGTGCCGGTGTTGAGCACGTAGGGGACCTCGAAGTACTGCATCAGCCCGAAGATCGACAGGATCAGGTTGTAGAAGATGATCGGCGAGATCATCGGCAGCGTGATGCTCCACAGACGCCGAAGCCAGCTGGCGCCGTCGATCTTGGCTGCCTCGTAGAGCTCGCTCGGAACGCCTTGCAGGGACGCGAGGTTGTAGAGAATCGCGTTGCCGATCGCCCAGAAGCCGATCATCACGTAGGAGAGGTAGATGATGCGCGGATCGTTGAGCCAGCGAATGCCGTTGGGCCCGGCCGCGTCGAGACCGGTCACCGCCTCGATGATCTGGTTGATCCAGCCGGTGGTCGGGTTCAGCACGCCGCTCCAGATCAGCACGCCGGCGATGATCGGGACCATCGTCGGTGCATAGAACAACGTGCGGAAGAGGCTCTTGCCGATCAGGTGCTCGCTGTTGAGGAGCACGGCCAGGAAGAGGGCCGAGATCATCCCGATCGGCAACGAGATCAGGGCGAAGGTGAACGTGACGCGCAGCGCCTGCCAGACGCGCGGATCCTCGAAGAGGAGCTTGCGCCAGTTGTCGAGACCGATGAAGGTCGCCTCGTCGGGCCTCGTCAGTTCGAAGTCGAAGAACGAGAAGACCAGCGACGCGGCCATGGGGAGAAAATAGAAGGTCAGGAAGCCGACGATCCAAAGGCCGATGAAGGCGTACCCCCAACGAGCTTCGCGACGTTCGGCGCGCGTCAGGCGTCGCCAGCCACGGGCCTTCGTCTTCCGTGCGCCTTGGACGGCATCGAGCATCTCCATGGAGGTCCCCTTCGGAGAGGGCCCGGCGCGCCTGCGCGCCGGGCCCTGGTTCGCTAGCGAGCGCTTAGCGGACGGAGTCGAAGAGCAGTTGGAGCTCGGCCTGGAGCAGTGCGAGCTCGGAGCCGACGTCGAGGTCGGCCTCGTTGTTCAGGCGCTGATCGAACGCGATGTAGAGCTGCTCGGCATCGCGGAACGCCGGCAGGGGACCCTCGTGGCTGGGGCTGTCGGCGTAGCCGAGGCTTGCCGTCACGACGCTCCAGTCGACGTCTCGGTCGGGGAAGTTGTTCTCGCCGAACGACGCGATGTAGCTGCCGGCAAGGCTCTCGCGGGCGGGCATGCCGCCGTAGATCTCGGACAGCGTGACCATGTTCTCGGGCTCGAACATGGCGACGAGCACCTCGAAGGCGGCTTCCTTGTTCGGGCTGGCCGATGTGATGCCGAAGGTGTCGCCGTGCAGCTTGGCGACCGGCACGCCGGTCAGGCCGGTCGGCATCGCGGCGAGGTCCCACTCGTCTTCGAACCCGGCCATGCAGCAACCTTGGTACCAGAGGTGGGTGTGGACCATGCCGACGTTGCCCGAGGCGAGGAGGTCGCCCGCGGCCAGGAAGTCGGAACCGGAGTACGGCGCGTTGGGAATCCAGCCGTCGACCCACATCGCGTCGTGAAGCCATTGCACGCCCTGGGCCCAGTGGGCCGGGATGATCGCGTCGCCGTTCTCGTCGACGAAGGTGCCGGCACCGAACTTGGCCAGGCGGCCGCGGAGATCGGTCCACTGCTCGCCGAAGCCCCACTGGACGACGTTGTTGTTGTCGAACTCGGGCATGGCGGCGTCGAAGCCGTTGCCGTCGACGGTCAGCAGCATGCCGACGTCACGCATGGCCGCGAGGTCCCAGTCGACCGTCTCGCCTTCCCAGGTCGTGTACGGCTCGCCGTACGCGTGCGGCGGGTAGGGCAGGCCGGCCTCGTCGAAGAGGGTCTTGTTGTAGGTGATGTAGCTGGGGAAGACGGCGAACGGGATGCCGATCTGACCTTCGCCCTCGACGTTGTAGACGTCGACGAGCGCCGGATCGAAGTCGCTGAGGTCGTAGTCGGTCGCTTCGATGTAGGGCGTGAGGTCCGCGAAGATGCCCGGGAAGGCGTTCCGACCGCGGATGCCGACCGGACCGACGATGTCGGGCGGGTTGCCGGCGGCGATCTGGGTGGCCAGCACGTCGTACGCCTGGTCGTTGTCGACGATTTCGAGAATGAGCTCGATGTCGTCCTGCGAGGCGTTGAAGTTCGCGACGAACTCTTCCTGGACGGGGATGACGCCCACGTCGGAGCCGGCGCCGAGGCCGACGTACCAGCGGATCTGGGTCTGGGCGGCGGCCGCGCCGGCGAAGGCGAGGGCAAGCAGGAGGATGGCGAATCTGCGCATGGTGTCCCTTCTCGCTCTGCGCCCCGGGATGCGCGCGACGCACGTGATTCGCGCTACGCTTTCGCGGGGTGAGAGCCTCGGATTCCGCCGAGCGGCGGAATCGGTACGGACGGACGCACACGGAGTCCCTGGCAGGTACGGTGTGCCTCCGCCTCCTCGGGAACGCGGCTCTGGCGTCAGCGCGCTACGTGCGCGACCGACTGACGGAGCACGAGTTCCGGTTCGAAACGGGTTCTCACCTCTCCTTTCCTTCCGAGCAACCGGGCGATGGCGATGTCGGCGGCAGCGCGACCCATGTCGCGGAGCGGCTGCCGAACGGTCGTGAGCGCCGGCGAGACGTACTGCGCGAGCAGCACGTCGTCGAACCCGACGAGGGAGAGGTCGCTGGGAACGTCGCGGCCGAGGTCGCTGGCGGCCCGAATCGCACCGGCCGCCATCTGGTCGTTCGCGACGAAGATGGCGTGGAGGTTCGGAACGCGCTCGAGCAGGCGGCGGGTAGCGGCGTAGCCGCCTTCCTCGCGGAAGTCGCCTTCGACGACGAGGCGCTCGTCGAACGGCAGGCCCGCAGCGTCGAGCGCCTGGCGGTAGCCCTGCAGCCGGTGGCGACTGTCGGGGAAGGAGAGCGGTCCGGCGAGGTGACCGACCGTGCGGTGCCCGTGGTCGATCAGGTGCTCGGTGGCGATCCGACCGCCCAGCTCGTTGTCGAGGTGCACGCAGCGGCCGTGGAGCTCGGGCACGTAGCGCCCGAAGATCACGACCGGCGCCTCGCTGCTACGCACCAGATCGATCAGCTCTTCGTCGGCGAGCGCTTCGGCCTGGACGATCAGCGCGTCGCTGCGGCGCTGCCTCATGAACTGGATCGCGCTGCGCTCCTTGTCGGCCTGGGCCTGTCCGCTGGCCACCATGAGGTGCATCCCGGCGGCCTCGACCGCCTCTTCGACCCCACCTAGGATCACGCCGTAGTAGGGACTGCCGATGTGGTTCACCGTGATGCCGACGCCGCCGGAGCGGTTCGTCGCCAGGCCGCGCGCGAACGCGTTCGGCGTGTAGTCCAGCTCCTGCACCGCCGCCAGGACCCGCCGCCGCACCGGCGCCGACACCGGCGTCGTGCCGTTCAAGACCCTCGACACCGTCGAGGGCGAGACCTTGGCGCGCATGGATACCTCTTTGATCGTCGGCATGGCGACTCCCGAGGTCCGCATCGGCGGATTGCGTGGGCGGCTAGAGCCTGAAATCGGTTTCAGCGGTTTTAGCACCCGGCGATGCGCTCCGTCAAGGGGCGGTCGTCGAGCGTCGACCCGATGACACCTGAAACCGGCGTCTGAGACGGCGATCTCCACGTCGGCGCCGGCCGTCCGTCGGCACCGCCGGCCGCAACGACGCCTGAAAGGCCTTTCGTTCACGTTCACGGGCCCGGCACGACCCGCCGGGGCCGACGTCGACCGACCGGCCGCGGAGGGCTGCGCGCCCTTACGAAGCGTGCCTTTCGTCAGCCGCGGCGGTATCCGATGCTGAGCGTGACGTCCTCGGGGTAGTTCCCGAAACGCCGCCCGAACAGGTTGAGGCCCCCGACGTGGGTGGCCTCGGGATCGACGCCGATGCGCACGTCGACGGTGCGGCGTCCGTGGATTCGGAGGTCGGCGAGGGTCACGTCGGAGACGCGAACACCGTCGATCCAGGTGCCCTCGCGGGTGACGCGCCACTCCTTGAGCAGCCCGAACTGGCTGTTGCGCTCGTCCCACCAGGCGGGGGTGAGCATGCCGCGCTGGCCTCCGAAGTCGGCGGGCGAGGTCCAGCTGCCGATTCGGACGTCGTTGACGAAGACGGTGATGTCGGACGGCCAGTCGTCGTGATGCATCGGCGCCTCGGAGCAGATCTCGGCCCGGAAGCGTAGCGACTCCGGCACGGTGCGCGGAGGAAGGCGGTTGGGGAAGCGGTAGGTGAGGAACCCGTGGCGGAACCAGACCAGCGACGCCTCGGCGTGGCCGGGCTCGAAGAACGACGCGGGGTCGTCGACCAGCCCGATCAGCGCCTCGGGCCCCGCCAGGCCGCAGGTCGGCGCCACGTCGGCGTCGACGTACGCGCCCACCGGCATCGACAGATGCATCACCGGCTCCTCGGGTCGCACCGCCGAGCCGGGAAGCTCCAGGCGCACGCGGTCGTACACGCGCGTGCAGACCTTCTGCAGGCCCCGCTCGCCGGGCTTCATCTCGGCCCGCAACAGGCCCGCGTCCTCGAGCACGGCGATGTGCGAGGTCACGGTCGAGACCGGCGAGGACAGCGCCTCGGCGATCTCGCTGACGTTGAGGATCTGGTCGGCGAGCAGCTCGAGGATCCGCAGGCGCGGATCGGAGGCGAGCGCCTTGAGCACCGCGGCCGAGGCCGGGGCGCGGGCTTCGAGCGCGAGCTCGCGGCGGAACGGCCCTTCGGGGTCCGGTGGGGCGTGCATGCGGGAATCCTACCATGCGCCGCCATTTACCGCGATTTCTGTCGACGCTTTCTGATTCCCTCCTGGACGCACGTTCCCGTGCGACGAACGGCGCCTGCCTTGACGATGATCCTTTGTCGTGCTAAACATCGTAATAGTCCGAAAGTCATGATGGGTTTCCCGGCTCCGCCAGGAGGTGGCCAGATGTCGCCGAGAACGCGCCCACAACCCGCAGCGAAGCTTCGCGCGTCCGGCAGGGCACGGGTGGTGCGCGACAGCCTCGCCGGGTACGCCTTCGTCGCGCCGTTCCTCGCCGCCTACCTGGCGTTCCTGGTGATTCCGTTCGTGCGCGGCGTGTGGATCGGCATGCACGACTGGAACCTGCTGGCCGTCGTGTTCAACCCCGACGCCAAGGAGCTCATCGGGGTCGACAACTGGCGCGACATGCTCTGGGGCCGGAACCTGACCTGGTCGGCCACCGTCCGCTGGCCGTGGCGCCTGCTGGGCTTGGCGACGGCCGCCTGGCTCGCCCTCCGCGCCGCGCGTGGCGCGATGCCGAGGGGCGTCGGGGTCGCCGCCGCGACCGCCCTCGCGATCGCGTTCGGCCTGCTCGCGGGCGTCACGCCGGGCCCGGAGGGCGCCTGGAGCGACCCGCGCTTCTTCGTCATCGTCGGCAACACGCTGCTGTTCGTCGCCCTCACCGTCCCGGCGATCACCGCGCTGGCGCTCCTGCTGGCGGTCGCCCTGAACCGCGCCGGACCGTACGCCGCCGCCCTGCGCACGGCGTTCTTCCTCAGCCAGGTGCTCTCGGTCACCGTCGTCACGCTCATCTGGCAGCTCATCTACAGCCCCTCGCAAGGAATCCTCGCCAACCTGTTCCGCGCCGTCGGGCTCGAGCCGATCACCTGGATCACGAACCCCGCGCTGGCGATGCCGTCGATCGTGATCGCCACCGTGTGGTGGTCGCTGGGCTTCGCGATGGTGCTGTTCCTGGCGGGCCTGCAGGAGATCCCCGCCGAGCGCTACGAGGCCGCGCGCCTCGACGGCGCGAACGGCTGGAACGCGTTCCGCTTCATCACGCTCCCCGGCATCTCGCGGACGGTCACGCTGGTGGTCGTGTTCGAGATCGTGCTGCACTTCCAGGTGTTCGGCCAGTCGCACCTCATCACGCGCGGCGGCCCGAACGACGCCACCCAGACGCTGGTCCGCTACATCTACCAGACCGCTTTCCGCGACGGGCAGCTGGGGTACGCCTCGGCGCTCGCGATCGTGCTGTTCGCGCTGATGCTGGTGTTCTCGCTGCTGCAGATGCGGCTCGAACGGAGGACGGACTGATGGTCGGCTCCCGCGCCATGACGCGCCTGACGATGGCCGCCCTGACGATCTTCGCGCTGCTCTGGCTGATCCCGATCTTCTGGATGGTGTCGATGAGCCTGCAGCCCAACGACCTGCTGGCCCGCACCACCTCGAACACCGCCCTGGGCCTGCTCCCCGTCCCGTTCACGCTGGAGAACTTCCAGCGTCTGCTGACGCTGGGCCTCACGCCCCGCTGGTTCCTGAACAGCATGATCGTCGCCACGGTGATGACCGCGCTGGTGCTGACGCTCAGCACGCTGGCCGGCTACGCCTTCGCGCGGATCCCGTTCAAGGGCCGCAACGTCGTTTACGCCTTCGTGCTGGCGGGCCTGGTCGTGCCCGAGCAGGCGATCTTCATTCCGCTCTACACGATGTTCGCCGACTGGGGCTGGCACAACGGCTACGCCGCGCTGATCGCGCCGCGCCTGGCCGTCCCGATCGGCGTGTTCCTGATGACGCAGTTCTTCCGCGGCGTGCCCAGCTACTTGGAGGAGGCCGCCATGCTGGACGGCGCGAACCGCTTCACGATCTTCACCCGCATCATGCTGCCCCTCTCGGTCCCGGCCGCCACGACGCTCGCGATCCTCACCTTCCTCTACGCCTGGAACGACTACCTGTGGCCGCTCATCTCGGCCAACCAGCCGGAGATGTTCACGATCACCGTCGGCCTGGCCTCGATTCAGAGCAACTTCGCGCAGTCCGAGGGTCTGGGGCGCGTGATGGCCTCCGGCGTCGCCGCGTCGCTGCCGGTGATCGCCCTCTACCTCGCCTTCCAGCGCTACGTGATCCGCGGCATCGCCTTGGGCGGCGGCAAGTGACCCGCCCCGTCGCGTCCGGCGAACGCCGAATCGCCCCCCGCACCGTCGACCCCGCCGCATCCGCCGTCCTTCGTCCGTCCGCTCGACCTGAGGAGGTCCCCATGTCCCGACCGAACGTCCGCACCCTCGTCCTCGCGATCGCCGCGCTGCTGCTCGCGCCGCTCGCCACCGCCCAGACCGAGATCAGCCTCGGCCGCTTCTTCGGCGCCTGCGAGGAGGCCGGCACCGAGATGGCGGAGGCCAGCGGCGAAGCGTGCATCATCCAGACGATCATCAACGCCTTCGACGCCCAGGACAACGGCGTCACCGTCAACACGCTGCCCACCGACTGGGGCAACTACTACGACCAGGTCAAGGCGTCCTACGCCGGCGGCAACCCGCCCGACGTCCACGTCATGCACAAGAGCAGCCTGGCCGAGTTCGCCAGCCTGGGCGCGCTGGCGCCCCTGAGCGAAGAGGACCTCGCCGCCGCCGGCATCGATCCCGCCGACTGGACCCCCGCCGCGCTGGCGGGCGTCAGCTGGGACGGACAGATCTACGGCGTCCCCATGGACCTCCACGCCAACCTCTGGCACGTGAACCTCGAGATCATGGAGCAGGCCGGCCTGATCGACGCGGACGGCGCGCCGATCCTGCCCAGCAGCTTCGACGAGCTCCTCGAGCACGCCGCCCAGGTCGAGGAAGCGACCGGCGTCGACTACCTCGCCGCCGACTTCTCGCAGTTTCCGATCGGCGTGCGGCTGGTCCTGGCGCTGATGTGGCAGCAGGGCGCGGAGCTGATCTCGGACGGCGACGCGAACGTCGACTCGCCCGAGGCGCAACGGGCCGTCGAGGCGATCGTCGAGCTGTTCGCCGCCGGCTACGCCGATCCGCAGCTCAACTACGCCGACTCGCAGCAGGCGTTCCTGGAAGGCGAAGCCGCCATCCTGGTGAACGGGACCTGGGTCGTCGACTTCTACGACGCGCAGGCCGCCGACGCGTCGGTGCCGCTCACCGAGTACTACGCCGCCTCGTTCCCCACGCTGTTCGACCAGCCCGCCACCTGGGCCGACAGCCACATGTGGGTCGTTCCCTCGACGCTCGAGAGCCGCTCGGCCGACCGCTTCCAGGCCGCGCTTCAGCTGCTCGCCTGGATCGACGACGCCTCGATCCACTGGGCCCGCACCGGTCACCTGTCGGTCCGCGAGAGCGTCCTGGCCAGCGAGGAGTACCGCTCGCTGCCGCACCGCGACGAGTACGCGGACACCGTCGAGATCGCCCGCGACGTCGAGCGGACCGCCGCCTTCCCCGCCATTCAGGACGTCCTGAACCGGCGCCTGCAGTCGATCTGGCTGACCGACGCGGAGATCGAGACGACCCTGAGCGCGGCCGACGCCGAGGTCCAGGCGCTTCTCGACTGACGGGGGCCGCACGACCGCTTCTCGGCCCCGCCCCCGCAGCGGGGCCGTTGTTCTCTCGCACGCGTACAGCCCCGTCGCGCCCGCGCGCCGCGCCCATCCACGCCGCGCCTGCCCGCGCGTCGCCCACCCGCGGGTCGCCCACCCGCGCCACGCCCCCGCGCCTGGAGGACCATGACGCTGCCCCGTCCCGACTACCCGCGGCCCCGCCTGGCGCGAGCCGCCTGGCGCAACCTGAACGGCCCGTGGTCGTTCGCGTTCGCAGGCGACCCCGACCCCGGCGCGGACCCGCCCGACCGCTCGGTCTACGACCGCGAGATCGTCGTCCCGTTCCCGCCCGAGAGCGCCCTCTCCGGCATCGGCGACACCGGCTTCCACGCCTCGCTCTGGTACCGGCGCACCGTCCGGATCCCCGAGGCGTGGGATGGCCTCCGGTCGTTCCTCCACGTCGGCGCGTGCGACTACCGGGCCGCCGTGTTCCTGGACGGCGCGCGGGTCGGCGAGCACGCGGGCGGCAGCGCGCCGTTCCGCGTCGACCTGACCGACGCCGCCCGCCCCGGCACGGAGCAGGAGCTCGTGATCCACGCCGTCGACGAGATCCGGTCCGGCGCGCAGCCCGGCGGCAAGCAGTGCCGGGAGCGGGACTCGCACGGCTGCTGGTACACCCGCGTCAGCGGCATCTGGCAGACGGTGTGGCTCGAGGCGGTCCACCCCCTGGGCCTGGACACGCTCCAGGTGCTGCCCGACCTTGCCGGGGGGCGGGCGACGATGATCCCCACCTTCCTGGATCACGCCCCCGGCGCCCGGATCCGCTGCACCGCCCGCAGCGGGGAGCGCGTCGCCCAGGTCGAGGCTCCCGCCACCAGCGGCGTGCCGATCGGCGTCGCCCTGGCCGATCCGCGACCGTGGAGCCCCAGTGATCCGTTCCTGCACGACCTGGAGCTCGAGGTGATCGACGCGGAGGGCGCCGTCGTGGACCGCGTGGAGAGCTACCTGGGGCTGCGCGAGGTCCGGATCGAGGGCGACGCGCTGCTGCTGAACGGCGAGCCCCTGTACCTGCGGATGGTGCTCGACCAGGGCTACTGGCCCGACGGGATCTGGACGGCGCCGGACGACGACGCGCTGGTGCGCGACATCGAGCTGGCGCGCGCCGCCGGCTTCAACGGCGCGCGCCTGCACCAGAAGGCGTTCGAGCCGCGCTACCACTGGCACGCCGACCGGCTGGGCTGGCTCACCTGGGCAGAGATGCCGTCGTGGGGCATCGACGAGAACGATCCGGTGGCCGGCCGCAACCTGCTGGCCGAGTGGGCCGAGCTGGTCGTACGCGACCGCGATCAGCCGTCGATCATCGCCTGGACGCCGCTGAACGAGACCGAGGACCGCGTCGTAGGTCCCGAGCACCGCCGCCTCGTCCGCGACGCCGCCACCCTGACCCGCACGCTGGATCCGACCCGGCCGGTGAACGACGCCTCGGGCTGGGTCCACCAGGACACCGACCTGTGGACCGTCCATCTGTACACGCAGGACCCAGGCGAGCTGGCCCGGGCCCTGGCCCAGGAACCCGCCTACCGGCACCGGCCGGACCTGGAACGCTACGGCGGCCAGCCGGTCCTCGTCGACGAGTTCGGCGGCGCCCGCTGGCCGCCGGGCGACGAGCCGCGCGAGCAGGCGTGGGGGTACGGCGATGCGCCGCAGGACGAGTCGGCGTTCCACCAGCGCCTGCACGGACTCGTGGACGCCGTACTGGCCGCCCCCCGCGTTCGCGGCTACTGCTACACCCAGCTCACCGACGTCGAGCAGGAGATCAACGGCCTGTTCCGCGCCGATCGGACGCCGAAGTTCGAGGTCGAGCGGCTCCGTCGCGTGTTCGCGCGAACGCCCGACGACGCGGCCTAGGGCGTCTCGTCTCCCAGCGACACGACGCCCGACCGGGCCAGCGCCGCGATCTCGTCGTCAGACAGACCCAAGAGCTCGCGCAGCAGCGGCGCCCCGTGCTCGCCGAGTCGGGGCGGACGCGGCGTCGCGCCGGCCGTGTCCGTTCCCGGTCGTTCATCTTCGTCGGCCGCCCCCGTCCCGCTCAGGTCCCGCCGGTGCCGTAACGGACTCCGTACGAACGGCACCTCGCCCGCGGTCGGGTGCCGGTAGCGACCGACGGTGCCCAGCGCGGCCGCCTGCGGATCGTGCAGGGCGTCCGGCAGGTCCAGAACCGGCGTGGCCGAGACGCCGGCCTCTTGGAATCGCTCCAGCCAGGCGGCCCGGCCGGCGCTGCGCAAGCGTCGCTGCAGCATCGGCAGCAGCTCGTCGCGGTGCTCGACCCGGGCCGCGTTCGTCGCGAAGCGCGGATCGTCCGCCACCTCGGGCAGGTCCAGCACCGCCGTGGCGCGCGCGAACTGCGGATCGTTGCCGACCGCCAGCATGATCGGCTCGTCCGCCGTCGCGAACGCCTGGTACGGCGCGATGCTGGGGTGGGCGCTCCCCATCCGGCGCGGCGCCGCGCCGGTCAGAAGCGCGCCCTGCGCCTGGTTCACCATGCTGGCCAAGCCGACCTCGAACAGCGACAGCTCCAGGTGGCGACCACGGCCGGTGCGAGCCCGCTCGTGCAGCGCGGCCAGGACCCCGACCGCAGCGTGCAGGCCGGTCAGCACGTCGATCCAGGCGACGCCCAGCTTGACCGGACCGCCCTCCGCTTCGCCGGTCATCGCCATCAGGCCGGTGATCGCCTGCAGCGCCGCGTCGTAGCCGGGCTCCGCCGCGCGTGGCCCCTGGGCGCCGTAGCCGGTGATCGACGCGTAGATCAGCGCCGGATTGGCGCCGGCGAGCGACGCCGGGTCCAGGCCGTAGCGCGCCAGGTCGCCCACCTTGAAGTTCTCGACCAGGACGTCCGCGCGGGCGGCCAGGCGCTGCACGATCGCGCGGCCCTCCGGCCGCTTCAGATCGACGGCGAGGCTCTCCTTGCCGCGGTTCACGGAGAGGAAGTACCCGCTCTGGTCGCCCGCGAACGGCGGGCCCCAGCCGCGCGTGTCGTCGCCGCGCGGCGCCTCGACCTTGATCACGCGGGCCCCGAGGTCGGCCAGCAGCTGGGTGCAGTACGGCCCCGCCAGGACACGCGACAGGTCGAGCACCAGCACATCGCGAAGCATGGCGCTCGTTCTACCACCGGCGTCGACGCCTGCGACCGGAACCGCGCGCCCGCCGTCGTGCGCCCGATTCGCGCCGGTGCGTTGTAGAGCCTCGCAGGGTACCCAAGCGGCACCGAAGGTTCGGGCGACTATCCTCTGGGGGTACGTCGTCAACTCAAGAGGAGGAACCATGCGCATTCGCACCCTGTTCGCGGCGCTCGCCGCATCGATTCTCGCGTCCGGGATGGTCGTCGCCCAAGGCAGCCTGTCGATCGCCACCGGCGGTACCGGCGGGGTGTACTACCCCACCGGCGGCGCCTATGCCGAGCTCGTCAACGAGCACCTCGAGGACTACACGGCGGCCGCCGAGGTCACCGGAGCCTCGGTCGAGAACGCCGGCCTGATCGCGCGGGGCGACAGCGACATCGCGCTGGCGCTGGCCGACACCGTGTACCAGGCGTACACCGGCACCGGCAACTTCGGCGGCGACGGCCAGCCCCCGCAGCTCCCGAACCTGCGCGCGCTGGGCGTGGCGTACGCGAACGCCGTCCAGCTCGTCACCCTCGAAGGCTCGGGCATCGAGTCGCTCGCGGACCTCGTCGGCAAGCGCGTCAGCGTCGGCGCCCCCGGCAGCGGCACCGAGGTCTCCGCCCAGACGATCCTCGAAGCGAACGGCGTGACCTACGACGACTTCGACGAGCAGCGCCTGAACTTCAACGAGACCGCCGCCGCGCTCCGTGACGGCCAGATCGACGCCGGCTTCTGGTCGGTGGGGCCCCCCACCAGCTCGATCCTGGACCTCGCCACCACGCGCGACATCGAGCTCGTGTCGATCACCGGCGAGGAGCTCGAGAACGGCCTGGCCGCCAGCGACGTGTTCGCGCCGTACACCATCCGGGCGGGCACCTACCCCGGCGTTGACGAGGACGTCTCGACGATCGGCACGCCCAACGTGATCCTGGTGCGCGCCGAGATGGACGACGAGCTGGCGTACGCCTTCCTGGACGCGCTCTACGCCAACATCGACGACGTGATCGCCGTGCACCCCTCGGCCAACGACACCACGCCCGAGCTGGCGCTCTCGGCCGCCCCGATCCCGCTGCACCCGGCCGCGGTCCAGTACTACCAGGACCAGGGCTACGACGTGCCCGAGCGGCTGCTGCCCCCGCAGTGACGCCCGCCTGACGTGACGTCGCCGTGGCGTTCATGGCTGCGTCCCTGGCGGCGTTCATGTCCGAACGCTCGCTGATCCGGCGCAGGGAGAGGCCCGACCGGGCCTCTCCCGCATCGGCCGCTGCCCAGCCGTTCCCTCCGCTGCTGCTCCAACCGCTGCTGCTGCTCTATCTGACGCTCCTCCTCGGCAGCGCCGCCGCCCAGACCGCCCCGTATCTGGTGGTCACCGGTCCGGAAGGCCGGGAGCTGGTCCGTCTTCCGCTTGCCGACGAACCGCGCTGGCACCTGGCCTGGCACCACTCGGTCACCGGGATCCTGGTCCGCGACTTCTACGAGTTCCGGGATGGGACGATGCTCCTGACGCACAGCCACACCCCCGCGTTCGACGCCGGCCTGGGCCATATTCCCGGCCGGGGCCGAGCCGAGTCCGACGGCGCCGGAGGCTACTGGATCCGCGACCTGGACGAGCCCGTTCCGGGCGACGCCTACTGGCTCCGGGTCGGCTCGGAGCGGGTCGGCCACACGCTGGTGCACGACGGCGACCGCGTGAACCTCTCTACCCTGGCCGCCGGCCAGCGCGTCCTGATCGCGGTCCGCCAGCGATGAGCGGGAGCGATCAGGTGCGGGGCGCCCCACCGACCGCCGATCGCCCGACGCCGGGTCGCGTCGCCCAGATCACGGCCGCCGTCGTGGCGCTCACCGGGATCGCGCTGTCGCTGTTCCAGCTGTACACGGCGGGCGTTCAGACCCTGAACCTCTTCTACCAGCGCGGCATCCACCTCGGCCTGATCCTGGTGCTCGCCTACCTGCTGTTCCCCGTCAGCAAGCGCGCCTGGATCCGCTGGCCGGTGGACCTGGCGCTGCTGGCCGGGTCGCTGACGATCAGCGGCTACCTGGTGCTGAACCTGGACGCCATCGTGAACCGGGCCGGCTTCTGGATCCAGACCGACATCACGATGGGCGTGATCGCGACGCTGGTCGTGCTGGAGGCCGCCCGCCGCGTGATCGGCCCGACCATCTCGATCATCGGCGTCGTGTTCATCCTCTACGCCATGATCGGACCGCGCGGTCCGCTTTCGATGATCACGCTGCCCGGCATCCTGGAGCATCGTGGCTACGACCTGGGCCGCATCGTCGCGCAGCTCTACCTGGGGCAGGAGGGCATCTACGGCCTTCCTCTGGGCGTCGCCGCGACGTTCGTGTACATCTTCGTGCTGTTCGGCGCGTTCCTCGAGATCACCGGCGCGGGGCAGTTCTTCATCGATCTCGCCTACGCCGCCGCCGGTCGTCAGCGTGGCGGGCCGGCCAAGGCGTCCGTGATCGCGTCCGGCATGATGGGCTCGATCTCGGGCAGCGCCATCGCGAACGTCGTCACCACCGGCGCGTTCACGATTCCGCTCATGAAGAAGCTGGGCTACAAGCCCGAGGAGGCCGGCGGCGTCGAGGCGGCCGCCTCGACCGGCGGCCAGATCATGCCGCCGATCATGGGCGCCGGTGCGTTCCTGATCGCCGAGTACACCCGCGTGCCGTACGTCGAGATCGTCAAGCTCTCGATCCTGCCAGCGATCCTCTACTTCACCACCGTCTACCTGTTCGTCGACATCATCGCCGCCAAGCGCGGCATGCGCGGCATGACCTCCGAGGAGCTCCCCAAGCTGCGCCAGGTGTTCGCGCGCGGTTGGCACTTCCTGTTCCCGCTCGGCTTGCTCGTCTGGTTCCTGATGCAGAACATCTCGCCCGCCCGCGTGGGCTTCATCTCGATCGTCGGCATCCTGGGCGTCAGCGCGCTCCGCTACGTCGTGCGCCGCTTCATGCTGGGCCACGCCGAGGTGCCGGACGCCACCAGCGTCGTTCCGATCGAGGCGGGCATGCCCACCAGCCTCGTGTCCGGCGTCCTCCCCGCCGCCGGCGTGCGCAAGGACGAGGGGTGGCGCCGCGCCCTGGTGCGCGGCACGGTCCGCACCGTCGAGGCGCTCGAGATCGGCGCCCGGAACGCCCTGCCCGTCTCGGTGGCATGCGCGGTGGCGGGAATCGTCGTGGGCGTGGTGGGCCTGACCGGCCTGGGCCTGAAGTTCTCGTCGCTGATGCTGTCGTTCTCGGGCGGGAATCTGCTGCTGGCGCTGCTCATGGTGATCATCGCCAGCCTCATCCTGGGCATGGGCCTGCCCGTCACGGCCAGCTACATCGTGCTGATCGTGCTGACCGGTCCCGCGCTCACGCAGGAGTTCGGCATTCCGCTGATCATCGCGCACCTGCTGGTGTTCTGGTACTCGCAGGACTCCAACGTCACGCCCCCCGTCGCCCTGGCCGCCTTCGCCGGCGCGGGGATCGCGGGCGCCAACCCGATGCGGACCGGCGTCGAAGCGTGGAAGTTCGCGAAGGGCCTCTACCTGATCCCGATGTTCATGGTGTTCAACCCCGAGATCATCACCGGCGGCCCCTGGCTGCTGGTCGGCTGGAACGTCCTGACGGCGTTCGCGGCGCTCGGCGCGTTCGCAGCCGCGCTCGAAGGGTTCCTCTTCACCCGCATGATGTGGATCTCTCGCATCGTCGCGACGGCAGGGATGGTCGCGATCTTCTGGCCATCCTTCCCCGTCGAGGTGGCCGGCTTCACCGCCGTCCTCGCCGTGCTGATCCTGAACTACGCACGCTCACGAAAGGTCCGCGTGGCCGTCGCGACCGGCTAGGGTGCCACGAAGGACGGCACCGCACCCTCCGGAACGGGGCGTCCCGTGACGGCGAGGGCGCGGTCGGGCCGGTCGGTGATCACGCCGTCGACGC
>CAZLQH010000046.1:2839-18731 GCA_964561595.1 uncultured bacterium | reverse complement strand
GGGGTGTCGCTCATGGCGTTGGAGACTCCTCGTGGGTGGGGGACGACGGTGTGGAGGCCGTGCCGGCCGGCTCGAGCGTGGCCAGGCGACGTCCTGCTTCGGTGAGCTCGGCTTGCGGCTTGCAGAACGCCAGCCTGATCCAGCGACGCGCCAGGTGGCGGTGCGGTGGCGTGTAGAACGCGCTGGGCGGGATGGCGCCCACCGAGGCGCGGACGGGTAGGTCGCGGCAGGCGGCGACGTCGTCGTCGTAGCCCAGCGCGCTGGCGTCGGCCATCACGAAGTAGCCGCCCTCCGGTCGGACCGCCTTCAGCGGCGTCGGCGCCAGCGCCGCGACGAGGGTGTCGGCGCGCGTACGGTACGCGTCGCGCAGCGACCTCCAGTAGGCGTCGTCGTCCGCCCGCGCGGCCCTGAGCGACGCGGCGGCGGCGGCCTGCAGGGGCGTGGCGACGGCGAACGGGATCCACTGGTGCGCCCTCCGGAGGGGCACGATCAACGCCTCCGGCCCGACGGCCCAGCCGATCTTCCAGCCGGTGGCGGAGAAGCTCTTGCCGAAGCTCGAGATGCTCAGGGTCCGCTCCCACGCCCCCGGCCGGGTGGCCAGGCGGACGGGACCGTCGAACGCGAGGTGCTCGTACACCTCGTCGCTGACGAGGAGCGCTCCTGCGCGCTGGGCCTCGCGGACGATCGCGTCGAGCTCGGCCTCGCGGAACACGGTGCCTGTCGGGTTGTGCGGCGTGTTCACGACGATGGCCGCCGTCCGCGGTCCGACGGCGGCGCCGAGTCGGTCCGGATCGAACGTCCAGCGCCCGTCGCTCCCCGGCTCCAGCGGTACGGCGCGGACGACGCCTCCGGCCATCGTGACGTCGGCGGGGTAGGCGTCGTAGAACGGCTCGAACACGACGACCTCGTCGCCGGGGTTCACGAACGCCTGTACCGCCGCGAACAGCGCCTCGGTCGCGCCGTCGGTCACCTGCACGTTCGCGGTGGGGTCCAGCTCGCGGCCCAGCCAGCGTCCGTGATCGAACGCGATCTCGCGGGTCAGGTCGGGCAGCCCGGGTAGAGGGGCGTACTGCTGCGGACCGTCCGCCGCGGCGCGCAGCGCGTCCCGCACGAAGGCGGGCGGGCCGTCGCTGGGGAACCCTTGGCCGAGATCCAACGCGCCGTGCTCCGCCGACAGACGGGCGTAGGTGGCGAACACGGTCTCGCCGAACCCGGCGACGCGGCCTGCCGGCCGGATCATGGGAGGGCGTCGATGACGGCGCTGGTGAACGCGTCCGTCCCGCGGGTCCCTCCCAGGTCGACGGTGGGATCGTCGGCCAGCGCGGCGCGGACCGCGGTCTCGATCTCGTCTCCGGCAGCGGGCGCATCGAGGCCGTGACGGAGCATCATCGCGGCGCTGAGCATCGTTCCTACGGGGTTGGCGACGCCCTTGCCGGCGATGTCCGGCGCGCTGCCGTGGACCGGCTCGAACAGGCCGACGCGCCCACCCAGGCTGGCGGAGGGCAGCAGGCCCAGCGAGCCCGGGATCACCGCAGCGAGGTCGGACAGGATGTCGCCGAACAGGTTGCCGGTGACGATCACGTCGAACTGCCGCGGATCGCTGGCGATCTGCATCGCCGCGTTGTCGACGTACAGGTGCTCCAGCGTCACGTCGGCGTACTCCGCCTCGCGCACCCCGACGACGACGTCCCGCCAGAACTGCGAGACGTCGAGCACGTTCGCCTTGTCGACGCTGACGACCGTGCCGCCGCGGCCCCGCGCGGCGTCGAACGCCACGCGGGCGATCCGCTCGACCTCGGAGCGCGTGTAGATCATGGTGGACAGGCCGACGTCGTGGCTGGCTTCGCTGGGGCGCCCGAAGTAGATGCCGCCGGTCAGCTCCCGCACGATCAGCAGGTCGGTGCCGCGCGCCACCTCGGCCCGCAGCGGGCTCAGCCGCTCGAGCCCCTCGAACACCGTGACGGGGCGAAGGTTCGCGTACACGCCGAGGTGCTTGCGCAGCGCCAGGAGGCCGGACTCGACCCGCAGCTCGCGGGGGAGCCGGTTCCAGGCGTGGTCCTGAGGACCTCCGACCGACCCCATCAGCACCGCGTCCACCTCGGTCAGCGCTGTGCGCGTGAGCGGAGGGAGCGGCTCGCCGTGCGCGTCGATCGCGGCGCCGCCGAACGGCAGCGAGCGCGTCTCGAGGGCGAGGCCGTGGCGGGGCGCGACGGCCTCCAGAACGCGCAGGGCGGCGTCCACGACCTCGGGGCCGATGAAGTCGCCCGGGAGGACGGCGATCCGCTTGACGGCCGTCGTGGCGTCGTGACGCGCGTCGGCGCGGGTGTCGCTCATGCCGGACCGGCGGCCGTGCGGTAGCCCAGCCGCTCCGCCAGCGCGACCGCGTCGTCGGCGCCCTCGAGCAGGTCGCTCAGCGGATCCCAACGGCCCTCGAGCAGGGCGCCGTGCGCGCCGCCCGGCAGGTGGGCGGGGAAGACGCGGCCCGCGGCCCGCACCTCGCGAGCCGCGACGTCGACCTCGACGACCGTGTCCGGGACGCTCCGCAGCAGCTTGGCGAGCACGCCGAGGTCCTCGGGGTCCAGCGTGACGCACGGCATGCCCAAGGTCGTGGCGTTGCCGAAGAAGATCTCGGCGAAGCTGCCGGCGATCAGCGCGCGGAAGCCGGCCTTGTGGATCGACTGCGGCGCATGCTCGCGGCTGCTGCCGCTCCCGAAGTTGAAGCCGCTGACGAGGATCGTGGCGTCGCTCGCGCTGGGCGCGTTCAGCGGATGATCCTTGGGGGTGCCGTCCTCGGCGTAGCGCTCGTCGTAGAACAGCTGCGGTCCGAGCGCGTCGAACGTGACGCACTTCAGGAAGCGGGCCGGCACGATCCGGTCGGTGTCGATGTCGTCGCCGGGCACCACCACCGCGGTGCCGCGGACGGTGCGGATCTTCTCGAGGGCGCTCACGCCGTCACCTCCCGGGCGGTTCCGAACACGTCGCGCGCGTCGGCGACGTGGCCGGTCACCGCCGCCGCCATCACCATCACGGGGCTCATCAGCACGGTTCGCCCGGTGATGCTCCCTTGCCTGCCCTTGAAGTTCCGGTTCGAGCTGCTGGCGCACAGCTGGTCGCCGACGAGCTTGTCGGGGTTCATCGCCAGGCACATCGAGCAGCCCGCGCCGCGCCACTCGAACCCCGCGTCGCGGAACACCTTGTCGATGCCCAGCTTCTCGCACTCGGCCTTGACGAGCTGCGAGCCGGGCACGGCGATCGCCTCGACGCCGGGAGCCACGGTGCGCCCCTCGAGCACGCGGGCGGCTTCGACGAAGTCGCTCAGCCGGGCGTTCGTGCAGCTACCGAAGAAGGCGACGTCCACCTTCGTGCCCGCGATCGGCGCACCGGGGCGGAGCTTCATGTGATCGAGCGCTTCCTGGATCGACGCGCGCTCGGCCTCGTCGGCGGCGAGCGCGGGATCGGGCACGTTGTCGCCGATGAAGATCGCCTGGCCGGGGTTGATGCCCCAGGTGACGGTCGGCGCGATGTCGGCGGCGTCGATGACGACCACGTCGTCGTAGGCGCAGCCGGGGTCGCTGGCCAGCTCGCGCCAGCGCTCGACGGCGGCGTCCCAGTCGGCGCCGTGCGGGACGTACGGTCTGCCTTCGAGGTAGTCGAACGTCGTCTGGTCGGGGTTCACGTAGCCGCAGCGGGCGCCCCCCTCGATCGACATGTTGCACACCGTCATGCGCTCTTCCATCGACATGCGGTCGAACACCTCGCCGGCGTACTCGTACGCGTAGCCGATCCCGCCGTTCACGCCCAGCGTCCGGATGATGTGCAGCACCACGTCCTTGGCGTACACGCCGGGCGGGAGCTCGCCGTTCACCTCGATGCGGCGGACCTTCAGGCGACCCATGATCAGCGTCTGCGTCGCCAGGACGTCCCGCACCTGGCTGGTGCCGATCCCGAACGCGATCGCGCCGAACGCGCCGTGCGTGCTGGTGTGGCTGTCGCCGCACGCGATCGTGGTGCCGGGCTGGGTGATGCCCTGCTCCGGACCGACCATGTGCACGATGCCCTGCCGGCCGGTGTCGAGGTCGAACAGCGTGATGCCGTGCTCGGCGCAGTTGCTCCGCAGCTCGCGGATCATCTCGTCCGCGAGCGGATCCTCGAACGGCTCCAGGCGACTGTGCGTCGGCACGATGTGGTCGACGGTGGCGAAGGTCCGCTCGGGCATGCGGACCGGCAGGCCGCGCTCGCGCAGCATGCCGAACGCCTGCGGGCTGGTGACCTCGTGGATCAGGTGGGTGCCGATCAGCAGCTGCGTGCGCGCGTCGCCCAGCTCGCGCACGGCGTGCGCGTCCCAGACCTTGTCGAACAGGCTTCTCGGTGCGGTATCGGTCATCGATGCTCCCTCGCGGGTCGTGGCGGAGTGGCGGTTTCGCGGGTCCCGTTCGTGACGGGTGCCGGGTCGGTCGTGCGGATCGGGCGAACGTGGCCGGCCGACGCCGCAGACGGCACCGGCCCCCGTCGCTGCAGGGGCCGGTGCCGTGACGTCGGCCGTCTCCTGGGACGGTGCGCGACGCTAGGCGTCCGACCCCTCCCCGGCTAGCAGAACGGTCTGCCTCCAGCGAATCGCGAGCAAGCGACGACGGATGTGGGTCGAGCCTCGGAACATCGTCAGCGAGTATACGGAGGGCGCCTTCCAAGATCAACACGGAGCGCTGCCGCGCGGCGTCGAGCGCAGGGCCCGCGCCGCGTCGAGGCCGGAGCCCGTGGCTCGTTGACCGGTCCCGGGGCGGGTGCTACCGTTACGTCACGTTCCAGTTCGTACGCGGTCGCCGTGGTTCGGCGGCTGGCGAAACCGTCGGGCGACGCGAAGCCACGACGGCGAGGCGCGGCCGGCCGGGTCGCCGTAGGCTGGAGTGCGTCCGTTCGTACGGCCAAGGAGGCCCCCATGCGTCAAGCACGTCCGTACCGCCGCTTCTCGATCGCACCGTGGCTGGCGACGATCGCCATGCTCCTCTTCGCTCAGGCGGCGTTCGCCCAGGGCGACGACTGCCAGAACCGGGGCGCGCTCGATCCGATGTACTGCGACGACGACGGCGACCTCGTCGCCGATCGCCCCGAGGACGAGAGCGAGTGGCTCGATCCCGACACGATCGTGTTCGCCTACACGCCGGTCGAGGATCCCGCCATCTACCAGGACATCTGGCAGCCGTTCATCGATCACCTCTCCGAAGTGACCGGCCGGAACGTCCGGTTCTTCGCCGTCCAGTCGAACTCCGCGCAGGTCGAGGCGATGCGCAGCGGACGTCTCCACGTCGCCGGCTTCTCGACCGGTCCGACGCCGTTCGCGGTGAACCTCGCCGGGTACGTGCCGTTCGCGCTGATGGGCAGCGACGACGGCCGCTTCGGCTACACCTTGCAGCTCTACACCCGCGTGGACAGCGGCATCGATACGATGGCCGACCTCGAAGGCAAGCGGATCGCGCACACCTCGCCCACCTCGAACTCGGGCAACCAGGCGCCGCGCGCGCTCTTCCCGCGCGAGGGCGTCGTCCCTGGCGAGGACTACGAGGTCGTCTACTCCGGAAGCCACGATCAGTCGATGCTGGGCGTGGTGGCCGGCGACTACGACGCCGCCCCGGTCGCGTCCGAGGTCGTCGACCGCATGGCCGAGCGGGGTCTGTACGACCCCGAAGAGGTCAAGATCATCTTCGAGTCGCGCTCGTTCCCGACCACCTCGTACGGCTACGCGCACGACCTCCATCCCGACCTCGCGGCCAGCATCGAAGAGGCGTTCTTCAGCTTCGACTTCGTCGGCACGGAGCTCGGCGAGGAGTTCGGCGGGGTCGAGAAGTTCATCCCGATCACCTATCAGGAGGACTGGGAGATCATCCGCACGATCCAGGCGGCGAACGGCGTGCAGTACACGCCCGAAGGGCTCGCGAGCGAGTAGTCGCGCCTAGGTCGATCGCCTCGCGGCGAGGCGTTGCGCGTGCAGCGCCGCGAGCGCGTTCGGGGCCGGTTCCACCACCGTGGGGCCGGCCCACGTTCGTGCCGAATGTGCGACGATGATGCCCATGCTCGAAATCCAAGATCTGGTGAAGCGCTACGGTGACGGCGACCCGGTGCTGAAGGGCCTCCATCTGTCCGTCGCGGAGAAGAGCGTAACGGCCGTGATCGGATCGTCGGGCGCGGGGAAGAGCACGCTCCTGCGGTGCATCAACCGTCTGGTCGAGCCCACGTCGGGCTCGATCCGTCTGAACGGCATGGAGCTGACCACGCTGCGCGGCAGGGAGCTGCGACGTGCACGCCGGCGCATCGGCATGGTCTTCCAGGGGTTCAACCTGCTGGAGCGCCTCACGGTGATGGAGAACGTGCTGGCCGGCCGGCTCGGGTACGTCGGGTTCGCGCCGGCACTGCTGCGGCGCTACCCGCAGGAGGACGTCGATCGCGCGTACGGCCTGCTGCAGCGCGTGGGGCTCGCCAAGTACGTCAACACCCGTGCCGACGCGCTTTCGGGTGGCGAGCGTCAACGCGTCGGGGTGGTCCGCGCCCTGATGCAGGAGCCGGAGATCCTGCTGGCCGACGAGCCGACGGCGTCGCTGGACCCGAAGACGGCGGAGGGCATCATGCACCTGATGCGCGATCTCTCGGCCGAGCTGTCGCTGCCGGTGCTGATCAACATCCACAACGTCGCCCAGGCGAAGAGCTACTCCGAGCGCATCGTCGGCCTCCGGCACGGTCGGATCATCTTCGACGGCGAGCCCGGCGCGCTGGACGACGAGGCGTTCGATCGCATCTACGAAGGCGACGAGGAGGCGGCGGCCGAAGCGTTGGGCGAGAAGCCTCGCGGCCCGGCGGTGAGCGCGTGAGCCGCGCGGCGACCGAGGGCTTCCGGTGGCGCAAGCCGCCCTTCATCGCGAACCCGGCGCTCCGCTACGGCATCTGGCTGGCCGTCGCGGCCTACCTGGCGTGGGCCGTGTCGTCGATCCCGATCGACCCGCAACGGATCGTGGCCGGCTTTCCTCGCGCCGCGCAGATCTTCGGCGGGGCGATCCCGCCGGACTTCGCCCGCTGGCAGCTGCTCCTCTCGGGCTTCCTGGAGAGCATCCAGATCGCGCTGATCGCGACGGCGGTCGGCGTGGTGCTCAGCGTTCCACTGGCCATCCTCTCGGCGCGGAACGTCGTTCCCGTGCCGGTGTACGTGCTGGGCCGCGCGACGGTGATCACCGCGCGCTCGTTCCATCCGGTCATCGTCGCGATCATCTTCGTCAAGGCGGTCGGCTTCGGCGCGCTGGCGGGGATCCTGACGCTGATCGTCTACACGATCGGGTTCGTCAGCAAGCTGCTCGCGGAGGCGATCGAGGAGATCGACTGGGGCCAGGTCGAGGCGATGCAGGCGGCGGGCGCGAACTACCTCAAGGTGCTGCTCTACGCGGTGGCTCCGCAGGTGATGCCGCGCCAGATCGGCTTGGCGCTCTACCAGCTCGACATCAACCTGCGCGCCTCGACGGTCGTCGGGATCGTCGGCGCGGGCGGCATCGGCAGCACCCTGATGAACGCGTTCGGTCGGTACGACTACGACTTCGCGTTCGCCATCCTGATCGCGATCATCTCGCTGGTGTTCGCGACCGAGATCGTCAGCGGCCGGATCCGGCGGGGGATCTCGTGAGCGACGTCGGCGGCTACCGCTGGGTGCGCCGGTCGGCGGCGGAGCGGCTGGCCCGGTTCGCGGCGTGGCTGGTCGTCGTCGCGCTGCTCGTCTGGTCGGTGCGTGGCGTGGACATCTTCTGGCCGTGGGTGGTGGACGCGCCGGCGCAGATCGCCGACCTGCTCGGTCGCATGTCGCCGCCCGACCCGTCGAACCTCGACCTGATCCTCGCCGCCATGCTGCAGACGATCCACATCGCCACGCTGGCGACGCTGCTGGCGCTGGTGCTGGCGCTGCCCGTCGCCTACCTGGCGGCCCAGAACACCAGCCCGAACGGGGCGACGTTGGCGCTGGGGCGCCTGATCGTCGTGTCGACGCGCTCGGTGAACACGATCATCTGGGCGCTGCTGTTCGTCGCGATCTTCGGCCCCGGCCCGCTGGCCGGCATCCTTGCGGTCGCGTTCCGCTCCATCGGGTTCCTCGGGAAGCTGATCGCCGAGGCGATCGAGGAGATCGATCGCCGTCCCGTCGAGGCGATGGAGGCGACCGGCGCGAACGAGGCGAAGGTGATCGCCTACGGCGTCGTGCCGCAGGTGCTGCCGACCTTCTTCGCGGTCAGCATCCTGCGCTGGGACATCAACATCCGCGAGTCGACCGTCCTGGGCCTGGTGGGCGCCGGCGGGATCGGGCTGCTGCTGCAGGGGGCGATCGACACGTTCAAGTGGCAGGAGGTCTCGCTGATCCTGCTCGCGATCCTGTCCGTCGTCGTGGCGGGCGAGTTCGTGTCGGGCTGGCTGCGCGAGAAGGTGATCTAGGGAAGCGGCTCCGCGGCGGAGCGGAGGCGAGCTCAACGCCGCCCGGTGCGAATCGCACCGGGCGGCGTTCAACTGTCGTTCCTCGCTTCACGGCCGAGCCGCGCTCGCGGCGCGAGCGGATCGCTCAGCGGCCCCCCCGGCCGAATCCGCCGCCCGGCCCGGTGCGGCCGCGCTCCGGCGTGGGCCGCGCGGCGGGCACGGCGTTCGCTCCCCGCGACTGCTGCTGGGCCGCCTCGGCGCTGCCCGCCAGGCCGCCCGACTCGACGAGCCTCGCGAACTCCTTCGGATCGACCGAGCGGGAGATCCCCATCTCGTAGGTGATCTGCTTGCGCAGGTGCAGGTCGGCCAGGCTGGCGTCCATCGTGATCATGCCCAGCTGTCCGCCGGTCTGGATCGAGGAGAGGATCTGGTGGCTCTTGCCTTCCCGGATCATGTTGCGCACAGCGGGGGTGGCGATCAGGAACTCGTACGCCAGCGTCCGGCCGCCGGTCGCCTTCGGCAAGAGCTGCTGCGTCAGGATCGCCTGCAGGTTGTTCGCGAGCTGGACGCGGACCTGCTCCTGCTGCGCCTCGGGGAAGACGTCGATGATGCGGTCGATCGCCTCGGAGGCGGTGTTCGTGTGCAGCGTGCCCATGACCAGGTGGCCGGTCTCCGCGGCGGTGACGGCGGCGCCGATCGTCTCGTGATCGCGCATCTCGCCCACGAGGATGACGTCGGGCGCCTGGCGCAGGACGCTCCTCAGCGCGGCGTGGAAGTCGCGGGTGTCCTCGCCGATCTCGCGCTGGTTCACGACCGAGGTCTTGTGGCGGTGGAAGAACTCGATCGGGTCCTCGACGGTGACGATGTGCTTGGCGTACTCCTCGTTGATCAGGTCGATCATCGTCGACAGCGTCGTCGACTTGCCCGAGCCGGTCGGGCCCGTGACGAGCACCAGCCCACGGGGGAGACGCGCGACGTCGGCGACCTCCTTGGGGAGGCCGAGCTGGTCGAAGCTGAGCACGTCCTCGCTGATCGTGCGCATCACCCCGCCGACCGAGCCGCGCTGCTGGAAGCAGTTCACGCGGAAGCGGCCCTGTCCGGAGAGGCTGAACGAGAAGTCGAGGTCCTTGCGCTCCTCGAAGTTGCGCTGCTTCTTCTCGTCCATGATCGAGTACATCAGCCGGCGCGTCATGTTCGGCGTCATCGTGTCGTGCTCGGTCGGTTTCCAGTCGCCGTCGACCTTGAGCATCGGGGGGAGGCCGACGGTGAGCAACAGGTCGGACGCGTTGCGCTCCATCGCCATGCGAAGCAGGTCGACGATGTCCACCTGGAGTTGGGTCTGTCGAATCTGATCGGCCATGGTGTCCTCCGAGCGTGCCGCCCCGTCCGCCTCAGTCGGCGGTGCGGGCCAGCACCTCCTCGAGCGTGGTGATTCCCTGGAACGCCTTGTAGATTCCGTCCTGCCGCAACGTCTTCATGCCTTTCTCGACCGCCAGGTCGCGAAGCTCCAGCGCGGAGGCCTCGCGAACGATCGCGCCCTCGAGGTCGTCGTCGACCGCGAGGAGCTCGTGAATGGCGTACCGGCCGTTGTAGCCCGATCCGCCGCAGGTTTCGCAGCCCACGCCGCGATACAGGGTCTTGCCCTTGATCTCGGCCTCGGCCATGCCGAGGCGGCGCAGCACGTCCGGCTCGGGCGTGTACTCGACCCGGCAGTCGGCGCACACGCGGCGCACGAGTCGCTGGGCCAGCACGCCGATCAGCGAGGCGGAGACGTTGAACGGCTCGATCCCCATCTCGGTGAGGCGGGTGATCGCGCCGGCGGCGTCGTTCGTGTGGAGCGTGGCGATCAGCAGGTGGCCGGTCAGGGCGGCCTCCATCGAGATCTTGGCGGTCTCGTGATCGCGGATCTCGCCGACCATGATGATGTCGGGATCCTGCCGGAGGAACGCCCGCAACGCGCGCGCGAAGTCCAGTCCGGCCTTCATGTTCACCTGCGTCTGGTTGATGCCGGGAATCTCGTACTCGACGGGATCCTCGACGGTCGAGACGTTCACCTCGGGGACGGCGATCCGCTTGAGCACGCTGAACGTCGTGAACGACTTGCCCGAGCCGGTCGGACCGGTGATCAGGAACATGCCGTACGGCTTCTGGATCACGTCCTCGAAGGTGCGGAAGTTGTAGTCGGCGAACCCCAGCTGCTCGATCTCGGGGATCGAGGAGGCCTTCTTGAGCAGGCGCATGACGGCCTTCTCGCCGTAGACCGTCGGCAGGGTCGAGAGGCGCAGGTCGACCTCGGTGCTCTTGTCCTTGAACCGTACGCGACCGTCCTGCGGCATGCGGCGCTCGGCGATGTTCAGCCCGCCCATGATCTTGATGCGCGCCGCCAGCGCTCCGGCGGTGGCCTTGGGCATCGTCATGTACTCGCGCAGCGTCCCGTCCTTGCGAACCCGGACCACCACGTTCTCCGGTCGCGGCTCGATGTGGATGTCGGAGAAGTCGCCGAGGATCGCCTCGCGAATGATGTTGTTCACGACCTTCACCAGCGCGTTCTCGTCGATCGCGCTGGTGTCCTCCTCGGGCTGCTGCGCCGCG
This sequence comes from uncultured bacterium, assembly GCA_964561595.1. Taxonomy (GTDB): domain Bacteria; phylum Deinococcota; class Deinococci; order Deinococcales; family Trueperaceae; genus SLSQ01. The sequence goes on along the minus strand of CAZLQH010000046.1, from coordinate 7,706 downwards.
GACGAGCTGCCGACCTCCTCGAGCAGCGCGGTGGCCAGCTCGTCCATGTTCGCGTCGTTGCGGTAGAACCGGTTCAGGAGGCGGGCGAGCGTCTCCTCGGTCGCCACGGCGGGCTGGATCTCCTTGCCGGTGATCAGCCGGATGTCGTCCAGCGCGAACACGTGACGCGGGTCCTTCATCGCGACCACCAGCTGCTCGTCCTCGAGTCGGATCGGCATCGCCTGGTAGCGGCGAGCGGTCGCCTCGGGCACGAGGCTCACGGCGTACGGGTCGACCTTGGCGTGATCGTCGTCCACGAACTGGTAGCCGAGCTGCATCGCGAGGCTCTTGGCGAGCATCGTCGGGCTGAGCTTGCCGGACTGCACCAGGGTGTCTTCGAGCCGTCCGCCGCCCGATCGCTGCTTGTTGAGCGCCTCGTCGATCTCGGCCTGCGTGACGTAGCCCATGTCCACGAGCAGCTCTCCAAGCGGCTTGACCTTGCCCAGCTTGGCCTGCTCGGCCAGCGCCCTCCTGAGCTGCTCGCGCTTGAGCTTCTTGCTCATCAGCAGCGTCTCGCCCAGCCGTCCCTTGTCGTCGGCGTAGAGCGCCTCGATCCGACGCTGGACCTCGGCTTCCGTCGTGCCGACGAAACGGATCGGTCCCGGCACGATCGCTTCCACGTCGGCCCGGCGCCGGGGATCGGCGATCGCGATCACCAGCGCCTCGCCGTCGCGCTGGTACGGCACGGCGCTGAACTGGACCGCGTCGAGGCGCAGCAGGCTGGACGCGAGCTGGCTGTCGTCGGTCGGCTCGCCCAGCGGATCGACGAAGTCGAGGTCGGCCTGCTGGGCCAGCAGTCGCGCCAGCGTGTCGTCGTCCAGCGCGCCCTGCTCGATCAGCTGCCGGCCCAGCAGCCCCCCGGTCCGTTTCTGCTCGGCCACGGCCGCGTCCAGCTGCTCCTCCGTGATCAGGCCCTGCTCGAGCGCGAGGGCGCCCAGCCGCTGGCCGACATCGGCGTCGACGTCCGGAGGGGGCTCGAGCCCGAGCTCGGGGTAGTAGGTGGCAAGCGCCCAGGCCAGCTCGTTCTGGAGCGCCTGGTACGGCTCGACCAGACATTCCGAGGCGTCCTCGATCTCCTCGATCGCGAGCGCGTCGAGCGGATCGCGGAACGCGACGCGGAGCCGGTCGCCGTCCAGCGCGAACGGCAGGGCGCCGATCTCCTCGGCCAAGTCGCCCGGGACCTTCGCGAGCGCATCGGACAGGACGTCGACGCGGGGCAGGTTCACGAGCGGAATGCCGATCGACTCTTCCACGGCGCGCGCGATGCGTTGCTCGCTGATGACGCCGATGTCCACGAGCACGTCCGCGAGCCGGCCCCCGACGGAGCCGTGCCGCTGGATCGCTTCTTGCAGAGCTTCGTCGGTCACGTACCCGCGCTCGAGCAGTACGGCGCCCAGGCGCTTGTCACCGATGGACAGGACGGCCACGTTCACCCCCCTCGAGGAGACCGGCTTCGATCCGGCGCAGGAGCCTGGTGTGCGGCAGGCCCGCGCTGGACAGCGGCGGGACGAGAATCGTACGCAGACCGGCGGCACGGGCCCCGATCACGTCGGTGAACAGCTGGTCGCCGACCATCGCGGCCTCCGAGGCGGGAACGCCGAGGTCGCGCAGTCCGCGCCGGTAGGCGCCGGGCCACGGCTTTCCGACCAGCCAGCGACCCGGGACGCCGAGCTTCGACGCCGTCAGCCGCACGCGTGCGGGCCGTCCGTTGGACACGATCGCGAGGCGCAGGCCGCCGCCCAGCAGCGACGTGGCCCACGCGACGACCTCGCGCGTGGGCTCGGCGGCGCCGGCGGGCAGGAGCGTCTCGTCGAGATCGAGCAGCAGTCCGCGCACGCCGTGCTCGGCGAGGTACGCGAGACTGAGCTGCTCGACCCGGTCCACGCGGAGATCGGGACGGAGGATCACGGAGCGATCGTAGCAGGGGCCCTGGCGAAGCGATGCGGAAGGCCTCACGTCTGCTCCGCCACGTCGGGCGGCTCGTCCGGGGACGTCCGGGTGGGCCCCAGCGCCTCGAGCAGCAGCGGCACGAACGCCGCCGGATCGTCCAGCCACGGATAGTGCCCCCCCTCGACCATGCCGGTCGTCGCTCCGGGGAGGCGCTGAAGGCCGGCCTCGGCCTGGTCGGGGAACGACGTGCCGTCGCGCGTGCCGAACAGCGCGACGACCGGAACGTCGATCTCGGGGAGGTCGTCCAGGACGGAGGCGCGCCAGACGTCGCGGGGCGCCTCGTTGCTCTGCGGTCCGTACTGCGCGACGGCGTCGGCGTGCTCCAGACGCATCCGCGTCGCGGGGTTGGGGAACTCGAGCGCGTCGAAGAGCTGCTTGGGCGGCATCAGGTCGTACGCCTGCTCGGACAGCCGCTCGGGATCGAGCGCGTCCGCGTCCGCGAGCGCGCCCTCCGCCGGCAGCGCCTCCTCGGGGACGCCGGCGAGGTACGACGCGCGCCGCTGCAGGGTGCGCGCCAGGAGCGGCATCGAGAACCACGGGTTGACGAGCACCAGGCGACGGACCCGGTCGGGGTGGCGCCGGGCCGCCCGGACCGCGACGAGCGCGCCGAAGCCGTGGGCGAGCAGCGTCGCGCGCTCCAGGCGGGTCGCCCGCAGCGCGGTCGCGACGTCGTCGGCGAGGTCGTCGAGATCGAACGGAGCGCCGGCGTAGCTGCGGCCACCGCCCCGCTGATCTGCGTACACCATGCGGTAGTCCTCGAGGTCGTCGCCCATCAGGTCGCGGAAGCTGAACGCGCCGTAGCCCGGGCCGCCGTGGAGGTAGTACACGACCGCGCCTTCCTGCGGGCCGACCTGCTCGAGGTACAGGTCGGCGTCCCGCGCCTGAATGGTGATCGGGGTGTCGACGCGCGTCACGACGCCGTCCCGCCGTCCGCCGCGGGGGCGTCGTGTGCCGTGTCGGAAGTCCCTTCGGGCGCCGGGTCCGCGTCCGGCCCGCCGGGGGCGGCGTCGACGAAGCGCCAGACCCGGGCGCCCCGGACGTCGTCGTCGCTCAAGCGCGCGGCGCCGTCGACGACGAGCAGTCCGAGGTCCGGTCGATCGTGCGAGCGGAGGAGCCGCGACGCCGTGCCCCAGCGCGAAAGGCGGGCTTGGAGACGCCGGAGGATCGTCTCGGCGTCGGGGCCGTCGCGTTCGACGAACGTCACGTCGGAGGGGGCATGCATGCCGGTGAGCCTAGCCGTCCTGGCAGGCCCTCATGGTAGCCTGGCCGAGCCCGGCGTCGCGGCGCCGGACGAGGAGGCGGAGATGGACGAGTCCGGTCGCGACCCGTACGCCCCCCGGTCCCGAGAGTGCGCCGAGACGACCGCCGGAACCCCGCCATCGGCGCGCGGAGGTCGTTCGAACAAGCCCAGGCGGCGTGTCCTGGACGATCTTCGGCCGCTGGTCCGCGACGGCCGCTACCGGCTCGCGCGGCACGCGGTCCGGCACGCCGCGGCGGAAGGATTCACCGAGCGCGACATCGTCGCCACCGTGCTGCACGGACGGGAGCTGGTGCGCTACGTCGAGGACGAGCGCCTGCTGGTGCTCGGCTGGCTCCCGGTGAGCGCGGAGGTGAAGCTGCCCCTCCACGTCGTGCTGGAGTTCGCCAAGCCCCGCTTCGTCGACGTCGTCACCGCGTTCATTCCACGCGATCCGCATCGGCCGCTGTCGCGCTCCAGGCTCGCGGAGGTGTTGCGCTGGGACGGCCACGAGCCGCTGGCCGAGCTGCACGGTCAGGACGTCGGCGGCAAGCGGTAGAACCGCTGGGCGTTGCCGTCCAGGACGCGCTCGAGCCGGTCCGGGTCGTCGCCGCGCGTCTCCGCGAGCAGCTGCGCGGTGTGCGCGACCCACCCCGGGCGGTTGCGCTGGCCCCGGTGCGGGACGGGCGCCAAGAACGGCGCGTCGGTCTCGACCAGCAGCCGGTCCTCCGGGACGGACGCCGCGGCGTCGCGGAGGTTCGCCGCGCTCTTGTAGGTGAGGTTGCCCGCGAACGACACCATCCAGCCCAGCTCCAGGCCCGCGGCCAGCAGGCCCGGGTCGCCGCCGAAGCAGTGGAGCACGCCGGGCACGTCGGGCGCGGCACGGACGGCGTCCTCGGCGGCACGCGACGCCGCGTCGCCCCCCTGCCGGTCCCGGACGTGGAGCACGAGCGGCTTTCCCGTGGCGCGCGCGACGTCGGCGTGCCAGTCGAAGGCGCGTCGCTGCGCCGCGAGGGTCTCGTCGCGCCAATGGTCGTCGAATCCCGTCTCGCCGATGGCGACGACGCGGGGATGGCTCGCGAGCGCGACGATCGCGGCGCGGACGGCGGGATCGTCGGCCCGGGACGCCTCGTTGGGGTGCACGCCGACCACCGCGAACACGCGCGGATCGGCCTCGGCCAGCGCCACCGCAGCGCGGCTCCGATCCGGATCGGTTCCGACGGTGACCATGGCCCGCAGGTCGTTGTCGAGCGCGACGGCGAGGTCGTCGCAGCGGTCGAGATGGCAGTGGGTGTCGATCACGGTCGTACCCTAGCCGAGAACGGCGTCGCTGGGCGGCGCGTGCCGGTTCGCGCAGGACGCCTCCGCGATGTGAGAGTTGTGTAAGACTCCGCCTCGTACCTTCGGAACAGCGGAACCCGGAGGGCACCCGTTCCGCGGATGGCGAGGCCCAAGGCGATGGCGATGCAACCCCAACGCACGATCCCCAACCACGAGCACGTCCGGCGTGCGAGCACCGAAGAGCTCGCCCGCACGATCGCCCGTTGCGAGGACGCGATCGCGGACGGGTCGGCCGAGATCGAGGACTACGAAGCGTTCGTGCTCTGCCAGAAGGAGCTCGCCCGCCGGACCTGGTCCTGA
>CAZLQH010000046.1:0-2739 GCA_964561595.1 uncultured bacterium | reverse complement strand
AGCGGGGCGAGGCGTCGTGGTACGGCCCCAACTTCGCCGGGCGGCCGACCGCGAACGGCGAGACGTTCGATCCGTCGCGGCTGACGGCCGCGCACCCGAGCCTGCCGTTCGACACGCGCGTGCGCGTCACGAACCTCGACAACGGTCGGAGCGTCGTCGTTCGCATCAACGATCGCGGGCCGTTCGCCCACGCCCGTGTGATCGATCTGTCGCGCGCCGCGGCGGAGGCGATCGGTCTGATCGCGACCGGCGTCGCCGACGTCAGGATCGAGCTCGCCGGAGGACCGGACGGCGTAAGAACGCTGCTCGTGGACGCTCGGCTGACCGGCTACGACGTGATCCTTCCCGGGGCGGCCCCCGGATCGCTGGTGGTGCTACGCAGCGCCTCGGGCGCCGAGGTGCTCGCGCGGGCGGTGGACGTCGAGCCGGAGCCGGTCCCCGGCGCGGACGGGTTCGAGCTCTGGACCTCGCCGGCGCTCGCGGAGCGTCTGGGCGCGGTCGCGACGGTCACCGTCGACTGACGCGGCAGCGAAGCGCGACCCGTCCGCGGGACGCGCCCCGCGGACGGAGAGGCCGAGACGCGTCGTCAGCGCCGGCACGCCGCGGCGATCTCCTCGGCCAGCGCACCGACGTCGCGACCCTCGTCCAACGCCCGGATCAGCGCGCTGCCCACCACCACGCCGTCCGCGACCGCGGCGACGGGACGCGCCGTGGCGGCGTTCGACACGCCGAAGCCCACGGCGACGGGAAGCTCGGACGCCGCGCGGATCCGGGCGACCAGGTCGGGAACGTCGGCCGAGAGCGCCTCGCGCGCGCCGGTGACGCCGGTGACGGAGACGGCGTAGACGAACCCACGGCAGGCCGCGACCACCTTCGCGATCCGTTCGGGCGTGGAGGTCGGCGCCGCCAGGAAGATCGTCGCCAGGTCCAGATCGCGGGCGGTGGCGATCAGCGTGTCCGCCTCGTCGGGCGGCAGGTCGGGCAGGATCACGCCGTCCGCGCCCGCCGCGGCGAGGTCGCTCAGGAATCCCTCTTCGCCGCCGCGGGCGTAGCAGTAGATCGGGTTGTAGTACGTCATGAGGACCAACGGAGCGTCGCTGCGGGAGCGAAGCTCCGCGATCATCTCGAACACGTCCGCGGTGGTGGTGCCCGCGCGGAGCGCGGCCTCGCCGGAGCGCTGGATGGTGGGCCCGTCGCCCAGCGGGTCGGAGTAGGGCAGACCGACCTCGAGCAGGTCCACGGTGCGCAGCAGCTCCTCGGCGGCGCGCAGGTACCCCTCGCGGTCGGGGAACCCGGCCGTCAGGTACGCCACGAACGCGGCCCGATTCTCCGCGCGGGCTCGGGCGAAGGCGCGCTCGATGCGGCTCACGACGGCGCCTCCCCGCGCAGGGCGCCCAGCACCCGCATCGCCTCGTTCACGTCCTTGTCGCCACGGCCCGACAGGTTCACGACCACGTCGGCATCGGGTCCGAGCTCGGGGGCGAGGTCGGCGACGTACGCGAGGGCGTGGCTGGTCTCGAGCGCGGGAATGATCCCCTCGATCTCGGCCAGCATCCCGAACGCGCGTAGCGCCGCCTCGTCGTCCACCGCCACGTACTCTGCGCGGCCCGCATCGGCGTACCAGGAGTGCTCCGGACCGACGCCCGGGTAGTCCAGCCCGGCGGACACGGAGTGCGCGGGGGAGATCTGACCGTCGTCGTCGGACAGGAGGTACATCAGCGCGCCGTGGAGCACGCCGCGCTTGCCTGCCGAGATGCTCGCGGCGTGCGCGCCGCTGTCCATGCCGTGGCCGGCCGCCTCGACCCCGATCAGCCTGGGTCGCTCGCCGTCCGGCAGGTAGGCGTACGGGGCGAAGATGCCGATCGCGTTGCTGCCGCCGCCGACGCAGGCGACGACCGCGTCGGGGGCGCGCCGGCCGGTGCGCTCCTCGAGCTGGTCCATCGTCTCGCGGCCGATCACCGACTGGAAGTCGCGCACGATCATCGGATAGGGATGGGGGCCCACGACGGAGCCGATCACGTAGAAGGTGGTGCGGACGTTCGTCACCCAGTCGCGGATCGCCTCGTTGGTGGCGTCCTTCAGGGTGCGCGTGCCGCTCGCGACCGGCCGCACCTCCGCGCCGAGGAGCTTCATGCGGAACACGTTCAGCGCCTGCCGGCGCACGTCCTCCTCGCCCATGTAGACCACGCACGGCAGCCCGAACAGCGCCGCGGCGGTCGCCGTCGCCACGCCGTGCTGGCCCGCCCCGGTCTCCGCGATGATGCGCGTCTTGCCCATGCGCTTCGCGAGCAGGACCTGGCCGATCGTGTTGTTGATCTTGTGCGCGCCGGTGTGGTTCAGGTCCTCGCGCTTGAGCCAGATGCGCGCGCCGCCCAGCCGCTCGGTCAGGTTGGCGGCCAGGCTCAGTCGGCTGGGCCGACCGACGTACTCGTGCAGCACGTCGTTCAGCCGCTTTTGGAAGGCCGGATCGGCCGAGGCGGAGCGGTAGGCGGCCTCGAGCTCGTCCAGGGCGGGGATCAGGGTCTCGGGCACGTAGCGGCCGCCGTAGATGCCGAAACGGCCTCGGGCGTCGGGCTGGGGGAACATCGGACCTCCTCCGATCCGGCGCGAGGCCGGCGGACGGGTGGACGGAAGCGGAGCGGGCACGCTCCGCGGGTGCGGGCTCTGGCTAGGCGGGTCTGACGGGGTGTCTGACAGGGTGTCTGACAGGGGGGTCCGGCGGAAGGGGTCGACCGGGCG
>CAZLQH010000045.1:1494-18926 GCA_964561595.1 uncultured bacterium | reverse complement strand
CAAGGAACGCTGAGCGAGCTGCGGCAGCGGGTGGGAAGCGCCGACGCCCGGCTGGAGTCGATCTTCCTGACGCTCACCGAGGAGCAGGCGGCGACGCACGACCCGCCCTCCTCGCACGACCGGCCGTCCACGCCGTGACGCTACTGGCGATGCGCCTGACGGCGCTGCGCAACGCGGTGGCGCACCAGCCGCTGCGTCACCTGATCGCCGCCGCCCTGGTCGCGGCCGCCGGCTGGGGCATCCTCGCCGCGACGCGGCGCGGCGTGCGGTTCGTCGACGGCTTCCCCGCCATCGGGACGATCGCGGACGCCGTGCTGCAGCGCAGCCTGGAGGGCCTGTTCGCCGTGCTGATGCTGGGCGTGGCGTTCAGCGTGCTGACCGGCGCGATCGCGACCCTGTACGCGTCGCACGACCTGCCGCTGCTGCTGGGGCTGCCGCTTCCGCCGGAGCGCGTGTTCGCGCTCAAGACCGCGGAGCTGTTCGCGCAGGGCGCGCTGGTGCCGGCCCTCCTGACCGCGCCGGCCCTGATCGGCCTGGGCCTGGAGCGGAGCGCCCCGGCGATGTACTACCCCGCGGCCGCACTGGCGCTGATCGCGCTGTACGCGCTGCCGGTGGCCCTGGGCGCCGCGCTGGCGCTGGGGCTGATGCGGATCGCGCCCGCCGGCCGGGTGCAGGAGCTGGCGACCGCGGCGAACGTGGTGTTGGCCGCGGGCCTGGTGGTGGGCTTGCGGGCGCTGCGGCCGGAGCGGCTCAGCGCCGCCACGCCGGAGCAGTTCGAGGCGTTCCTGGTGGGCTTCGCCCGGCTGGAGGTGGGCTGGGCCCCGCCCGCCTGGGCGTCGCAGGCGACCTGGGCGGCGTTGGAGGGCCGGCTGTCGGCGGGCCTGGTGGTGCTCGCGGCCACCGCGCTGGCGTCGCTGTTCGTGGTGTCCCGCATGGCGGCGTGGGCCTACCGCGTGGGCTGGATCCGCGCGCTGGACACGGTCCGTGCGCGGCGCGACCCGACCTCCCGACCCGCGGCGGCGTGGGAGCGTCCGCTGGCCCGGCTGGGCCCCGTCGGCGCGGTCTGGATCAAAGACCTGCGCAGCGTCGCGCGCGATCCGACGCAGTGGTCGCAGCTGCTGGTGCTGGTCGCGCTGGCCGCGGTGTACCTGCTGAGCACCGGCTCGCTGGAGGTCGAGGGGCAGCGCTTTCGGGACGCGCTGGGGACGCTGAACCTCGCGTTCCTGGCGTTCCTGATGATCGGGATCGGCGTGCGCGTGGCGTTCCCGCTGGTCTCGCTGGAGGGCGAGGGGTGGTGGATGGTGCGGACCGGGCCGCTGCCGGTCCGGCAGCTGGTCGCCGCGAAGCTGGCGCAGGCGCTGCCGCCGATGCTGGCCCTGGGCGTCGGGATCGGGGCCGGGGCGGCGCTGTCGATGGACCTGTCGCCCGCCTTGGCCGCCGCGTCGCCGTGGGCCGGGGCGGCGGCGGCGCTGGTCGCGAGCGGCCTCGGCGTGGGCCTGGGGGCGGCGTGGCCGCGCTTCGACGCCGCGAGCCCCAACGAGGTGCCGCTCTCGCCCGGGGGGCTGGCGTACATGGGGACCGGCCTGGCGTGGGCGCTGGGGCAGACCGCGATCCTGGCCTGGCCGGCCTGGCAGGTGCTGGGCGGCGGCAGCGTGGGCGGCGTGGACGCTGCGGCGGTGTGGGCCACGCCGGGCGGCCGCTGGGCGATCGGCCTGGCGCTGGCCTGGACCGCGGCGTTCACGATCGTGCCGCTGCTGCTGGGGACCGCCCGGCTGGCGCGCTGGGAGCCGGGCGACTGACGCCGACGGTCGGCCGGCGGAGGCTCAGGCGCCGGGCAGGGCGGCGCGCCACGCGTCCGGCGCGTCGGGCGCGACCTTCGCGAAGTTCTCCCCGAAGCGCCGGGCCAGGTCGGCCGCCTGGGCGTCGTACGCGCTCGGGTCGTCCCACGTCTCGCGGGGCCGCAGCAGCGCGTCCGGCACGCCCGGCACGGTACGCGGCACCCGCAGGCCGAAGGCGGCGTCCTCGTCCAGCGGCACGTCCTCCAGCGCGCCCGACAGGATGGCGCGTACCATCGCGCGGGTCGAGGGCAGCGGGATGCGGTGCCCGACGCCGGCCGGACCGCCGGTCCAGCCGGTGTTCAGCAGCCACACCTCGGTGCCGTGGCGCTCCAGCCGCTCGCCCAGCAGGCGCGCGTACAGCGTGGCGGGGCGGGGCAGGAACGGCGCGCCGAAGCAGGCGCTGAACGTCGCGGTGGGCTGGTCCACGCCGCGCTCGGTGCCCGCCACCTTCGCGGTGTAGCCGGAGAGGAAGTGCGCCATCGCCTGGTCGCGCGTCAGCTTCGCGACGGGCGGCAGGACCCCGAACGCGTCGGCGGTCAGGAACACGATGCGGTCGGGATGACCGGCCATGCCGGTCGTGGACGAGCCCACCACGAACTCCAGGGGGTACGCGGCGCGCGTGTTCTCGGTCCGTTCCGCGTCCGCGAAGTCGATCCGGCCGCCCGCCAGCGTGCTCACGTTCTCGAGCACGGTGCCGAAGCGGGTGCTGGCGGCGTGGATCTCGGGCTCGTGGTCGGGGGAGAGGTGGATCACCTTCGCGTAGCAGCCGCCCTCCAGGTTCGAGATGCCGCCGTCCGACCAGGCGTGCTCGTCGTCCCCGATCAGGGTGCGGTCCGGATCGGCCGAGAGCGTCGTCTTGCCGGTGCCGGAGAGGCCGAAGAACAGCGCGACGCGGCCGTCGCGCGAGGCGTTGGCCGAGCAGTGCATCGGCAGCGTGCCGCGGTCGGGCAGGCCGTGGTTCAGGGCCGAGAAGATGCTCTTCTTGATCTCGCCGCCGTAGCCGGTGCCGGCGATCAGCACCAGCCGGCGCTTCAGGTCCAGCGCGACGGCGACCGGTCCGCGCGTGCCGTGCAGCGCGGGGTCGGCACGGAACGACGGGAGGTCCAGCACCGTCCAGCCGCCCGGACCGCCGCGCCGGTCGCGCAGGAACAGGTTGTAGGCGAACAGCGCGTGCCACGCCCGCTCGCAGGCGACGGTGACGGGTGTGCGCAGCGACGGATCGGCGCCCGCCGCCAGCGTCTGCAGGTGCACCGTGCGGCCGTCCAGCCAGGCGTTCATGTCCACCCGCAGGCGCTCGAACGCGTCGGGCTCCATGGGCCGGTTCACCTCGCCCCAGGCGACGGTGGCCTCGCTCAGGTCGTCGCGGACGAGGTAGCGATCATCGGGCGACCTGCCGGTCGCGCTGCCGGTATGCACGACCAGCGGTCCGCCTTCGGCCAGGTGGCCTTCGGCGGCGCGGAGGGCGTGCTCGACCAGGTCCGGCGGCGCCAGGTCGCGGATCACGGTGGCGTGGGCCAGGCCCGGCAGCGAAGCGGGGAACGACTCGGTCATGGCGGATCTCCCGGAACGATCAGAGGGTGGCGAGGCGGCGACGTGCGAGCACGACACCGTGTTGTAGCAGGATGCGGCGCGGGCGCGCCGTCCTTCGGGGTCGAGGCGGGTACAACCCGGTCCACGGGAGCGCGATGACGTACGGACGGTCCGCGACCCGCGGATGGCGGGACGACCGCGGCTGCACCAGCGGGCGGGACGGGGCGGACGCGCCCCAGCCTCACCAGCGCAGCGTGACGCCGAAGCGCGCCTCGCTTTCGGGCGTCGAGACCGACGCGCCGCCCTCGATCGCCAGGAACGGCGTGAGCTGGTAGCGCAGGCCGGCGGTCAGCTCCGGCGTGGGGGTGACGGCGGCGACGTCGACGAAGTCCAGGCGGGTGGCCAGGTCGAACGCGATCGGACCCAGCTCGTACGTCAGCGCCAGCGTGTTGCTGAGCGCGTCGTCGCCGTCGGCGTCCGCGAAGCGGCCCACCTCGTAGCTGGCGAACAGCCCCTCGCCCACGTAGCCGCCCAGCCGCAGCGACACGCCGAACGGGTCGTCGTCGCCGGCCAGGACGCTGCTGAGGGTGCTGGTGCGGATCTCGACCAGGTCGAGGCCCAGCGCCTGGGATAGGGCGCTCTGGAGCTCCGAGAGGATCAGCAGGTCCACGGCGTTGTCCAGCGCCGAGCGCGCCACGCCGCTGGCGACGCCGCCGCCCGCCAGCTCGTCCGAGAGGTCCAGCCGGCCCAGCGCGACGAGCGACAGCAGCTCCGCCTCGCTCAGCGTACGCGTGCCGGCGGTCAGCCCTTCGCCCGCCGGGATCGACACCTGCGCGTTCGACGTCAGCACCGGCTCCAGGTCCAGGCGGAACGGGCGCGGCTCGTTCGGCGTGGGGAGCACCTCCGCCTCGAACGTGAGCCGAACCTCGAAGGTGGGGCCGGACGGCTGCTCGAACGTCACGCCGCGCGCGGCGCTGGCCAGCACGTCGCGCTTGTCGAAGGTGGCGACCGCCTCGACCTCCAGCACGGGGTACGCCCCGCGCGACGGCTCGAACCGGGCGACGCCGCGCGTGACGGAGAAGTCGCGGCCCGAGAAGCGGAACGTGCCCCGCTGCGCGGTCGCGACGCCGGACAGCCGCGGACCGGCGGCGGACCCGGCCAGCCGCAGGTCGGCGTCGAACACGGCGCTCCCGAAGTTCTCGGAGAACGACAGCTGACGCCCGACCAGGGAGAGGTCGTCGAACACGAAGCGCGACAGCGCCGATCGCCGGGCCGCGCGGTCGTCCGGCGGCGGACCGGCAGGCGGCCGGATCCCGAGCACGAATCGCCCGTCGCTCGCCGCGACGCGGCCCGAGAGGCGGAACAGCTCGTCGTAGCGGAGGCGGAGATCGAGGTCGCTGGTGCTGTCGTCCAGCAACAGCGTCGGGGCACGCAGCGACAGCCCCTCGCCGGCGGCGCGGAGGTCCAGCGGCCACAGCGTCCCCTCGATCCCGAGGGGCGCGCCGATGCGGCCGGTGACGTCCAGGTACGGCCGGCCCCGCTCGTCCGCCCGGACGTCGCCCGTCAGCTCGGACACCTCGCCGATCACGGGCAGGCTGAGGTCGCCGTCCACCTGCAGGCCGGCCCCCTCGAGCCGCCACGGATTCAGCCGCAGGCGCGCGTCGCCCGCCACCCGCAGGCGCCCGCCGACCGGCTGCACGCCCGAGATCAGGGCGTTCACGCTCAGGTTCGCGCCGTCCAGCGCGACGTCCGTCTCGGTCAGGCGGTAGCGTGCGCCCGCCAGCGCCAGCTCCAGGTCCTGCGTCCGCGCCGTGATGACGGGCGCGCCTGGCGAGCCGTGCGCCTCCACGGTGAGGTCGCCGCGTGCCCCCGCGTTCAGGCGCGACAGGGCGGGGATCAGCCCCAAGAGGGGCGTGGCGTCGGCCTGGTCGGCGCGCAGCACGAAGTCCAGCTCGTCGCGCGCGATCGTCCCCTCCGCCTCCCAGCGGCCCACGCCCTCGAACGCCGCGTTCACGGTCACGCGGCCCGCCCGGGCGTCTGCCGCGAACGTGCCGGTGGTGACGACGCCGGAGCGCTCCAGCCGGATGCGCTCCGTCGCGAAGCGGACCGAGCCGGTGCCCGGGGCGCGCCACGGCAGCTCGAGCCGCAGCACGCCGGTGGCCTCGGCGTCCACGTCCAGCGGGCCGACGCGCGCCTCGATCGGCGCCTGCAGCGGGAACCGCTCCAGCGTCCAGAGCAGCTGCAGGCGCTCCAGGTCGGCGCTGCCCTGCAGGGGACTGCCGGCCCAGGTGCCGGAGAACCCCACGCCCGCGCCCCCAGCCCCGAGGTCGCCCGCCCCTTCGATCCGGAGCGGCACGGCCCGTCCGCCCGCCCGCAGCTCGGGCGCGGCGATCTGCGCCAGCACGCGGCTCCCGCGCAGCTCGATCACGGCGTTGATCCCGCCGGTGGCCCGGGGCGCCAGCCGCTCCACGCCGGGAAGCGCGGAGAGCTGCAGCTCGGAGATGCGGATCGAGGCCTCGGTGGCGCGCGCCTGCGCGGCGCCCGCGGGCCGGTACCCGGCGGGCAGCAGCGCCAGCAGGTCGACCCGGCCGTCCAGCGTGGCGCGTCCCGGCCCGCTCAGCTCCAGGCGCCCCTCGGCCGCGGCGCCCGTCGCGCTCACGTCGCCGTCGACGCTGGCCTCCAGACCGCCGGGAAGGCGCAGCAGCAGGTCGCGCAGCTCCGCGCTGCCGGTCAGGCCGGCGTCCGGCGCCAGCGTCAGATCGGCGCTGGCGCCGCCGCCCGCCAGCGTCAGCCGTGCCGTCCGCCGGTCGCCGCTCCAGACCAGCCGGGCCGCGAGCGTATCCGCCGCGTCCGCGGCGTCGTCGATCGTGAGCGTCGCCTCGTCCAGGCCGCCGCGCAGGGCGAACGTCAGGCCGTCCGGGCTGATCGACCGGCCGATCAGCTCGCCCGGAAGGCCCGCGGCAGGGCTGGGCCGGAACCGTCCCGTCAGGTCGGCGACGCCTTCACGGACGGTGCCGTCCAGCCTGACGGTCCCGAACGGCGCGCCGTAGCTCAGGGCGCGGACGTCGGCGTTCAGCGCCGGCCGCCAGGCGACGGTTCCTTCGAGCCGGCCGTCGCCGGTCGCGGTCAGGCCGTCACGACCGATCGCGGCGAGCGCCTGCAGCGGCGGCGCCGCGGGGAGCTCGGCGACCAGGGTGCCGTCCTGGAGCGCGCCCGGCGCCAAACGGAGCTGCGGCACGCCGTCCTGGTGCCGAAGCGTGACGCTCACGCCGGGCAGCTCCACGGTGGTGGCGCCCGACAGGCGCCACGGCCCCTCGCCGCTCCAGGCGGGCGCTCGGAGGCGCGCCTCGCCGGCGTCGCCCGCGATGCGCAGGTCCAGCCGTGGCCACACGTCGCCCGTGAGCGCCAGGGGCTGCGCGCCGGGCAGGTCGGCGGTGAGCGCCACGGCCAGCGACGGGGCGACCGGGGTCGATCCGGACCTCGATGCGGCCGGGTCTCCGGTCGCCTGCGAAGGGTCGCTCCGGAGCGTCGCGCTGCCGCGCGCGGCGACGGGACCGTCCAGCCGGACCTCCAGCTCCGCGTCGGGCCACGGGCCCTGCCCGCCGACCGTCCCGCTGGCCGACAGCGTGCCTGCCGGCGTCGGGAGCGCCCCGACGTCGACCTGTCCGTTCCAGCTGCCGGCGGCGCGTCGCAGGTCGAGGTCGACCGCCCCGCCGCGCACCGCGCCCGTCGCGGTCAGCCGCAGCGCGGCGGCGTCGGCGGAGGCGGACGCGACGAGCGTTCCGCCGTCCGGTCCCGCCAGGCGAAGCTCGGCGGCGCCGGTCGCGGCCGAGCCGGAGGCGTCCACGTCCAGCGAGCCCGCGTCCGGCAGCTCCAGGTCGCGAACGGCGAGACTCCAATCGAGGTCGAGCAGGTTCAGCCGTGCGTCGACGCGCGTGACGCTTGCGGAAGCGTCGGCCGACGGATCGACGGACGCGTTTGCCGTCGCCTCGGGCGGCGCGCCGGCACGGGCCTCGAGCACGGCCCCGCGGGCCTCCAGCGTCAGGTCGGGCAGCGTCACGCCCGCGACGCCGCCCCCGGCGAGGGCGCCGTCGAGCCAGCGTTCCGCGCCCGGATCCAGGGCCAGCCGCAGCTCGCCCACGGCCGCGTCGCTCAGCGTGGCCAGCGGCACGCGGGCCTGCGCCCCCGGCTGGTCCCCCGGGAAGGGACGCAGAACCAGCTGGACGCCCGTCAGGTCGTCCGCGCCGTCCAGCTGGACGGCGGCGCCGTCGGAGGACGCGCGCAGCGCTCCTGCGGGCGTGACGATCCGGCCCGATGCGACCAGACCGCCACGCGGTCCGGCGATGCGGAGGTCGCTGCTCCAGGCGCCCTGGGGCGTCCGCACGACGAGATCGCTCGTCAGGTCCACGCGCTCGTCGCCGGGCCGCCAGCCGAGCTGGAGGGCGCCCTCGACCGGTCCACCCAGCCTCAGGTCCGCGCGGACGTCGGGAAGGGGGAGGGAGCCGCCCAGGCCCACGGTTCCGTCGACCGTGGCGTCGCCGATGCGGACCTCGTCCGCCCTCAGCGCGCCGCTCACCTCGGCGCGGAGCGGTGGCACGCCGGGGGCGGCCCGCACGCTCAGCGGTCCCGTCAGGCGTCCCGACGCCCCGCCGCCCAGCGCCTCGCCCAGGTCGGCGTCCACCTCGGCGGTCACGCTGAAGCCGCCGTCCAGCTCGGCGCTGCCCGACACCGTGCCGCCGTCGGCGCGCAGCGTCCATTCGCTCACGCGTCCCTGCGGCCGCGCTCCCCAGCCGGCCGAGACGGCCGCGCGGGCGTCCAGGCGCGGGTCGCGCACGGCCGGGAGCCAGGCGTCCAGCGGCAGCCCCGAGGCGACCGCCTCCGCCCGCCAGCCTGCGGCGTCGAGGGCCGCGGTCGCGTCGAGCTCGTCACCGGCCAGCGTCAGGCGCACGCCGCCGCGATCGGCCGTGAGCGTTCCGCGCGCCTCGGTCGTGCCGCGAAGCGTCACGACCCCTTCCAGACGCGGGTCGACGGGCGAGCCTGCCAGCTCGAACGTGGCGTCCAGCGTGGCCGGAGACCAGGAAGCCCGATCGGCGTCGTCGTCGGCGGAAGCGGCGTGGTCGGTGTCGCCGGGCGTGTCCGCCGCTGCCCAGAGCTGCCCCGTTCCGTCCAGGCCCGCGTTCCACGGCGGTCCGGTGAGGGTAGCGTCCGCCTCCAGGCTGGCGGTGACGGCGCCGCGGGGGACGGCTCCGGCCAGCGCGACGGCCAGCGCCTCTCCCTGGCCGGTCAGCGTGGCCGTGGCGGTGGCGGACGCGTCAGCGTCGCCGCTCGGCTGCATCTCGGATGCCTCGCTCGGCGGGTCGCTCGTGCCCGGGGTCGCGGCCCAGCTCGCCGTGGCGGAGCCCGACCAGCCACCGGTCCGTTCCCAGGCCAAGCCGGTACGGCCCGGCTCGACGTGGACGCCGGCCGCCTCGCGTCCCTCGCCCCTCAGCTCCAGCCGGGCCGGAACGGCGCCGTCCAGCTCCAGCGCCAGCGTCAGGCCGGGCGTGGTCGCGCGCACCGTCAGGGCGTCCCACGAGCCGCTCGCGGTCAGGGCGACGGGCTCCGGCGCTCCGTCCGCATCGGCGACGAACGGCACGCGCGCCAGGCTGCCCCGGAGCGCGACGTCCGGCCAGATGCGGCCGGCCAGGTCGGCCCGCGCCTGGGTCGGGTCCAGCAGCGCCAGGTCGGCCCGGTCCAGGGTCGCCGTTCCGTCCTGGAACGTGCCGCGCGCGCTGAGCGTGCCTGCGGCGGGCAGTCCGGCGCGTGCCGGCACGGAGGCGTCCAGGGTGGCGTGCCAGCGCTCCGGCTCGGGTCGGACGCCCAGGCTGGCTTGCGCGCCAGACCAGCTGGCCACGGCCAGCAGAGCGCCGCTGGCCTCCCGCGCGGCGCGTAGCTCCAGCGGCGCGTCCGCCAGCGTGCCTTCGAGCGTCGCGGAGGTCGCGTCGGCCGCCAGCCGTCCGCTCAGCGCGTAGCCGCTTCCCGCGGCTTGGACCGTCCATGCGTCGGCCCCGGCGGCCCGCTGGGCGGTGAGCTCGTCGCCGTCCACGGCGAGGTGCACGCGTCCCAGGACCGCCGCGCCGGGTTCTGGGCCGGCGGCCAGCGACGTGGCGATCCGGACCTCGCGACCCTCCACGCGCCCCTCGACCGAGACGTCGGCCTCCAGGCCGAACGACGTGGACACGGACGGCCTCCACGACGCGGTCACGGTTCCCGACGCTTCGGCGCGGCTTCGGACCCCGGCCCAGCGACCCACGGCCTCGGCGTCCAGCGTCGACAGGTCGGCCGAGAGGGTGGCCAGCCCGTCCACCAGCGCGGCCTCGCCGCCGAGGAGCAGGACGCCGTCGGTCGCGGCGAGACGCCAGTCGGCCTCCCCGTTCAGCCCGCTTCCCTCCGCGACCAGGACGGCGCTCAGCGGCCTGCCCGCGGGCGCCAGCTCGGTCTCGACCCGGGCGGACCAGCGGCCGTCCCGTCGCACGCCGGCTTGGAGCGTCGCACCGCCGGGCGCGACGCCCGCGGCGGCGGGAGGCCACGCCCCCGCGTCGACGGATCCGCTGACCGTCGCCAGGTCGTCGGGCGGGTCCGAAGCCGCGTTCAGCGTCGCGTCGAGCTGGGCGTTCGGGCCGCGCAGCCGCGCGGTCGCGCTGGGCGCGCTCAGCGGTCCGTCCAGGCGGACGTCGACGACGTGGGGCCGTTCCGCGATGCGGGCCTCGAGCGTCAGTCCGCCCGACAGTCGGCCGCCTTCGATCCGCAGCGCCTCGCCGGTGGGGCCCACCAGCCTGGGCGCGTCCAGCGTGCCGCCCAAGCGCAGCTCCGTCGCGACCAGGCCGTAGCCCTGGGCGGCGAGGTCGGGGATCCGAAGCGCGCCCGTCAGCGTCACGGACGACGTCGGCACGTCCCCGATCGGCAGCGGACCCGCCACCGTGGCGTCCAGCGTCGCGCCGCTGCCGGGATGGGCGCCGACGACCCTCAGGTCCAACGCCGGCGTGATGGCCCCCTCGATCTCGACGGTCGCGCCGGCCCCGCTCCACCGTCCCGTCGCGGACAACGCGCCGTCGCGTCCGGTGAGGACGAGCGAGCCCAGCTCGGCGACGTCGACGCGGACCTCGCCGCGCCAGTCGCCGCCGACGAGGGCGTCCAGCGTCGGCAGCGGCGGGGGCGCGTCCGCAGCGTCGTCGCGCGGCCCGACGGCCAGCGCCCCGTCCACGATCAGGCCGTCCAGGGCGGGCAGGAACGCGCCGAGGCTCGCGTCCGCAGCGCGGAACGCCGCGCCGTCCGGCCCGAGCTCCAGATCCAGCGCGTCGCCCAGCAGCGCGATCCGGAGCGGCGCGTCGTCGCGCCGGACCTCGAGCCGCAGCGAGGCGTCCCCGGCACTCCAGCGCCCGCTGGCGTCCAGCCGTCCGGCGGGCAGGTCCAGTCGCCCGCTGGCCTCGATCGCGCCCTGCGCGGCGACGCCCAGCCGGGCAGCGTCCGCGACCGTCGCCGCGGGCAGGTCGGCGTCGACCTGCAGATCGCCCAGCGTTCCCTCCGCGCGGAGCAGCGGGTCGCCGCCCGCTTCGGGAACGACCGCCAGGCGGACCGTGGGGGGCGCCGTGCCCGGCTGGACCGTCGCGTCGCCCTGCAGGCGTACCGGCGTGTCCGCGACGGCGCCCGGGAGGTCCAGCCGAACGCGCAGGCGGCCGTCGCTCCAGCGGGCCTCGCCGTCGCCGATCCGCACCAGGAGTCCGTCGCCGCCCGCCGCGACGGCCTGGAGCGACGTCGGCGGAACGGTCCACGGAACGGCGTCCAGCCGTGCGTCACGCCAGGCGCGGCCCGGCACCGTGCCGCCGCCACGCAGCGTTCCCTCGCGCCAGACGGCCTGGCCCCACGGATGCTGCAGCGCCGCGGAGAGGGGAGCGCCGGGCCGCAGCGTGCCGCTGAGCGCCACGTCGCCCAGCGGCGTGGGCACGGTGCCGTCGAGCGTGCCCGCCGCCCACGTGACGCGGGCCGGGACCGGCCCGGTCAGCGTCACGAGCGCGTCCCCGCTGGCGCCCCCGGGATCCAGGCGGACCCGGTCGGCGCGGAGCGTGCCGGCAGCGTCCACGCCCGCCAGGGCAGCGAACGCGCCGAGGTCCAGCTCGCCGTCCAAGGTCGCTTCCGGCTGCGGCCCGTCGCTCGCGGCCGTCGACCCCGTGCTCGTCACGCGGAGCGTCGCCAGCGACGCCTCGGGGTAGGCGGCGCGGAGCGCGTCGGCGCCGGCCGGGAGCGACGACGCCCGATCCGCGGCGCGGACGTCCGGCGCGTCCCCTTCGTCGACCGCCGCGCCGCTCGCGAGCACGGCGTCGAGCGCGGGGCCGCCGTCGCCCGCGACGCCCGTGACGGTTCCGTACAGCGCGACGCTTCCCGCCCGGGCGCGCACCTCGCCGGCACCGGTCGCGTCCAGGGCCGCTCGGAGCTCGACGGCGCGACTGAGCGAGAGGCCGCTCAGCTCGGTGCCCGCGGGCAGGACGGCGTCCAAGCGCAGGCCGGCGTCGCCGGCGTCCAGAAGGAGCGTCGGGACGGTGCCGGGGGCCGCCTCGGCCTCGCCCAGCTCTTCTGCAGCGGGCTGGCCGGCCAGACCGGCCTGGCCGGTCGCGCGGTACGACGCCGTGCCGCGCAGGCTTTCGAGCGGCCGCGCCACGTCCAGCGAAAGATCGGCGTCGAGGGGACCGCCGGCGTCCGCGACGGTCAGGGGCACCCCGTCCGCGACCAGCACGATGCGGCCCGCCTCGTACGACGCGCTCAGCCGGTCGCCGTCCAGATCGAGCGCGATCCCGTCGCGTGGCGTGCCGGCGGCCAGCCAGGGGAGGCGCGCCGTGAGGGTTCCGCTGACCGTCTCGACCCGCGCAGGCGACGCGGCGGCGTCGGTGAGGAGCAGCTCGCCGGCAAGGGTGGAGCCGTCCGGTCTCCACGGCTGGAACGCGCCGTCCCGGACCGCGACGACGCCGCGCGCCGGTCCGGTGGCGACCGGGGTGGGCGCCAACGACCAGCGCAGCGGCGCCGGCGTCGCCTCCGCGTCCGCGGCGGCGGTGAGGGCCAGCGCGCCGTTCACGCCGATCGGTCCCAGGCCACCGTCCAGGTCGGTGAGCGTCAGGTCGGCGTAGCGGCCGGTGACGACGCCGCGCAGGTCCACGTCGGTGCTCAGCCCGGGCAGCCCAGGGCGCCACGGCGCGTCGCCGCGCAGCTCCAGCGCGAAGGGGAGATCGGCCAACGGCCCGTCGACGCGAAGCTCGACCTCGACCGGCTCGCCGGCCAGCGGGCCGGTGTCGCGCAGCCGGACCGCGCCCCGGACCTCGCCCCCCGAGACGCTCAGGGCGCCTTCGAGGCTTCCTCCGGCTTCGGGGGCTCCCTCGACGAACGCGCTGACGGTGCGGCCGTCGATCTCGCCGTCCAGGCGGACGCGTCCCAGCGGCCGGGGGGAGGCGAGCCGCGCGGACGCGTCGAAGCTTCCGGTCAGCCGTTCGCCGGTGCGGAGCCGGGCGGTTCCCGAAAGCTCGGTCGCGGGACCGAAGGCGGCACCGTCCAGCGCGACGTCCCAGGCGAGCGCGGCGTCTCGGACGCCGGCGCCGACGCGCAGATCGCCGCCCAGCGCCGTGCCCGAGGAGGTGAACGCCAGGCCTTCGCCGCTGCGGTACCGCACGTCGTCGCTGGCCAGCTCCAGCGGACGGTCGTTCAGCGTGCCCTCCGCCGACACGGCGCCGTCCACCTGGACCGTCGTCCAGCCGGACGCGGTGGCGGTCGCCAGCGCCGTCCCTTCCGGCGTCAGGGCGGCGGGTAGCGCGTCGCCGACCCCCCAGCGGGCGACGGCCTCCAGCTCCGGCGTGGCGCGCAGGGAGCCGCTCCAGCGCCGGTTGGACACGTCCACGCGGACGGTCGCGGCGACCGGGCCGGACAGCGACCGGCCGGTCAGGTCGGAGGTGATCAGCCCGGCGTCCAGGGAGACGGGCCCCTCGACCTCGTCCACCTCGACCCGGGCGGCGACCAGGCTTCCCGAGCGGACGTCCAGACGGGCGGTGACCCCCTCCTCGGGACCGTAGGCGACGGTGCCCTGGGCGGTTCCCCCGGTCACGCCTCTCCACCAGGCGCGCGCCATGCGAAGGTCGGCGTCGCGGACGTCGGCGTCGACGGTGAACGGCGACAGCCCGATGTCGGCCGCGAACGTCAGCGCGCCGTCGTCGCTGGCCAGCCTCCCCGACGCCTCGATCGACGTGCCGGCGCCGTCGACCTCGAGGTCCTCGAGCCGGAGGTCGGGAAGGGTGTAGGGCGCGTCGCCGACGCGGACGCGGACGTCGCGCAGGCTCAGCTCGCGCAGGTCGGGACGGACCGGCAGGCCACCCGCCCCGCCGCCGCCCAGGCCCCGCAGCTGCTGTCCGTCGATCGCGATGTCGGCGTTCTCGATCGTGATCCAGAGCGGCAGGTCGCCGGTCAGCAGGCCGAGAGCGAACCAGTCGACCTGGGCGCGGCCCGCCGTGGCGTCCACCCCGGGTCCCTGGACGCGGACGCCGCTGAGCTGAACCGAGCGCCACGGGTCGCCTGCGCTGTCGCGCCAGTCCACCGTCCAGCCGGCGCTCTGCGCGGCGTCGCGGGCCCGCTCCAGCAGCCAGCCGCGTCCGGCCGGCGTTCGCGGCACGAGAACCGCGACCAGGACCAGCGAGACGAGCACGAGGAGGGTCAGGAGCGAGCGTCTGGGCATCGATGGCGAGCGGCTCCGAGAGGCGGTGCCGGGGCGTCATGGTAGCACCGGCCCGGTGGCGTCCTGGACGTCGCCGACACCGCGGGCGGGCATCCGCCGCGACCCGGCGGCCCGGCGCGCCTGCTGTAGCATGCAGGGTGTGAACGAACCTGCGAGCGAACCTGCGAGCGAGTCGACGGAGCGACTGACCGCGCTGGTGGCCGGTGACGTCCAGGGCGTGGGCTACCGCGCCTTCGTGCGCCGTCACGCGCAGGACCTGGGCCTGGCCGGTTCGGCCGAGAACCTGTCCGACGGTCGGGTCGAGGTGATCGCCGAGGGCCCCCGCAGCGAGCTTACGCAGCTGCTCATCTTCCTTCGCCGGGGCCCGGTCCACGCCGAGGTCGAGCGGGTCGAGGAGCACTGGAGCGAGGGGGGCGGCCTGCGTGGCTTCCACACCTACTGAGCCCGTGGGCGGGCGCGTGCCCGCCCCGTTGGACGCAGCGGCGTTGGCGGAGGTGCCCGGGGTGCTGGGCACGATCGCGCGCGAGCGGGCGGACGACTACGCCGACGTTCCTGTCCCTGATCCCGTCGCCCAGGCGCGGCCGCGCCGCGGCCGCCTCGCCGCGGCGCTGCGCGCCCCGGGCCTGTCGGTGATCGCCGAGATCAAGCGCGGCAGTCCGTCGCAAGGCGCGATCGCCGATCTGGATCCGGTGGCGGCCGCCCGGGCGTACGAGGCCGGCGGCGCGGCCGCGCTCTCCGTCCTGACCGAGCCCCGGCACTTCGGGGGCCGGCTGGACCACCTGCGCGCCGTCGCCGACGCCAGCGGCCTGCCCGCCATGCGCAAGGAGTTCGTGGTGCACCCCGCGCAGCTGACCGAGGCGGCGGACGCCGGCGCGGCCGCCGCGCTGCTGATCGTCGCGGTCGTCGGTCCGCGGCTGGGGGCGTACCTTGACTACGCGCACGCCCTGGGGCTGGACGCGCTGGTCGAGGTGCACGACGAGGACGAGCTGGACCTGGCGCTGGCGGCGGGCAGCGAGATCGTGGGCGTGAACAATCGCGACCTGCGCACCTTGGCGGTGGACCGCGGCACGGCGCCGCGGCTGCTGCGGCGGGCGCGCGACGCCGGGTTCGGCGGCGTGCTCGTGGCGGAGTCGGGCTACGCGGCCGCGGACGACCTGGCGGACGTGCTGGGCCTCGCGGACGCCGCGCTGATCGGCACGTCGCTGGCCGGTTCCGGCGACCTGACGGGCGCGCTCCGTACGCTCCTCGCCGGCGTCGCTTCGCGCGGGACGCGAGCGCCCGCCCAGCCTGGAGGGAGACCCTCGTGAGCAGCTACGTCATCACCGGCGCGTCCAGCGGGATCGGCGCCGCCATCGCGAACGCCCTGTCCGAGGAAGGCCGCACGCTGATCCTGAACGGGCGCGACCGCGCGGCGCTGGACGCCGTCGCGAAGGACGTCGAGCAGCTGGGCGCCCAGGTCGAGGTGCGGCCGGCCGACCTGAACGACGACGCGCAGCTGAACGCCTTCGCGGCTCAGCTGCCCGACGAGGTGGACTGCCTGATCCACAGCGCCGGCGTGGCGCTGCTGGGAAACCAGGCGGACCTGCCGGTCGCGGACCTGGACCTGCAGTACCGCGTGAACGTGCGGGCGCCGTTCCTGTTGACGCAGGCGCTGCTGCCCAACCTTCGGGCGGCCCGCGGGCTCGTCGTGTTCGTGAACTCCGGCGCCGGGCAGAACGCCAAGGCGGGCTGGGGCGGCTACGCCGCGTCGAAGTTCGCGTTGCGCGCGCTGGCGGACTCGCTGCGCGACGAAGAGTCGGACGCCGGCGTGCGCGTCACCAGCATCTACCCGGGCCGCACCGCGACCCCCATGCAGCGCGAGGTGCGGGTGCAGGAGGGCGGCGAGTTCGAGCCCGAGAACTACCTGCGCCCCGAGGACGTGGCCCGCATGGTGGCGCAGGTGGTGCGCCTGCCGGCCGGCGCGACGGTGCCCGACCTGTCGGTCCGGCCCCGGTGAGGCGGGGAGGGCCCCTCTCGCAGCCCACCTCGAACGCGGCGGCCGTGACCAGCGACGAGACGCGAACCGGTCCGCGCCAGCGCGTCCTGGAAAACGGCGTCCGCATCGTGGCCGAGGAGCTCCCCGGCCGCGAAGGGGTGTCGTGGGAGCTGTCGCTGCCGGTCGGTTCGGTGCTCGATCCCGGTGCGACGCCGGGCGCCACGGCGCTGCTCTGGGAGTGGCAGGACCGCGGCGCGGCCGGGCTGGGCGCGCGGCAGCGGCGCGAGGCGTTCGCGCGGCTGGGCGTGCGGGGCGGCGGCGCGTCGGGCCGCGACCGGAGCGTCGTCGCGGGCAGCGGCCTCGTCGACGTCCTGGCGGACGGCCTGGCGCTGACCGTGCAGGAGGTGACCGACCCCGCCCTGGACGACGCCGAGTTCGAGACGGCCCGCATCCATGCGCTCGAGGCGCTGGACGCTCTGGAGGACCGGCCGGCCGATCGGTTGGACGAGGAGCTGAACGCCCGCGCGTTCGTCGGCCCGCACGCCCGCAGCGCGATGGGGACGGTGGCCGGCCTGGAGGCGTCCACGCCGGACGCGATCCGGGCGCACCGCGACGCCGTCGTCGGGCCGGAGGGCGCGACGCTGGTGATCGTCGGGGGCGTGGACCCCGAGGCGGCGCTGGACCTGGCGGAGGCGGTCCTGAGCGACTGGCGGGGCGCCGCCCTCCGACCGTCCGGCCCGCCGAGCTGGGCGCCCGCCGCCCGCCACGACGTCGCGGCGGACGCCGAGCAGACGCAGCTGGGCTGGGCGTGGCCGCTGCTGCCGGCCGACGACCCGCGCGCCTCCGCGCAGGCGTTGGGCCTGGCGGTCCTGTCGGGCGGGATGGGCGCGCGGCTGTTCCGCGAGGTGCGCGAGGCGCGCGGCCTGGTGTACGCCGTCGACGCCGGCGCGCGGGCGGTACGCGGCGCGGCGTGGGGAACGGCGCACGCCGCCACCACGCCCGAGCGGGTCGAGGAGACGATCGAGGTGGTGCAGCGCGAGCTCGCGAACCTCGGCGCCGGCGTGACCGAGGACGAGCTGGCGCGGGCGCGCACGCTGCTGCGCACGCGCGAGGCGATGCAGGCCGACGCCAGCGCGGGTCGGGCCGGGCAGCTCATGCGGGACCTGCTGCTGCTGGGCCGGCCGCGCACGGTGCGCGAGCGGCTGGACGCCCTGGCGCGCCCTGCCCGCGCCGACGTCGACGCGGCGTTGGCCGCCGCGCCGTGCGATACGCCCACGCTGGTCGTGCTGGGCCCGGAGGCGACATGACCCGCGACACCGCAGGCGACGTCACGCGCGACGTC
>CAZLQH010000045.1:0-1394 GCA_964561595.1 uncultured bacterium | reverse complement strand
GCGACGTCACGCGCGACGTCCGCGTCCTCCCGTCCGGCGTCACCCTGGTGAGCGAGGTACGGCCGGACGCCGCCAGCGCCGCGGCCGGCTGGTTCGTGACGGTGGGCTCGCGCGACGAGCCCGCGACCCACGCCGGCATCTCCCACGCGCTGGAGCACCTGGCGTTCAAGGGCACCGACGACTGGGACGCGTACGACCTGAACCGGCGCCTGGACGCGCTGGGCGCCCGCAGCAACGCCTACACCGGCGAGGACCGCACGGCGTACTACGGCAGCGTCCTGCCCGAGCACCTGGGGGAGCTGAACGAGCTGCTGGCGGCCCTGCTGCGCCCCGCCCTGAGGCCCGACGACGTGGCGCTGGAGCGCGGCGTGATCCTCGAGGAGATCGCCATGGCGGACGACGATCCGGAGAGCCGCGCCGGCGATCTGGTCGCCGGCGCCGCCTTCGGCGACGGTCGCGGCGACGACCACCCGCTGGGCCGTCCCATCCTGGGTACCCGCGAGAGCGTGGCGGCCCTGACGGCGGACGACCTGCGCGCCTGGCACGCCGCGACGTACCGCCCGGACCGCCTGGTGGTGGTCCTGGCCGGCCGGGTGGAGGTCGAGGCCGAGGCTCAGCGGATCGACGCCCTGGCGCGGCGCCTGATCCGGACGGCCGAAGCCCGCGGGGACGGAGCCGCCGGTCGCGACGCCGACCGGCCCTCGCCGCGGCCCGTCCCCCGCACCGCACCCGTCTGGCGGCCGGGCGCCGCCCGCCACGGCGACCGCAGGCTGCGGCGCGCCTACGGTGCGCTGTTGGCGCCGGGCGTGCCGCAAGACGATCCGCGCCGCATCGCGGCCATGCTGCTGGCGCAGGTCCTGGGCGAGCCGGGTCACGGCCAGCTGCACTGGGCGCTGGTGGACACCGGCCTGGCGGACCAGGCGGGCCTGCTGCACGAGGCGGGCGACGGGTTCGGAACGTACGGCGGCTGGTTCGAGAGCCGCGCCCGCGACGAGGCCCGCGTCCAGGAGACGTTCGTCCGGACGCTGCGCGAGGCGCAGGACGCGCCGCTGGACGCGGACGCCTGGGCGCGCGCGGCCCGCACCGCGGCGACCGACGCGGCGCTGCAGGCCGAGACGCCGTACGGCCGCCTGATGGCGCTGGGCGACGCCTGGATCGAGCGCCGCGAGCTGCACGATCCCGCGGACGAGGTCGCCCGTATCCTGGCGACGCCCGTAGACGCGGGCCGGGCGCTCCTGGAAGCGCGGCCGTTCGACCGGGCCGCCCTGGTCGCGCTGGGACCGGAGACCGGACCCGGCGCCCGTCCCGGCAGCCATGAGGCTCATCCGGTCCGGGTACCCTGACCCCCATGCAGGCGGACGCGACCCCTCCGACCCCCAGCGACTCCCGCTCCG
>CAZLQH010000044.1:17432-19597 GCA_964561595.1 uncultured bacterium | reverse complement strand
AGCGGCGCGCCCAGGATCGGCCAGACGCGGAAGCGGACGCTGCGGACCTCGCGGCGGTGACGCTCCAGCAGGTGGGCGGCCGCCCAGTACTCCGTGGACCGCGCGTCCAGGATCCGCTCGACGTCGTCGGGGCCGTGCGCGGCGTCCGGCGCGACGAAGCGCGTGAGCGTGGCCACCCCGTTCTGCCTGCGGGCGGCGTCCAGCACGGCGCGTGGGCCGCCATCCGGCTCGGCGAGCTCCACGCCGAACGTGAAGGTGGCCAGCTCGTCCGCGTGGAGGTCCAGCCAGGCGGCTGCCTCGGGAACGGCATCTCCCAGCTGCCGCAGCTCATCGGGATCCCAGCTGCGGCGGCTTCGTAGGACGCGCCTCAGCTCCGCCCACCAGGGCGCGTCGTCGTCCTCCCGCAGTCGCCGCTCGGCCCAGTGGCGGAAGCCGCACTGCGCGTAGCGGGCCAGCCCCTGCACGTCGGGCGGACCCAGATCGACCGGTCCCTCGGGCGGGTCGTACGGTCGGCCGCCCCCCAGGTCCAGCACGCTTCCGGCGGGGAGTCCTGGCGCCGGACTCGGCGCCTCGCCGACCAGTCGCGGATCGGCCAGCACCGGGCCGGCCTGATCGCCCTCCGGGACGGTCACGATCGTCACGTCGCCGCGGGCCCGGAGCTCGGCGATCTCGGCGCCCTGCCGCGCCAGGAAGCGGCGCGGCAGCAGCGGCCGCTCGAACGCCGCCTCCCACGACGAGCGCGCCTCCTCGGGCACGAAGTAGTCCTCGCGCTCGCGCGTGACGTGCGCGCCCTCGGTCGCGCCCACGATCCAGGCGCGCCGGAACCGTCGCCCGCTGGCCTGCACGGCGTGCAGCAGCGCGACGCCCGCCGCGGGACGCGCGAACACCGTGGTCTCCTGCAGCAGCGCGGCCCACCACTCGCGGATCCGGGGGCCGTCCGCTACGCGGCGCGCCTCGGCCAGGCGCTGCAGCGCCTGCTCGCGGAAGCGGCCGGCTTCCTCGTCCGGCTCGGTCGCGGCGCCACCCGTGGGGCCCGCGGCCGCGTCGAGGGCCGCGTCCACCAGCGCCGCGCCCCACGCCAGCACGTCGTCGGTCGGCTCCAGCCGAGCCAGCCAGCCGCGCCACAGGTCGCCCTCGCCGCGCGCCTCCGCCAGGCGCGCGACAGCGTCGCGCCCCGCCACCCCGGCGTCCAGCGCCGCCACCCCCAGGCCCCGCAGCTCCGGGATGCCCAGCAGCCGCGACGCGCTCGGCTGATCGTTCATCTCGAGCAGGTCCAGCAGCCTTCGCCCCTCGGGCCGGTCGGCCAGGCCCCGTGGCGTCTCGTCCATCAGCGGCACGCCGAACTCGTCGGCCAGCGTCGCGATCGCGCGGGCGCGTCCGGGCGGCACGATCAGCGCCAGGTCCAGTGGCTGGGCTCCGCCCGCCAGCGCCGCCTTGACGTCGCGAAGTACCCAGCGCGCCTCGGCGACCGGGTTGGGGAAGCGGTACGCATTCAGCTCGACGTCGTCGCGGGGCGGAAGCTTCTCATGCGGCACGCGGCCGGGCGGCGGAACGGCCACCGCCACGCGCACCGGCCGGTGCGCGCCCAACGCCTCGAACAGGCGCAGGTCCGACGGACCGAGCTCGCGGAACCCGTCCACGACCAGCCGGTCGGGCAGGAGCTGCCCCGCGTCGCCACTCGCGCCACCGTCGTGCCCCTCGAGCCAATCCGCCGCCTCGATCCGGAAGTCGTCGTAGTCCCAGGCGTCGCCCTTCAGGCGCTCGTAGGCGCGGTGCACCCGCCGCAGGCGTGCTGTCTCGGGATCATTGCCGGGGATCTTGCCGGCCGGCAGGCCGTGGCGCTTGGCCTCGGCGATGGCGCGGGCGAACAGCCGGGCCTCCCCGGGACTGGGCGGATCGTCGCGGTCGGCCAGCAGCGCCTCGCCGACCGTCGCCAAGCGGCCGGTGCCGGTCAGCAGCGGCCGCAGCCTGCGGGCGTCGGCGAGAAGCCGGTACGCCAGCTGCTGCGGCGTGAGGAACTCCGCCCCCAGCAACGGCCCGTCCTTCGTGAGGGCGCGCAGCACGTGGCTCCTCTGAGCGGGCAGGCCGATCCACCAGACGCGCTCGCCGCGCTGGGCGGCGGCACGGACCTCGCCGATCAGGCGGGTGGTCTTGCCCGAGCCGGG
>CAZLQH010000044.1:0-17332 GCA_964561595.1 uncultured bacterium | reverse complement strand
ATGGCCCTGAGCATCGAGAACCGCGAGGTCGATCGGCTCGCCGACGAGCTGGCCGCCAAGGGCGTGCCGCCGACGGTGCTGCACGCTCTTCTCGCGGAGGTGGAGATCGAGGTCGTGCCCGACACGCGCGACCACGCGCACGTGGCCGCCACGGCGTACCGGCGCTTCGGGCGCGGCCGGCACCCGGCTGCCCTGAACTTCGGCGACTGCATGAGCTACGCCGCGGCCCCCCTGGACCGCGCGCCGATCCTGTTCGTCGGCGACGACATCGGTCGAACCGATCCGACCCCCGTGCTGCCGCGCTGAGCTACGCGCCGCCCCTTGCGGCGTCGTCCAGGATCGCGCTCAAGGCGGCCGGCTCGGTGACCGGCAGCCGGCAGGCGTACCCCTCGCACACCCAGGCGGCGGCCGCGTCGTCGACGGTGGTACGGCCCTCGACCAGCGGGCCGGAGTGCGGCTCGCGTGCCCGCTGGACCGCCCAGGCGTCCAGCGGACGCCGCGCCGCGACCGACCAGAGCTCGCGGCCGCCGGCGTCGTCGGGCCCGGTGATCGCCAGCTCGCGCGGCGGGGCCCGCATCAGGTCGATCAGCGCCAGCGCGCTCGCGACCGCCTGGGGATGGCGGCGGCCAGCCTCGGCCAACGGGCTGACGACCTGACGCGCCACGGCCGCGCCCTCGGGCCGGTCCTGCAGCCGGGAGACGCGCCACACCAGCTCCGCAGCCGCGACGGAGTCGGCGGGCACGGCCGCGTCGAGCAGCGTGCGCGGCCGGAACGGCAGCGGGTCGGACACGTTCTGGCCCACGCTCAGGAACCCGCCGTTCTCGTCGGCGAACTCCGCCATGATCGCCTCGACGCGGCGTTGCGCCTCGACCAGCCAGCGCGCGTCGCCGTCGGCGCGATGCAGCTCCAGCAGGCCCAGCCCCAGGTAGGCGTGGTCCTCGAGACGCGCCTCGATCCCGACGGCGTCGCCCAGCGCGCGTCGCGCCAGCGATCCGTCCGGCCGCACCATCTTGTCCAGCACGTGACGGGCGGTCGCCTGGGCGCGCGCCGTCATGCGGGCGTCGTCCAGCAGCCGGCCGGCCCGCGCCAGCCCGAGGATCGCGAGGCCGAGAAGGCCGGTCAGCTCCTTGTCGTCCAGCGCCGGTCGCGGCCGTTCCGCGCGCGCCCGGGCCAGCGCCTCACGAATCTCGCCCAGGCGCGCCTCGGCCTCGTCGGGGGCCAGCTGGAACCGCGCGGCCAGCTCGGTCGCGTCCGCCGCGACGCGGAGCACGTTGCGGCCCTCGAACGGGCCGACGTCCGCGACGCCGTAGGCGAAGCGGGCGAACGGCACCGTGTCCGCGCCCAGCCGCTCCGTCACGGCCGCGTCGAACCCGGCGCCGGTCCAGGCGTAGAACGCGCCCTCCTCGCCTTCGCTGTCGGCGTCCAGCGCGGTAGCGTAGCCGCCGCCCGGCAGAGACATCTCGGCCTCCAGCCAGGCGAACGTCCGCAGCGCCGCGCGCAGGAAGGTCGCGTCGCCCGTTCGGCGCCACGCCTCGGCCCAGCGCGGCAGCAGCTGGACGTTGTCGGAGAGCATCTTCTCGAAGTGCGGCACCCGCCACGCCCCGTCGACGGAGTAGCGCGCCGTACCGCCGACCAGCGGATCGGAGATCCCGCCGCGGGCGATGGCGCGCAGGGTGGCGTCGGCCATCGCGTGCGCCTCGGGCTCGGGCCGCAGGCTCAGCCAGCGAAGAACCCCGTGCGGCGGGAACTTCGGTGCGTCGCCGAAGCCGCCGTGGCGCTCGTCGAACGTCTTTCCGAGCGCCGCGAGCGCGTCGGGACCGGCGTCCGGCAGGTCGTCGTCGGGCGCGATCTCGTCCCAGGCCCCCGGGAGCGCCTCCATGCCGTCACGAACGTGCGCCTCGAGCCGCTCCGCGTCGGCCAGCAGCGCCTCGCGGCGCTCCGTCCAGGCCTCGGACACCGCGTCCAGCACCCGCGGGAACGACGGCATGCCGGGGCGCTCGCGCGGCGGGAAGTACGTGCCGGTGAAGAACGGCCGCCCCCCATGGTCCGCGACCGCGGTCAACGGCCAGCCGCCCTGGCCGCGCATCGCCTGGAGGGCGGCCATGTAGACGGCGTCGACGTCGGGATGCTCCTCGCGGTCGACCTTGACCGGCACGAATCGCTCGTTCACGGTCCGGGCGATCGCCTCGTCGCGGAACGACTCGCGCTGCATCACGTGGCACCAGTGGCAGCTGGCGTAGCCGATCGAGACCAGGACCGGCAGGTCGCGACGGCGCGCCTCGGCGAACGCCTCCTCGCCCCACGGGCGCCAATCGACGGGATCGTCCGCGTGCTGAAGCAGGTACGGGCTGGCGGCGTCTGCAAGGGCGTTCATGGCGCGACCGTAGCAGGGCGCGCGGCGCGGCCGCGTGGTCCGGGTACGCTCGGTCCATGGAGGTCTCCGGAATGCGGACGTCGTACGGCATCGGTCGACTGGACATGGACGCGCTGGGCGACGATCCGCTGGACGCGCTGGCGTCGTGGATCCACGACGCGGCGGCGTCCGGCATGATCGAGCCGAACGCGATGGCGCTGGCCAGCGCCGACGAGGGCGGGCGCCCGTCGGTTCGGATGGTGCTGTGCAAAGGTGTGGACGCGCGCGGGGTGTCGTTCTACACGAATCTCGAGAGCCGCAAGGGGACGGAGCTGGCCGCGCGCCCCTGGGCGGCCGCGACGTTCTGGTGGGACCGGCTCGAGCGGCAGGCGCGGGTCGAAGGGCGGGTGCTGCGCATCCCCGACGACGAGGCGGACGCCTACTTCGCGTCGCGTCCGCGCGGCAGCCGCGTCGGGGCGTGGGCGTCGGAGCAGAGTCGCGAGATCCCCGACCGCGCGACGCTGGAGCGTCGCGCGGCGGAGATCGAGGCGCGCTTCTCGGGCGACGCACCGGTGCCCAGGCCGCCGCACTGGGGCGGCTTCGTGCTGAGCCCGACACGGATCGAGTTCTGGCAGGGGCGCGAGAACCGCCTGCACGATCGCATCCGCTTCGAGCGCGAGCCGGACCGCTGGACGCGCGTCCGGCTCGGTCCCTGAGGGCGGAAGCTTCGAGCGAGAGCTGCCGCTAAGCGGTCAGTCGGTCGTCTCGTCGCCCTCGTCCGTCGCGGGCGCGTCCGGCTCGACCGGGTCGGGAACGACGAGCGGCTCGTCGGCGCCGGCGGTGGGCAGGCGCTCGGGGTAGGTGACCACGCCACTGGCGTCGATGAGCGCGGAGATCTCCTGCTCGGTCGCCTCGGACGCGAGCGCGTTCTGCAGCGTGCCCCGGACCTCGTCGAACGGGGCGGTCTGCGCCTCGCGACGCTCGGTCACGAGCAGCACGTGCTGGCCGAACTGCGTCTCGACCGGGCCGTGCGGCGTGCCGACCTCGGCCTCGAAGGCGGCCTCCTCGAACGGCGCGACCATCTGGCCGCGACCGAAGCAGCCCAGGTCGCCTCCCTGCGGTCCGGACGGGCCGGTGCTGCGCTCCGCGGCCAGCTCCGCGAAGTCGGCGCCGGCCTCGAGCTCCGCCAGCACCGCTTCTGCGTCCTCGACCGTGTCGAGCAGGATGTGGCGCGCGCAGACCTGCTCCGGCGTCGCGAACTGCTCGCGCCGGTCGGTGTAGGCGGTCCGGAGCTGATCGTCGGTGAACGACTGCTGGGCCTCGACCGCCTCGTACAGGCGACCGATCGACTCGTTCTCGGCCACGAGCTGGCGAAGCATCGCCTCGTCGCCGATCCCGCTCTCGGCGAGAAGCTGCTCGAACGCCGCGTCGTCCTCGAGTCCGGCCCGGATCTCCGCGACGCGGGCGTCGACCGCCTCGTCGTCCACGACCACGCCGCGCTCCTCGGCCTCGGCCAGGAGAACGATCTCCTGCGCACGCTGATCGAGGTAGGCGGGCGCCAGGCTGGTCAGCTGGGTCCGGATCTCTTCGGTCATCTGCGCGCCTTGCGAGGCGACGACGCTGCGGATCGCGATCTCGAAGCGATCCTCGAACTCGGAGAGGGTTTCGGTCTGGGAGCCGAGCCGGACGACGACGGGGTCGTCGCTCGTCTGGACCTGCGCCACGACGAAGGCGAGGGTGGAGGCCAGGAAGGCCACGGTGGGGATCAGGAAACGTCGCATCCCGGGCAGGCTAGCAGCCGCGGACGGCTGGAGGTGTCTCCCTCCTTCCCGGCGCCACCGAGCAGAACCACGCAGGCGCCACGGATGCTCCCGTGGCGCCTGCGTGCGGCCGGACGGCGGATCGTCGAGATGCGCCGACGTAGCGGTGCGCTTACGGCGCCTCTTCCGGAGCCTCCGGCGCGGCGGAATCGGGGTCGGCGGGGGCGGGCGCGGCAGGAGCGGGCGCGGCGGCGGCGTACGGCAGCCGGTCGGGGAACGTCTCCGTATCGGCGGCGTCCGCGATCTCCGCGAGTCGCTGCTGCACCAGCTGCTGCCGGACCGACTCGGCGAGCTCCGCGCGGACGTCCTCGAAGGCGACATCCTCCGATTCGGCGCGAGCCTCGAACGCATCACGGAGCTGCGCTTCCTCGACCTGGACCTCGCCGGCGACGTCGGCGCGAAGGCGTTCGAGCAGGGCGCCCTCCTCGAGGAGCGTGCGCAGCCGCTCGAGGTCGCCGATGCCGCTGGACGCGAGCACCTGGGCGAACTCGCCTTCGTCCGAGTCGCCGCGGACCTCGGACACGATCTCGTCCAGCTCGGCGGGCGCGAGCTCGATGCCGCGCGCGTCGGCTTCGGACAGCAGGGCGATCTCGTCGGCCCGCTGCTCCAGGAAGCGGGGCGCGAGCGGCTCGAGGCGGGCACGGACCTCGTCGCTCATCGGCAGGCCCTGCTGGGCCGCCACGCCGCGGATCGCGATCTCGAAGCGATCGTCGAACTGCGAGAGGGTGCGCTCGTGGTCGCCGACGCGCAGCACGACCGGGTCGTCGTTCTGTTGCGCCCAGGCAGCGGGTGCGACCAGCAGGGCGCCGAGCATCGATAGGTTGAGGGCGACGGAGAAGAAGCGTCTCATGGGCCGAACCGTACCGGCGATGCGGATGAACGCGGATGACGCGAGATGAGAGCGGCGCCCGGCGACCGCGCCGAGCGGGCGTTCCGGACGCTCATCGGGTGCGGCGGGCGCACCGGATTCCCGTGACGATCAGGAGCTGGGGGTGGCCTCGTCCTCGACCGGCTCGGCCTTCGTGGCGCCACCGTCCTCGTTCGGGTCCAGTGCGCGCAGCTGTCGGTACACCTCGCGTTGACGCTCGGTCGGGACCTCGGGCACCGTGACGCGCAGCTCGACGAGCTCGTCGCCCCGGCCGCCCTCCTTGCGGGGCCAGCCCTGACCGCGCAGGCGCAGGACGCGTCCGCTGGAGCTTCCCGCCGGGACGGACACCTCGATCGGGCCCTCGAGGCTGGGGACGACGGCGCTGCCGCCCAGCGCCGCGAGGTGATCGGGAATCCGCACGACCGCGCGGACGTCGTCGCCTTCGAGCGACAGCCCGCCGTGCGGCCGCAGCTTCACGGCCAGCAGCAGGTCGCCGCCGCCGGGCGCCTGGCCGCGCAGTCGCAGCTTCGCGCCGTGGCGGACCCCGGCCGGCACGGTCACGTCGATCCGGCGACCCTCGATCGTGATCGGGACCTGACCACCCTGGTAGCCACGCTGGAGGTTCAGCTCCAGGTCGCCCTCGACGCTGCGGGGCCGGGGCTGGGCGCGACCGACGCGGGCGCCGCCACGAAGGTCCGCGAACGGGTCGCCGGTCGCGGCACGCCCTCCAGTCCGGACCGTTCCGCGCGGGCCACCGGTCTGCGCGTAGCCGCCGAAGCCGGCGCCGAACAGGCTCTGGAAGAAGTCGCTGAACCCGGCGACGTCGTCGGGATCGACGTTCGTCCAGACGTGACCGCCGCCCGGGCCGCCGGCCGGGCCGCCGCCGGTCCATGCGCCTCGCGGTGGAACGTCGCCGCTGCGGCCGTAGGTGTCGTAGATCTTGCGCTTCTCCGGATCGGAGAGGGCCGTGTACGCCTCGTTGATCTCCTTGAACCGCTCCTCCGCGTCCGGGTCGCCGGGGTTGCGGTCGGGGTGGTGCTTGGCGGCGAGCTTGCGGAACGCACGGCGGATCTCGTCCTGCTCGGCGTCCTTGGACACGCCCAGAATCTCGTAGTAGTCCTTGAACGAAGCCATCCGGTCACCTCCCCTCGTGCTTCTCGCGTCGCGCTCGGATGGTGACTCTGCGCTACGCGTCCTGGTAGACGACGACGCGCGCCGGGCGGATGAGGCGGTCGCCGCGAGCGAAGCCTGCCTCGTACACCTCGGCGATCGTGCCGGGCGTGGCGTCCCCGACCGGGGGCGCGCTGGTGAGCGCCTCGTGCAGGTCCGGATCGAACGGCTCGCCGACCTCGCCCACGCGGCGAATGTCGAGCTTGCCGAGGTTCCGTTCGAGCCCCTCCATCACGGCGCGCACGCCGGGAACGATCAGGGCGGGGTCGCCCTCCTCGGCGGCCGTGAGGGCGCGGCGGAGATCGTCGTAGACGGTCATGACGGGAAGCACCGCGGCGTCGAGACCGGCGTCCCGGGCGCGACCCTGATCCGCGGCGGCGAGCCTGCGGACGGTGTCGAGCTCGGCGCGGGCGCGGAGCGCTCTGGCTTCCTGCTCCTCGACGGCGCGCTCGGCCTCGACGACGCGTTCCTGCAGCGCCGTGAGCTCTCCGCGCAGGATCTCGAGCTCGGTCTGCGGGGCGTCCTGTGGCGACTCGGGCGGCTGCTCGGACATGGGCGGGACGGCCTCGGGCTCGACGCCCTCGGCGTGCTCGTGGGCGCGGGCCGCGGGATCGCTTCCCTCGGTCTCGTGGGCCTCGCGGTCGCGCGTGTTCGGGTCGTGTTCGTTCATGGGGTCTCCGGTTCCGTGCACGCCGGGCGCGAGGCGGCACCCCTGCGGGCGCCGCCTCGCCGACGATCGAAGGGCGAGCGGTCAGCCCGCAGGCTTGAAGTCCGCGTCGATGACGTCGTCCTCTTCGCCGGCTCCTTCGCCGGCCTCGCCGTTCTCGCCGGGTCCCTCTTCCGGCTCGGCCTGGGCGGCCGTGGCCTGCTGGAACGCCTGCAGCGCCTCGGCGAGCTGCTGGGTGAGCTGCTCGTAGCGCTCCGTGTCGACGCTCGGGTCGTCGACCGCCTTCTGCGCCTCGTCGATCGCATCCTGGACGGGCTTCTTCTGCTCGTCCGTGGCGCCTTCGGTCTCGGCGACGATCTTCTCCGCCTGAGCGCGCATGGAGTCGCACTGGTTTCGGGCCTCGGCCAGCGCCTTGAACTTCGCGTCCTCGTCGGCGTGGCTCTCGGCATCCTTGACCATGCGATCGATCTCGTCCTCGGCCAGCGTCGTCGTGTTCTGGATCGTGATCGACGCTTCCTTGCCGGTCGACTTCTCACGCGAGGTGACGTGCAGCACGCCGTTCGCGTCGATGTCGTAGGTGATCTCGATCTGCGGCATGCCGGCCGGCATGGGCGGGATGCCCTCGAGCTTGAACTTGCCGAGCGACTTGTTCTCGCGCGCCATGGCGCGCTCGCCCTGGAGGACGTGCACCTCGACGCCGGTCTGGTTCGCGTCGGCGGTGGTGAACGTCTCGGTCTTGCGGACGGGAACGGTGGTGTTGCGGTCGATCAGCTTCGTGAACACGCCGCCCTTGGTCTCGACCCCGAGGCTGAGCGGGGTGACGTCCAGGAGGACGATGTCGTCCACGTCGCCGGTCAACACGCCGGCCTGGATCGCGGCGCCCAGCGCGACGACCTCGTCGGGGTTGACCGACTGGTTGGGCTGCTTGCCGAGCATCTCCTGGACGATCTTCTTGACCGCCGGGACGCGGGTGGAGCCGCCGACGAGGATGATCTCGTCGATCCCGCTCTTATCGATCTTCGCGTCCGCCAGCGCCTTCTCGACCGGGCCGCGGAGCCGGTTCAGCAACGGCGCCATCAGGTCCTCGAGCTTGCTGCGGGTCAGCTTCTTCTCGAGGTAGAGCGGCGCGTTGCTGCCGGGGTCCATGGCGATGAACGGCAGGCTGATCGTCGTCTCGGGCAGGCCGGACAGCTCGATCTTGGCCTTCTCGGACGCTTCGAGCATGCGCTGGAGCGCCTGCTTGTCCTTCTTCAGGTCGACGCCGTACTCACCCTTGAAGTCCGCGGCCAGCCAGTCGACGATGGCGTAGTCGATGTCGCTGCCGCCGAGGTGGGTATCGCCGTGGGTGCTGCGCACCTCGAACACGCCCTCGCCGACCTCGAGCACGGACACGTCGAAGGTGCCGCCGCCGAAGTCGAACACCAGGACGGTCTCGTTCCCCTTCTTCTCGAGTCCGTACGCCAGCGCCGCGGCGGTGGGCTCGTTCACGATGCGGAGCACCTCGAGCCCGGCGATCTTGCCGGCGTTCTGCGTCGCCTCGCGCTGCGCGTTGTTGAAGTAGGCGGGGACGGTGATGACGGCCTTGGTGATCTTCTCGCCCAGCTGATCGCCGGCGTCGGCGACGAGCTTGCGCAGCACCATCGCCGAGATCTCCTCGGGGGTGTAGAGCGTCTCTTCGACCTTGAAGCGGACGCCGCCGTCGTCGGCCTTGACCACCTCGTACGGGGCGCGCTCGACTTCGTCCTTGACTTCGTCCCAGGTGCGCCCCATGAAGCGCTTGACTTCGAAGAGGGTGCCACGGGCGTTCAGGACGGCCTGGCGCTTGGCGACCTGGCCGACGAGGCGCTGGTCGTCCTTGAACGCCACGACGGAGGGCGTGGTGCGGGCGCCCTCGCTGTTCACGAGGACGGTGGGCTCGCCGGCTTCCATGACGGCGATGACGCTGTTGGTGGTTCCGAGGTCGATGCCTACGGCTTTGGCCATGTTCGGGCCTCCATTCGGGTTCGGTGTGTCGGCGCGCAGAACGCCCGCGGCGCCCTCTTGAAGGTTGAGGGGAGCGGGCGCAGAACGCTCACTACACGCGAGGATAGCAGTCCGCCAGCGGTATGTCAACAGATGTGAGCGCACTACGCTCAGATTTGTGGTGCGGCGCGCCTCGGCCGCGATACGCCGTGCAGGCTCGTTCCTCCGGGCCGGGTCGCCCCGTCGTAGCCTGACGACGACCCGCACGGGCCACGCAGCGCCCCGGCCGGTTCCGAAGGAGGCCCGCATGCTGTTCCTGATCCTCGCCCACGACGCCCACGACGAGGGCGCCCCCGCGCGCCGTGCCGCCGTCCGCGAACGCCACCTCCAGGAGGTCCGCCCGCTCGTCGAGTCCGGCCGGCTCCAAGTCGGCGGCGCCTTCCTGGACGAGGAGGGCACGATGCGCGGCTCGATGCTGCTGCTCGAGGCCGAGGACGAAGCCGAGGCGCGCCGCGTGCTTCAAGACGACGTCTACGCCCGCGAGGGGGTGTGGGAGCGGTTCGAGATCTGGCCGTTCAAGCGCGCCGTGTGACGCCCGAGGCGAACGCCCGCAGGCCTGGACGGCGGCGGCCCACGCCGCGACGTACGGTCGCGGCGCACGCTCACGACGCCGCGCCCGACCGCCGCCGCACCCAGCGCGACAGTCCGACCGCCAGCACCGCCATCGCCAGCGAGGCGGCGATCAGCTCCGGCCGCACCGAGACCTGCCGCACCTCGAACACGCCTTCCAGCGAGGCGCCGGC
Source organism: uncultured bacterium (assembly GCA_964561595.1). Taxonomy (GTDB): domain Bacteria; phylum Deinococcota; class Deinococci; order Deinococcales; family Trueperaceae; genus SLSQ01. The sequence continues at coordinate 7,689 of CAZLQH010000044.1, read as the reverse complement.
CCACACCACCGCCAGCAGTCCCGGCGCGCCGCCCAGCGCGGTCGCGGCGACGAACGGTCCGACCGGCGCGCGCGAGGCGCCCGCGACCAGGTTGACGACGTCGCCCGGCACCGCCGCCAAGCGCGCGATCAGGATCGCCTCGAACGCGTTCCGTCGCAGCCGCGCCCGCCAGCCGGTCTCGGCGTCGTGGGCGGCTTCGTGGGCGGCTTCGCCGGCCGCGTCCGCCGCGTCCGCGTCGCGCCGTGGCGTCGCCGTCGCGGCTCGCCGCGGGCCCGCCACGCGCGCCAGCCCGTACGCGACCGAGGCGGACAGGAGCACCCCCACCCACGCCACCAGCGCCCCGACGAAGGGCCCCAGCGCATACCCTGCGAACAGCGCCAGCGCCGTCGCCGGAAACAGCACCACGGCGCGCAGCGCGTAGGCGACCAGCAGTGCCGGCACCGCCCAGCCGCCCCCCGACACGCGCCGAAGCGCGTCGCCACCCACCTCCCGTGGGTCCGCCCCCGTCGCCAGAACGGCGACCCACGCCGCCACGACGACGGCGGCCCAGAGCAGCACGCGGACCGAAGGACGACGCATCGATCCGGAGCGTAGCGCAGGCCGGAGGGCGTACCGTGACGACGACGGTTCCGTCGCTCGAGCTACCTGACCACGCTTATCATCTTCGTAGCGTCGATCGACGACGCCCCTCGCCGTTCCGCACCTCGACCCGTACGACGCCCGGAGCCCCGGAAGGACCCCACCATGCATCTACCCGCTCGCCGTTTCGTGTTCGGAACGCTCCTCGCCACGCTGGCCGTGCTGACGCTGGCCGCCACGCCGGCGCTGGCGCAAACGCGCGCCACCGTCCTGAGCCCGCAGGAGCCCGCCACCCTGCTGCCGCACTTCGACCTGCTCACCCTCACCCACGAGACGCAGCAGCTGATCTTCGACTGCCTCTTCGTCGTGGACCAGGACGGCGACTACCTGCCGAACCTGACGACCGAGGTGCCCACCGTCCAGAACGGCGGGATCAGCGCCGACGGAACGACGTACACGCTCCGGCTGCGCGACGACGTGCTCTGGCACGACGGCGAGCCGTTCGACGCGGAGGACGTCCGCTACACCTGGCAGGTCATCACCGACCCCGACCTGCCGATCCCCGCCCGCGGCGTCTGGGAGGACGTCGTCGCGATCGATACCCCGGATCCGCACACCGCCGTGGTGCGTTTCGAGGAGACGAACGTCGCGTTCCTGGGCGCCGCCTCGGCGGACGCCTGCTTCGTGCTGCCCGAGCACCGCCTGGCCGGACGGAGCCTGACCGAAGACCCGTTCAACCGCGATCCGATCGGGACCGGCGCGTTCACGCTCCAGGAGTGGCAGTCCGGTGCGTTCCTGCGCCTGGCCGCGAACCCCGACCATCACGGCGGCGCGCCCGCGCTGGACGAGATCGTGATCCGCTTCGCCGGCAGTCAGGCCGCCCGCACCGCGCTGCAGCGCGGCGAGGCCGACCTGGCGCTTCACATCGGCGCGGCCGACCTGCGCTTCGCGCAGAACCTCGCCGGGTACGAGGTCCGGCAGGCCCCGGACCACGCCTGGTGGCAGTTCTGGATCAACAACGACGGTCCGATCCTGTCGGACGTGCGTGTCCGCCGCGCCTTGGCCCACGGGCTGGACAAGGACCTGATCACCGAGACGGTGTTCGGCGGCGTGGTCGAGCCGCTGGACGCCATCCTGCCGCCCTCGCACTGGGCGCACGCCGAGGACGTCCGCGCCTACCCGTACGACGTCGAGGCCGCCGCCACGCTGCTCGAGGAGGCCGGCTGGACCGACGAGAACGGAGACAGCGTGCGCGAGAAGGACGGCGAGCCGCTCCGGATCGAGATCCTCAACATCGCGGGGCAGGCCGACCGGCGTCAGGTCGTCCAGATCGCGCAGGATCTGTGGAGCGACATCGGGGTCGAGGCCGTGATCCGCGAGATCGACGGGGCCTCGTTCCCGCCCACCATGGCGGCCGGCGACTACCAGCTGGCCTACGGCTGGTTCGGCGAGAACCAGGAGCCGGTGTTCGCGCTGTGGCTGGGCACGAACTGGCAGAACTTCGACGACGCGTCCGCGCTGGACCTGCTTCGGGGCGTCTCCTCGACGGTGGACCGCGAAGCGCGCGCCGACGCGATCCGCGAGTTCCAACGGACCGTGGCCGAGGAGGCCGCGATGCTGCCCCTGGCGCCCCGGCCGCTCCTGAACGTCGTGTCGGACCGGCTCGAGGGGTACCGCCCGACGCTCAGCGGCAGCCTCTGGAACGCGCACGAGTGGACCGTTCGCTGACGACGACCGAAGGGCCGGGTACCGTGGCGGCATGACGCGGTCACGGTCCGAGCACCGTAGCGCGACCGCCGCGAGACGTCGATGCTGAGCTACGCGGCGAGGAGGACGCTGGGAGCCGTTCCCCGCGTCCTCCTCGTGTCGGTCCTGCTGTTCCTGCTGCTCCAGCTCCCCGCCGGTGGCCCCGCCGACGTGTTCGCCGCCGACCCGACCGCCTCGCCCGAGGCGATTCAGCGGATCGAGGAGCTGTGGGGCCTGAACCGGCCCGTCCACGAGCAGTACCTCGCCTGGCTGGGGAACATGGTGCAGGGAGACTGGGGCTTCTCGTTCAGTCAGCGGCGGCCGGCACGCGCGGTGGTGATGGAACGGCTGGGCAACACCCTCTGGCTGACCGGCGGCGCGCTGCTGGTGGGCCTGGTGTTCGGCGTCGGGCTGGGCGTCGCGACCGCCGCGACCCGGCGCCGCGCGCCGAAGGCGGCGCTGCAGCTGCTGTCGGTCGTGGGCATGAGCGTGCCGACGTTCTGGAGCGGGACGCTGGTGCTCCTCTACTTCGGCGTGCACCTCGGCTGGATCCCCTCGGGCGGCATGGGCACGATCGGCGAAGCGTTCTCGCTCCCCGACCTGCTGCGTCACCTGGCCGCGCCCGCGATCGTCCTGGGCAGCGTGTACGTAGCGCAATGGTCACGCTTCGTGCACGCCGGGCTCGAGGAGACCATGCGCGAGGACTACGTGCGGACCGCCCGCGCCAAGGGGCGTCACCGCTGGGCGCTGCTGATGCGGCACGCCTTCCCGAACACCGCCATCACCCTGCTGACGGTGCTGGGGCTGGAGCTGCCCAGGCTGGTGGCGGGCGCCATGGTGACCGAGGTCGTGTTCGCCTGGCCCGGGCTGGGACGGCTGCTGACCGAGTCGCTGCTGGGCCGCGACTACCCCGTCGTGATGGCGGCGCTGATGCTCCTGGTGCTGCTCGTGATCGTCGCGAACGTCGCGACCGACCTCGCCTACGGCCTGCTGGACCCGCGGGTCCGGTACGGGTGATCCGGTGCGCTGGCGCCTCCTGACCCGCGACCCTCTGGCGATGGCCGGCCTGATCGTGCTGGCGCTGCTGGCGGCCGGCTCGATCCTGGCGCCGTGGATCGCGCCGTACGACCCCACCTCGACGTCGCCCCGCGCCATGCTCCAGCCGCCCAGCGCCCAGCACCTGCTGGGGACCGACGACCTGGGCCGCGACGTGCTGTCGCGCCTGCTGTACGCCGGCCGCGTCTCGTTGGGCCTGGCGCTGGCCGTGGCCGTGGGCTCCGTCGGCATCGGAGCGCTCCTCGGCGGCGCCGCGGGGCTGCTGGGCGGGCGCCCCGACCGCGCCATCAGCGCGGGGGTCGACACCCTGCTCGCGATCCCGCCCCTGGCGCTGGCGATGGTCGCGAGCGCGTTCGTTCAGCTGGACCTGGCCCGCCTGACCGCGATCCTGGCGCTGGTGTCGTGGCCGGGCGTCGCGCGCATCGCGCGCGGTCAGGTGCTCTCGCTCCGCGAGCGGGAGTACGTCGAGGCGGCACGCGCCGCGGGCGCGGGAGCGCCGCGGTTGTTGCTCCGCCACCTGCTGCCCAACGCCACCGCGCCGCTGGCCGTGGCCGGCACGCTGCTCGTGGCCACCGCGATCCTCGTCGAGTCCGCGCTGTCGTACCTGGGCTTCGGTCTGCCTCCGCCCACCGCCAGCTGGGGCGGGATGCTGAACGAGGCGCAGCTCTGGTTCCAGGAGGCGCCGTGGCTCGCGATCTTCCCGGGCCTCGCGATCACCCTTGCGGTCGCCTCCGTGAACGTCGTGGGGGACGCCCTCCGGGCGGTCGCGTCGGGGCGCGGCGGAGCGGAAGGGTGACGTGCTCCACGGAGCTGGCCGCTGGCCTACCGCTGCGAGCGCGCTAGTCCGTCGCGGCCGCCTCGCGCTTGGCCACGTCCAGACGGCTGTCGTCCGTCAGGTTCAGACGGAGCGGCGTGAGCGATCCGTAGCCCTGCTCGATCGCCCAGCGGTCCGTCCCTTCCTCGACACGCTCGCGGGGACGCTCGGCGAACCAGTAGTGCTGGCGGCCCATCGGATCGGTGCCGGGGATGACCAATCCCTCGTAGTGCCGGACCGACATCCGCGTCCAGCGCAGGCCGCGCGGTCGCTCGGGGAAGTTCACGTTCAGGAGCGGCAGGTCGGGATGCTCGAGGAACAGCTCCATCACCTGAGCCACGAACGGCTCCAGCTCGGTGTAGTCCGGCTCGGAATCCGACGCCGGCGCGCTGAACGCGATGGCGGGAATGCCCAGGAAGCTGGCCTGCTTCGCGGCCGCCACCGTGCCCGAGTGCCAGATGTTGTGGCCGATGTTGAGGCCCAGGTTGATCCCGGTCACGACCAGGTCGACCTTCTCCCAGTGGTGGGCGCCCAGCGCGACGCAGTCGGCGGGCGTTCCGTCCACCCTGTAGGCGTCGAGGCCGTCGACCCGGGTCTCGGTGTAGTGGAGCGGTCGCCGCACGGTGATCGCGTGGCTCATCGCCGACTGCTCGACGTCGGGCGCCACGACCCGCACGTCACCGTAGCGTTGCGCCACGCGCGCCAAGGTGTGGAGGCCCGGGCTGTGGACGCCGTCGTCGTTGCTCACCAGAATGCGCATCGTGATCTCACGCTACCGCACAGCGCGTCGGCTCATGTCCCTCGCGGATGCCGCCAGCCGAGCTCCGCGAGTCGCCGCAGCACGAGCATGTCCACGTCTGCGAGCTTGTTGACGTAGAGGCAGCCCACGCCCGACTTGTGCTTGCCCAGCCGCGCGAGCAGGGCCGACGCGCCAGGCGCGTCCTGCAGCCCGTACAGGGAGAGGCTTGCCTTGCGCGGCGAGAACCCGATCCTCAGGAAGTCGCCCTCGCGCCCGCTGTCGTAGCGGTAGTGGTACAGGCCGTACCCGACGATCGTCGGCCCCCACATCGTCGGCGCCTGTCCGGTCGCCTCGTTCATGAGCGCGAGCAGCGCTTCGCCATCCGCGCGACGGGTGGGGTGCGCCACGGACGCTACGAAGTCCACCGGGTCGACGTCGGTCGGTACGGTCGCGTTGTCGTTCCGCCTCGGCATGTTCGAGGCTATCGCGTCCGCCGATGCTTCGCCGCGACGGATGCGCCTCCCGCACTGGCGCCGCTCAGTCCGTCACGATCGCCACCTCGGCCCCGACCGGCGGGCGACCGAACGCCTCGTGGGCGCTGCCGCCACGCAGGAAGACCTCCATCCAACGCCGCTCCCGGCCGTCAGGAAGCGGCCAGCCGCTGCTTCCCGGCGCGAACGCCAGCCGGCCGTGCGGCACCGCGAACGTCCCTCCCGCACGCAGCGCGGGCAGCGTCTTCCCGCCGATCGTGAGCTGCACGGTCGTGCCCGGCTCGGGCGCGTCCGCGGCGTCGATCGTCGTCTTGAGGTTGCCGAAGCCGTCGTGGAACGCGAGCCGGCCGACGGGCACCGGCGGCACGAAGCCGGGCGGAACGCGCTCTTCCAGCCCCTCGCCCCGTAGCGCCCGGACGGTCGCCGCTGGGAACAGGTCGCGCGACCGGAACTGCGACCCGGCCGCGGGAACGCCCACGAACCGCAGCTCCGCTCCCGCCTCGGCCAGGAACGCGAACGCCGCGCCGGAGGCGACGCCGACGACCTGCACGCCGTTCGGGAGCCGGGCGTGGACCAGGCGCTCCCCGGCGTTGTCGGCGCGCGCGCCCTCGTCGTCGCGGCGGGGCGCGACGTTGTGGAACACCGCGCGCTCCTCGGGGCCGTCGCCGAGCGCCAGCTGGGCGACGACGAAGCCGGCGGTGAGCGTCGCGAACGGCGGCACCGTGGTCGGCCAGACCGTGGCGCCCGGCAGGTGCAGGGCGAACCGTTGCGCGACCTCGGCGAAGGCGAGGTCTCCGGTGCCGAAGTCGGCGACGAGGTGAAGCAGCATGGCGGGCATCCTACGACGCCCGCGCGTCGCGGCGATGGACCTCGCGGCCGGCGACCCAGGTCTGGGCCACGTCCGCGTCGCTGGAGAGGGTGATCGCCGCGCCCAGCGCATCCTCGGCCGAGGTGGCGTGACGGAGCCGCTCGGAAAGCGTCCCGTCCGCACGTGGCCGCACGACGACCAGGTCGGCCTGTTTGCCGACCGAGAGGTCGCCGACCTCCTCCTCCAGGCCCAGCGCCTCGGCGCCCGCCATCGTCGCGAGCCAGAGCAGGCGGGCGGCGTCCAGGCGCACACCCTCCCCGTCCAGCAGCATCTGGGTCTGGTACGCGGTCCGCGCCTCTCCCAGCAGCGAGAATCCGGGTCCGCCCGCGACGTCGGTGCCCAGCGCCAGCCGGACGCCGTGGTCCAGGTGGCGGCGCATCGGGAACAGGCCGCTCCCGATGAACTGGTTCGATCCGGCGCAGTGGCAGACGACCGCGCGCGCCTCCGCCAGGCGGCGGAGCTCGCGCTCGCTTGGGTGCACGTCGTGCGCCAGCACGCTGCGCGGTCCGATCAGGCCGTGCCGGTCGTAGACGTCCAGGTAGTCGCGGGCGCCGGGGAACGCGCCCCTGACGTAGTCGATCTCCTCGGGCGACTCGTTCAGGTGGGTCGTGAACCAGAGGTCACCGTGGCCGTGGCCGTGCAGGAGCTCGCCGCAGGCAGCCAGCAGCTCGTCGCCGGCGGACACCGCGAAGCGCGGGGTGACGGCGTAGCGCAGGCGGCCTCGGCCGTGCCACCGCTCGATCAGCGCGAGCGACTCGGCCACGGCGCGCTCGGGATCGGTGCGCAGCTCGGGCGGAAGCTCGCGGTCCCCGAGGTTCAGCCCGGCGGTGATGCGCAGGCCCGATGCGTCGGCCTCCTCGAAGAACGCCTCCATCGCGACCGCCTGGTGCGCGCCGAAGACCATCGCCGTCGTCGTTCCGGCCCGCGCCAGAGCGCCCAGGAACGCCCGCGCCTCGTCGCGTGCGAACGCCGGATCCGCGAAGCGCGCCTCGTGCGGCCACGTCCGCTGGCGCAGCCAGTCCAGCAGGCGCATGCCCAGCACGCCCATCACGCCCAGCTGCGGGTAGTGCACGTGGGCGTCGACGAAGCCGGGAACGATCCAGCCTCCCGTCGAGGTCACCTCCGCCCCGGCGTAGCGGGCGCGCATCCGGGCTTCCGTGCCGCGGTCGACGATGCGGCCGTCCCGCACCACGAGCGCCCCGTCGGGAACGGAACGCAGCGCGTCCCCGGCAGCACCGGGCGCGGCGAACGGATCGCGCGGGACGTCGATCAGGTGACCGAGGAGAAGGCGGACCACGCCCGCACGCTACCCGGTCGCGACGCCGGCCGTGGCGCGACGGGGGCCGTGTCGCGATGCGCGGGCTACGCCCCTCCGGCTGGACCCCACGGGACCGGC
>CAZLQH010000043.1:18239-19707 GCA_964561595.1 uncultured bacterium | reverse complement strand
GGCGCGTGGCGCCGCACGGCCTCGCGGTCGATCGCGTACGGGTGGCCGTCGGCGTCGAAGGGCGAGCGGAAGTCGAACGCCCGCGCGCTGGGACCGTTCGCGTCGAGCTCCGCATGGCGCGCGGCGGCCTCGGCCCAGGTCGGCTGGTGCCCCTCGCCGATCCACCAGGCCACGTGACTCGGCGCGCCGACCTTGGCGAACCACGCGTGGCGGTCGCGCAGGGCCGCGCCGTGGATGCCGCGGTAGGAGAAGGCGAAGGCGGATTCGGCATCCCGCCAGACCGAGAACGTCGTCGCGATCCGGTCCTGGATCTCCGGGGCGGCGAACGCCTGCGCGACGACCTCGGCCCCGCCGTCCAGCGCGCCCCACTCGACAGCGCCGAACCGCGCCACGAAGCCGGGACTCGTGGCGGCGGCCGCGAAAACGTCGTCGATCCGCTCCTCGAAGCCGCGCACGAGCGGATCGCCCCAGGGCGCACGCAGCAGCCCGATCGTCATCAGTGCCAGCTGTGGCATGCAGACCTCCTTTAGGGCGCGAGCGGGCCTCGGCATCGACGTGCGTGCGCTCTCGGCTTCCTGTCGTCGCTCGCGCCTGCCTTCGCCTCGCCGGCGGCTACGGGGTGAACTCGACCAGCACCCGCAGGGTGTCGACCTTCAGGCCGTCCTCCCGCATCGCCGTTTGGCCTTCCTCCGACTGCAGGAGTTCTTGGAACGCCGCCATGTCGGGGATCTCGGCCATGACGCCGGTGGCGTCGGGGTCGTCGGGGTCACGGAAGTTGCGGCACGTGACGCCGATCTTGCCGAACATCTCGTGCCGGCTGCCGGGGCCCTGCTTCCAGGCGTTCGCCCAGACCGTGCCGTCCTGTACGTCGTGGAAGATGATCGCGGTCGTCATGGTTGGCTCCGTTCGTCTTGCGGGGGGTCGAAAGGCCGGACGCACCGGCCTCGGTCGTCTACGGCGAGCCGTAGGTGAGGTGCTCGGCAATCTTCCCGTCGCGCACGGTGATGACGTCGACGCCGCGCAATGCGACGTCGTTGCCGTAGGCGTCGTTCCAGCCGATCACCCAGCGGCAGCACGCCCGATCGCGCGCGGCGAAGAGATCGACGACCTCCCGTGTGAACCCCGGAAAGTGCGTGTCCATCGACGCCCAGACGGCCCGCACGGCAGCGGCGCCCTCGGCGAGACGGCTGCCAGGGGCGACGTGCTCGAAGACGCGGTCCTCGGTCATGTCGGCCATGAGGGCGTCCAGGTCGCGCGTGTTGAGCTCGTTCTCGAAACGCGTGACGAGGGCCAGGGTCGCTTCGGTGTTCGGCACCAGGTTGTTCTCCTTTTGGTTGGACGCATAAATTTACCTGGACGCGAGGAGAAATGTCAATCGGTGCCGGCGGCCTGGCAGATCCGACGGCCCGGCTGTCGTCATGAAGCGGCTGGGAGACCCGGTGCGCGACCGAAACTTCATGCGTGACGG
>CAZLQH010000043.1:0-18139 GCA_964561595.1 uncultured bacterium | reverse complement strand
AGCTTCGCCGCCAGCGGGCGGTAGAGCCACCCACGGCCTCCACGCGGACGCGGAGGTGCGCTTCCAGGAGAGGCTTCCCGACGCGGGTGCGTCGCTCGGCGCGGCCCTCGATCAGCGGGTCGTAGGTTCGAGTCCCATGCACCCCATCAAGAGATTCTTGAGGCACGAGCTTCTTCGAGGCTCGTCCCTCACGCTTGTGGGACCGACCACGAGAAGGACACGTTTGCTGACGCCGGGGAACGACCCCGCCTCCGGAAGCGCTCCTGACGGTCCCTCCGGCGGTCATGGGTCGTCTGGTGGCTGTCGTCGATGGCCGACGCTACGCTCCCTGCTCGAACGACGGCAGCGCGGACGACGAACGGTCCATAAGGGCGCCAGGCCGTGACGATTTCGTGACGGTCCCGCGATGACTCGATGACTCGGCCTCCCCTACCTTGACCTCGAGAACGCCAAGGAAAGGAGGCGCCGAGCCTGCAAGGAGAACGTCCACCCCACGACTCGCACTCGAGATTCACGGAGGCGATGAACATGCGCACGTTCCTCACGCTCGCAGCGACGGTAGTGGCGACCTTCTTCGGAGCGGTCGCCGTCGCACAGATGCAAGAGCCTGCTCCGGCCGAGCAGCTCACGGTCCAGGACCACGAAGTTCTGGGGTCCTACCTGGCCGACGCCCAGGGCCGCACGCTCTACATCGTCGTCGATGAAAACGATCAAAGCGTCGCGTGCGCCGGCGAATGCGCCGACGCATGGCCGCCGTTCACCCTCGAGAGCATCGACGGGATGATGGGCGACTCGATGTCGAGCGAGGAGATGGCGATGGCCGCCATCGATCCGGACCTCGTCGGCACGGTCGCTCGAGACGACGGCACGACGCAACTCACGTATCAGGGTCACGCCCTGTACTACTTCGTGGGCGACGAAGAGCCCGGCGAGGTCAACTGCCAGGCGATCGAGAACTTCGGCGGAACATGGTACGTCGTCGCCCCCACGGGCGAGATCGTCAAGACCGCTCTGTGACGAGCACGACCGCAGCCAAAGCGAACTCAGACTCCGTGCAGCACGCCGGGAGGTCGAACATGAAACGCGCCCGATGGGTCCTCAGCTCTGCCGTGATCGTTCTGCTCGCATCCTGTGCTCAGGTCGACACGCCCGAAACGGCGCTCGAACGCCAGGCGATGCCCACCTTCGAGGCTGCGATCTGGGCAGACGGCGAACTCTGGGCAACGACCGCAGTCACCCGCATTCCTCCGCCCAACGCCAACAACCCGCAGTCGTTCGACGCCCTCTACGTGATCACCAACTCGAACGATCCAGACGGCCAACTGCCGGTGTCCGAAGCCGCGCCCGGAAACCCGCGCTACAACGGCGGGCGATGGTTCACCCACACCGCGACGTGGACGGAAGCCGGCTTCGAAGCTCACGGCACCGTCCCCGTGCTCGAGTCCTACGACGACGTGATGCTGCACCACGGTTTGGGCCACCTCGAGATCAAGCCCGGCTCGCCCGAAGGCCCCAGCGCCCCACCCGACTACTTCGAGTGCCCGCTCCTTCCGGTGAGGACCGGCTAGGCGCGCAGCACGACGTCGACACCAGCTTCAGGAGCTGACAACGTACGGAGGCGTCCGTGCAGGGGGCGAGCCCGCAAGGGTTCGCCCCCTGCACGAGAAGTGCGCAGTCGGTGGCTCCGTCCAGCGCGAGCCGAGCGTGCGGACGCGGAGGCTGTCGCCAGGGCGGACGGATGCAGTGGACTTCGGCGACGCGGCGCGTTCGGGCTGGATCGACGATCGCGTCGCTGTCTTGAACGATCAGCTCGCCGCCGCCCGGTACGACGCGAGCGTGGCGACGGAGAGCCGAGGAACCTAATGCACGACCCTGCAGGAGATGGTCCTGGCTTCCGAGAACGGCACCCAGCCGCGCTCGGTGCAGCTGTTCGAGATCGGCACTCAGCTGGCCCTCGACACCGGCGCATTCACCTCTTTCGAGGCCGCGAGCGGCGATCCGAGCCCGTATGGCCGTACGCCTGGCGGCCCTCACCGGTCGGTCGTCGTCCAGACCTGCACCGTTCCCTCATTCATGCCCGCGGCCCCAGGGGGCGGCGGCATCGCAAGCGAAACGACTCGTTCGAGGCAGAATCGACCGGCCAACGCTGGACGAGCTAGAACGCTTCCCGATTTCGTCGAACGGCCATGGGAGAGCTGAAGTTGTGGTAGCGAGAGTCGTCCTTCAAGAGGCTCACTGACGACGGAACCCACACCATGACCGGAACGAAGACCGGGGTTCAGTCAGCGGCAGCATGCGCACATCGCCGAGGCTTCGTGTGCGGAATCACGTCAGTTCGCTGATCTCGAACAGATGGCCGTCGGGATCGCGGAAGAAGGCTCGGATCTCGCCCCCGCGATCGACGGGCTCGGTGAGGAACTCGGCGCCCCTGCCACGTAGGAGCTCGTACGTCTTCCAGCAGTCCGCCACACGAAAGATCAGCTGGGTGGTCACCCTGTCGGGGTCGGCCGGTGGTGCGAAGGTGACGGTCGGCTTGTCGGACGTCGGATCACCGGCTTCGACCAGCAGGAGCCAGTTGCCGAGCAGATCCAGTACGACCGACGTGCCGTACTGCCCGTAGACCGAGGCGTTGAGCACATCGACGTACCAGTCTCGGCTGGTGCGAGGGTCCGCGACCACGAGTAGGTGCGTGAGCGCTGACGCGGAGAATCGCTCCATCTACTCGGCACTATACGTAGGCAATAGTGGGCGGTTGGCGCTTGCGACAGCCGTGAACGCGATCGTAGCTCTTCTCACCGATCGCGAACCGCACCAGCACGTCCGAATCGCGGTCCGACCGAGTATGGCCACCCACCACACGCTCCTCGACGCGAATCTACGCTCGGCTGCGTCGACCGAGGACGGTTCGGCGCCCGTGCCGCCTGATGATCATGTCGTCGACAACTACCTGGATCGTCGTCCCTGCCGAGCCTCGGGACGTTCGCTAGACTCACGCATGCCAGCACACGCACCGACGCGACGTCGGCCCACGGGAACGCGGACTCGTCCGTTCGCGGACCTCACCCCCGCGGGCAAGCAGCGCCGCCTGGCCGCCCTCGCGGTCGCGGCCCTCGAGGCGTACGACCTGAAGGTGCGCCGCGTGCGTATGCATACCTTCGCCACGAACCTCCTCTACCGGGTGCGGTCCGACACGGGGGAACGCTTCATGCTGCGCCTGGCGGTTCCCGGCTGGCGCACGCTGACCGACCTCCAGGCCGAGGCCGCCTGGCTCGAAGCGATTCGGCGCGACACCGACATCGCAGCGCCGACGGTGGTCCGTGCGCGCGACGGCGAGGCCGTGCTGCCGATGCGGGCGCCGGGCGTCCCGGACGTCTGGCATGCGACGCTGATGACCTGGGTCGACGGGCGGCTGCTGGTCCACCATCTCGACGAGGTCAACGTGACGTGCCTGGGAGAGCTCTTCGCCCGGCTGCACGTCCACGGCAAGGCCTGGACGCCGCCGGCCGGCTTCACCGATCGCCGCTTCGAGGCGTTCCTGTCGCGCGGGGAGCCCGACGTCCTGTTCGGCGAGGGCGCGATCGACGAGCTCGGTGCGGACGATCGCTCGGCGTTCCTGCAGGCGCGCGCGTGGGTCGAGCGGGCGTACGCCTCGCTGGATCGCGACGACCTGCGGGTCATCCACTGCGACCTGTGGCACGAGAACGTGAAGGTCGACCGCGGGCGCCTGCGGCCGTTCGACTTCGAGGACACGATCTGGGGCTACCGCCTGCACGACCTCGCGATGGGCATGCTCGACCTGCTGGAGACCGTCGGTCCCGAGCGGTACCCGGACCTGTTGGCGGCCTGCAAGAGCGGTTACGAGCAGCTGCTCCCCTGGCCGGAGGGCGACCTCGAGGTGCTGCAGATCGGCCGGCTGCTGTGGAAGGCGAACTACGTCGCACGCTTCCACCGAGCGTCGTTCGGCCGAATGGGCGAGGCGTACGGGCGCACGTTCCGCGGGTTCGAACAGAACGGCGCGTTGCGCTTGCCGGCCTGATGCCATCGCGCCGTCGCGTCATCACGAGTATCGCGAAGGTAGCGCCGCGCCGACGGCTCCGTCGGGACGGCGGGGGTCGATCCATGGGCCCTCTTGAAGCGACCGCCCGCCGCGGGCGGTAGGATCGCCTGCCCATCGCTCGGCTGTCCGTAGAGCAACCATGGCCTCCACGCGGAAGCCAAGACGCGTGTCCACGACGGGAATATCGCTATGGCTGCGCCGCCAGGCGCGACTCTTGATCCGCGGTCGTAGGTTCGAGTCCTACGCGACCCACCACCAGAGCGGCGCGAGGGACGAGCTTCTTGCGGTCTCGTCCCTCTTGCGTGGCCTTCGGTTTGGGCCCTCGACCCTGATCCGACCTCGGCCGAACGCTTCACCCCACAGCCAGGCTTCGACCTGTCGAGCGAACCGGGCGGACGCCCTCCTCCCGCCGAGGCCGTAGCCGATTCGGTCCGCCGCCGCGCGCTACGGCCTCAGAACCACCTTGAGCGACCCACCCCCTGCCGCCGCGATCTCGAACGCTTCCTCGACGTTCGCGAGGGGGTGCACGCTCGTGATCATCCGGTCCGCATCGATCGATCCTTCGACCAGAAGCCTGATCGCCTCCCGGTAGTCCTCCGACGTGTACATCAGGCTGCCCTGCAGGCACAGCTCGCGATCTTGAATCAGACCGGCCTGCAGCTTCGGGTCGCTGCCGTACACCCCGACGACGATCACGGCGGCTCCCTTGCGCAAGGCGTCGACCGCACCGCGCAGAGCGCCCTCGTTCCCGACGCACTCGAACACCACGTCGAAGGCGCGTTCGCCCAGTGTCCCGAGCGTGGTGAATCCGAAGTCGCGCGCGATCTCGCTTCGCGCGTCATCGAGGTCGCTGATCTTCACCTCGCCGCCAGCGGCGCGCGCGACCTGCGCGCACAGCAACCCGATCGTTCCCGCGCCGACCACTGCGACGTCGGCCCCGTCGAGCTCCCCCGCGATCTCCTGGGCGAGACGCACCGCGTGGGTCGCCACCGCGACGGGCTCGACCAGGGCTCCCACGGTGCCTGCGAGCGCGTCGGGCAATCGGTGCAGCCGGTCGAGCGGGGCGTTGAACGCTTCGGCCATCCCGCCAGGCGCCTGGAAGCCCATGACCCGAAGGCTCTCGCAGATGTTGTAGCGCCCCGCCCGGCAGTTTCGGCACGTGCCGCACACCAGCGACGGCTCCAGCGCCACCCTCGCGCCGATCCACGCGCCGTCGGCGTCGTCGCCGACCGCCACCACCTCGGCAGCGATCTCGTGACCGGGGAGAACCGGGTACTCGACGAACGGATGGTGCCCCGCCAGCACGTGCAGATCGCTGCCGCAGATGCCGATCGCCAGGGGGCGCAGGCGCGCCTCGCCCGGTCGGGGCTCGGCCAGGTCGACGTGCTCGAGGCGGAGGTCGTGGGGACCCCCGATCGCCACGCGCCGGGTGGTTCCGCGAGGCGAGCTCATGAGCCGGCGATGTCGAACTGGACCTTCATCCGGTCGGGATCGTGCTCGGCGAGCTCCAGGCCAGCCTCGAACTCTTGGAGCGGGACCGTGTGCGACACCAGCGGCTCGACGTCCACCACGCCCCCCTCGATCATGGCGATCGCTTCCTGGAAGGTCCGGTTGATCGCGAACGTGCCGACCACGCGCAGGTCGCGCCTGAACAGTTCGTAGGGCGAGAAGCTGACGGTCGCCGACTCGGGTGCGACGCCGAACACCCACAGCGTGCCGGCCGGGCGAGCGTAGGCGATGGCGTCCTCCATGACCTTCGGTAGTCCAGTGGCGTCGGCCACCACCTCGAACCCGTAGGGAGCGACGCTGCGCGTCGCCTCGGGGGTCAGTCCGTCGGCTTCGAACACGTGGTCGGCGCCGAGTCGGGTGGCCATCTCGAGCCGCTTCGCGGCGCGGTCGACCATCGTCACGCTTGCGGCACCGGCGCCCTTGACCGCCTGCATCAGCAGGCACCCCATCGGACCGGCGCCGAACACGACGGCGTGGTCTCCGGGTTGCACCTGCACCCGCTTGAGTCCCCACACCACGCAGGCGAGCGGCTCGATCAGTGCGCCGTTCGCGAAGCTCATGTCGCCGATCGGGAACACGTTGCGTTCGGGCGCCACCATGAAGTGGGCGAACGCACCGTCGGTGGTCACGCCCAGGGCCGTCAGGTCGTGGCACTGGTTGAACGCGTTGCGTTGGCACTCCGGGCAGATGAGGCAGGGCACGTTGGGGTCGGCGGTGACCCTGTCGCCCACCGCGTAGCGGGTGACCTCGTCTCCCACCGCGGCGACCGTTCCGGCGAACTCGTGGCCGGGGATGAGCGGGAACTTCGCGAGTTCGTAGTCGCCGTGCCAGATGTGGATGTCGGTGCCGCAGATGCCGGCGCGGGCCACCTCGATGAGGACGTCGCGGGGCCCGGGGGTGGGCGGCTCGGCTTCGATGATGCGGGACTGGCCAGGCGCGGTGATCTGCGCGGCGGTCATGGAGTTCGTGGTCATTTGACGGCTCCCATCGTGAGACCGGTGACGAGGTGTCGTTGCGCGACCCATCCGGCGATCATGACCGGCAACACCGCAGCGGTCGCAGCCGCCGACATCTTGGCGAGGAACAGGTCGCCGTACGCGGACTTGAACGTGCTGACGTAGACCGATAGCGGGGATGCGTCGCGGGTCGTGAGGTTGACGGCGAAGAAGAACTCGTTCCAGGTGAAGATCAGCGCCAGCAGACTGGTGGCCGCCAGGCCGGGTCCCAGCAACGGCAGCAGCACCGCGCTGAACTCCTGCCACAGGTTGGCTCCGTCCAGGCGGGCGGCCTCGATCAGCGCGAACGGCAGATCCTCCATGAAGCCCGTGACCATCCAGACCACGAGGGGCAGGTTCATGCCGGCGAAGACGATGATCAGCCCGAGGTGCGTGTCGAGGAGGTTGAAGTTTCGGAACAGCACGAACAGCGGCACGATCACGCCGGCGGGCGGGAGCATGCGGGTGCTCATCATCCAGAGCATGCTGCCATCCGAGCGGTCGGTGCGGTAGAACGCCATCGCGTAGGCGGCGGGCACGCCCAGCAGGAGCGCCAGCAGCGTCGAGCCGACGGTGATGAGCGCGGTGTTCCCCATGAACTCGAGCAGCGGTCCGGTGAAGACGGATTGGACCCAGTTCTCGACCGTGGGCGTGAAGAACAGCCGCGGGGGAAAGGCGATCGCCATGGTTTCGGTCTTGAACGACGTCAGCACCATCCACAGCACGGGGAAGATCATCACGAACGCCAGCAACAGGGTGACGACGTTCAGGGTCCAGCGGAGCACGGGGGAGCGGATCACGAGGTGCCCTCCAGACGGTGGCGGCGGACCACCTGCAGGAAGAGGATCATCGCGATGTTCGCGAGGATGATGGCGAAGATTCCGTAGGCGGAGGCGCGGCCGATGTTGAAGCTGCTGAACGCCTCGAGGAAGATCTGGTACGGAAGGTTCGTGGTCCGGATGCCGGGGCCTCCGGAGGTGACCACGAAGATCTGACCGAAGATGCTGAGCACGAAGATCACTTCGAGCAGCAGCGCGATCTCGATGAACCTGCGCAGGTGGGGAAGCGTGATGTTGACGAACATGCGCAACGGCCCAGCACCGTCGAGCTGCGCGGCTTCGACGATCTCTTCGGGAAGCGACTGAAGTCCGGCCAGCAGGATCAGCATCACGAACGGAATCCACTGCCACGACACGATGCCGATGATCGAAAGCATGGGAGCGACCTCGACCAGGTAGACGCTCTGGATCCCGAGCACGCTGCGGAAGACCCAGGCCGAGAGGCCGTTCGAGGGATCCAGCAGCAGGAACTTCCAAACGATCGCGGCGGCCACCGGCATCACCAGGAAGGGGCTGATCAGCATCGTTCGGGCGATCGCGCGTCCCGGAAACGGCCGGTTGAGGAGCAGTGCGAACATCATCCCGAACACGAAGCTGAGGACCACGACGGAACCGGTCAGGAAGAGCGTGTTCCAGAGGATCGTCCAGAAGTCGGGGTTGGAGAGGATGCGGCTGAAATTGCGCCACATGCGGTCCCAGCCGAGAAACCCGGTGCTGGCGGGCCTCAGCAGGTTCCAGTTGGTGAAGCTGTACCAGATCGTCATGGCGAAGGGGACCTGGGTGACGGCGATCAGGAAGACGATCGCCGGCGCCGAGAGGAACTTGCGCCGTTCCCCGACTCGGCTTCTTGGCGCGGGGGCCGACTGGGTCGCGGCGGTCGGTTGACTGCTGGCCATGGACTGCCTCCTCGCGATGGCTTCATCGACAAGATAAGGGGAAGGGGATCGCCGCGGCGATCCCCTCCGAGAAGGAGCTCAGTAGTAGCCGGCGTCCTGCATCGCTTCGGCGGCGACGCGTTGGGAGCGCTCGAGCGCCCGCTCGACGGTGATGTCGCCGGAGAGCGCTTCGGCGACGATCTGGCCGACCTGCGCGCCGATCCCCTGGAACTCTGGGATCTGCACGAACTGGATGCCGGGCGCGACCTGCGGCTCGGCCGTGGCGTCGGTCGGGTCGGCGTTCTGGATCGCCTGCAGCACGAGACCGGCGAACGGCGCCGCCTCCTGGTACTCCTCGCGCTGGTAGGTGCTGGTGCGCGTGCCGGGGGGCACCTGCGCCCAGCTTTCCTCCTGCGCGACGAGTTCGATGTACTCCTTGCTCGTGGCCCACATCATGAAGCGGAACGCCTCTTCGATGGCGTCGCTGGTGGTCGGGATCGCGAGGTTCCACGACCACAGCCACTGATTGCCCTTGGGCACCGGACCGACCGGCGCGAGCGCGTGGCCCATGTCGTCGCCGACCGGCGAGTTGGCGAGGAAGCCGGCGGCGACGGTGGCGTCGACCCAGATCGCGGCCTGCCCCTGACTCATCAGGCTGAGGCCTTCGGGGAAGCTGATGCCGGTGACGCCGGGCGGGCCGCACTCCTGCACGAGGTCGCGGTAGAAGGTGAGCGCTTCGTTCCATTCGGGCGTGTCGATCTGCGGCACGCCTTCCGCGTCGAACCACTGCCCGCCGAACGTGTTCACGACGGTGGTGATCGGACCCATGTTGTCGCCCCAGCCGGGCTTGCCGCGCATCACGATTCCGTTGACGCCGTTCGCCGGATCGTGCACCTCGCAGGCGATGTCACGGACCTCTTGCCAGGTGGGTTGCTCGGGCATGGTGAGGCCCGCCGCCTCGAGCATCGCTTCGTTGTACATGGTGAAGCTCGACTCGCCGTAGAACGGAACGGCGAACAGCTCGCCATCCACCCTGAGGCCGTCCGCGATGGCGGGCAGCAGGTCGTCGAAGTCGTAGCCTTCGGCGGCGTCCGGGTACTGCTCGGCCAGGCCGTCGATGGACTCGATCCATTCGTTCTGTCCCCACAGCGGCGTTTCGTAGGCGCCGACGGTCACG
Source organism: uncultured bacterium (assembly GCA_964561595.1). Lineage (GTDB taxonomy): Bacteria > Deinococcota > Deinococci > Deinococcales > Trueperaceae > SLSQ01. Next base: position 8,687 of record CAZLQH010000043.1, on the reverse strand, counting down.
ATGTCGAACGACCCGCTCCCTGTGGCGATGTCCGTGGTGAGCCGCGATCGCAGCGTCGCTTCGTCGAGGATCAGCCACTCGAGCGCGACGTCGGGGTTCTGCGCTTCGAACACCGATGAGAGCTCTTCCATGATCTGCATGTCGGGGTTGTTGACCGTGGCGATGGTGACGGTCGTCTGAGCGAGCGCGAAGCCCAGGGCCAGCGCCAGTGTGACGATGAACGGGAGCGAGCGGATGCGTCGTGTCATGCGGTCCTCCAGCAAGAATCGTGCACCAGATGAAACGTGCCTCGGATCTGCGTGGCCACGTGGCCATCAGCGAACCCGACCTTCCATGCCCGGTACGGTCTCACCCCCTTTCACCTCATCGGCGAATCACGGCCCACCACCCTGCGGCGGGGCGCAACGACCACGAATGGGCACGTGGCCATGAATGTAGGACGTGCCGCCTTGGCTGTCAACACCGCCGATCTGTGTACTATGGCCTCGTGGCCAACATCAATGACGTCGCCCGGCTCGCCGGAGTCAGCGCCACGACAGCGAAGCGCGCCGTGCGCGACCCCGACAAGCTCGCACCGCAGACGCTCGCCCGTGTACGAAAGGCGATCGACGAGCTGCACTACGAGCCGGACGAAATCGCCGCCGCGCTACGGCGGCAGCACAACAACACCATCGGTATGATCGTGGGCAGCATCGTGCAACCGTTCTTCGCACTGCTCACGCGGGCCGTGAATCGGGCGGTGCGGCAGCGCGGCTACACGTTCATCCTGGCCGACAGCGAGTACCGGACCGACCTCGAGCTCGAGTTGCTGCAGAAGTTCCACGGGCAGCGGGTGGCGGGGATCATCCTGCGGAGCGGATACGGCGATCCCAATCTGGACTACCTGCGACGCGTTCAGAGGTCGGGCATCCGAATCGTGGAGATCGACCACGTCTACCCAGACAGCCCGTTCGCCCACGTGATGTTGAACGGAAAGGAAACGGTCGAGACCGGCGTGCGCCACCTGATGTCGTACGGGCACACCCGCATCGCCGCGCTCGGCGACTATCACCCGACGATCAACCCCGACGAACGCTCGGCCGCATTTCCCGAGGTCATGGCCGCTGCAGGACTCCCGGTGCCGGACGACTATCGCCACCCGATCCCGCCCGTCGAAGTCGCAGCGTACGAAGCGACGAAGCGACTCATGGCCGTGCCGCATCCGCCGACCGCGCTCTTCGCGCTCAACGGCTCGATGGCGGTCGGCGCCTACAAGGCCCTCAAGGACCTGGGCATCCGCATTCCCCGCGACGTGTCGCTGCTCGCCTTCGACAACTATCCGTGGACCTCGCTCGTGCACCCCGGCATCGACGTCCTCGAGCAACCCATCGAGGAGATGGGACGGACCGCCGCTGGGATCCTCTTCGACGCGATCGACCGCGACGGGGTCGCCACGGAGCGCCGCCGGTTCTCGGCGCGGCTGATCGTGCGCGGAAGCTGCGCGGCCCCGAGGTCGGAGCTTCAAGCGGTGCGGTCGAGATAGGCGCGGCTCTGCTCTCGAGCCCGGCGGCTTGAGCCTCCGCACGCACGGTGGGCGTGCGCAGAGTCGGCGCACGCACGCCTGGACCATCGCGCCCACCGTTCGACCGATCCGGTCGAGAAACGTCGTGCTGGCGCCCACCGTGGCCAGTGCTATCGTCGCAGCATGTTCCTCGGGATCGATCTCGGCACGTCGGGCGTGAAGGTCGCGGCCGTCGACGCCGAAGGCCACCTCGTGGCGAAGGCGACCGCTTCCTATTCGCTGGACACGCCGCGCCCCGGATGGGCCGAACAGGACCCTGACCGGTGGTGGGAAGCCACGGTGGACGCGGTCCAGCGCCTCGAGGTCGACATCGACGCGACCGAGATCCAGGCGATCGGCCTGTCGGGCCAAATGCACACGCTGGTCCTGCTGGACGAATCGGGACGCGCCACGCGTCCAGCGATCAGCTGGGCGGACACCCGCACCGAGGCGCAGGTTCGACGGTTCCGGGAGCGGGTGCCCCGCGAGATCCGGGTTGGCGTGCTTGGCAACCCTGCAGCCACGGGATTCACCGCCCCGAGCCTGATGTGGGTGAAGGAGCACGACGCTCCCGCGTATCGTGCCGCAGCCAAGGTATGCCTCGTGAAGGACTACCTGCGGCTCCGGCTCACCGGCGCGTGGGCGACCGACCCGTCCGACGCCTCGGCGACGTTGCTGTTCGACACCTTCCGGAGGGGTTGGTCGGACGAGGTGCTGGACGCGCTGGAGCTCGACGCGGCGCTGCTCCCACCCGTACGCGAGTCCGGGGCCGTGGCCGGAGAGCTTACCCCGGACGCCGCCGCGAGCCTCGGCCTGCGGCGCGGCACGCCCGTCATGACCGGCGCCGGCGACCAGGCTGCCGCGGCCACCGGCTGCGGGCTGGTGGACCCGGGCCCGATGCTCGTCACGCTGGGCAGCGGCGGTCAAGTGTTCACGCCGCTGGCCGCGCCGAAAGCCGACCCGGAGCTCCGGGTCCACCTGTTCTGTCACGCGGCCCCGGACCGCTGGCACCTCCAGGGGGCGGTCCAGAACGTGGGCGTCGCGCTCGACTGGGTACGACGCACCCTGGGATGGAACTGGGACGAGCTCTACGGACGCGCGGCCGAGGTGCCTGCCGGGGCGGAAGGCGTCACGTTCCTGCCTTACCTCACCGGTGAGCGCACGCCGTACATGGACCCGCGAGCGCGGGCCGCGTGGTCGGGGCTGGCGCTGTCGCACACGGCCGCCCACATGGCCCGGGCGGCGATCGAGGGAGCGGCGTACTCGGTGGCGGACGCGATCGTGGCGTGCATCGAAGCCGGCGGCGAGCCCGACGAAATCGCCCTCACCGGTGGCGGCGCCGAGCACGCCCTCCCCCGCCGGATCCTCGCCGACGTGCTGGGCCGCAGATTGGGACGCGCCCAGGTGCAGGACGCCTCCGCCGTGGGCGCGGCGGTGCTGGCCGGTGCGCCCGCGCCGCGCTTCCGGTCCACCGAGGCGGATGCGCCGGGCCCGGACGCGGATGCGCATCGAGCCGCATGGCACCGGCAACGCGACGCGTACGCGGCCCTGCGGGACGTGCGGCCGGAGACGAGGTAGCGGCTCGCGAGGAGCGACACGGGAACGATCTCGATGTAGACGGAGCAACGTCCGCTCCGACCCCGAAGGTCGTGTCCGTAAGCGCATTCTCGGCTCGCTGCTTCACGTGATCCGACACGTCGCCACGAAGTTCGGGCACCGCTACCTGCGCGACTTCCAGCGCGACCAGCTCCGGACCGCCGACGACGTCGACATGGCCACCTGGGCGCTGGCCCGGTGCCTCCAGCACTCGGCCGTCACCTGCGTCATCCCCGGCTGCAAGAACGTCGAGCAGGTCGAAGCCAACGCTAGGGCGGCGGAGCTCGACCTGGTGCGGGACGACCACCCGCACCCGTTGACCGGCGCGTCGGCGACGACCCCATCGCTCGTGCACACTGCCACCCCACCAGCGACCGACGCTCCAGACGCTCGCATGATGAGGGCGGCACGCACGAAGGTGCATCGAGGCGCATGAAGCATCCTGCCCCGACCCCGGCCGTGATATGAAGTTTCGTAGCACTGCAACTTCATGCCCGCCATCCGGCAAGCGCCATCCATGCCTGGTGGGCCGGGGCGAGAGGACGCGACCATGGACGTACGCCAACCCGCCGAGGCAGGCAAAGCGTTCGAGAAGCTGTTCGCCGCAGGCGACCTCGAGGGCCTGATGGAACTGTACGAGCCCGATGCCGTCTTCACCAACGCGAGGGGCGCCCACGCCGGATCGGTCGCGATCCGGAACGTTCTCCAGGGGTACCTGGACACGGGCGCCTCCATCCGCATGAACGAGTCCGTGGCGTTCGAGGCTGGCGACCTGGCGCTCGTGCACTGGTCGTGGACGATGGCCTTCCCCGACGGCCGAACCGCAGAAGGCGCCACGGCCGAGGTCCTTCGCAAGTCGACGGACGGCACCTGGAAGTTCGTCATCGACAACCCCGACGGGCCTGCCCTGATCGGTCACGCCTGACACCGCCCAGCCGACATGCCCGGCAGGTCGCGCCCCCGGTCGCGAGCCTCATCGAGGCCTTCCGCCGCGTCGCGCGCACCTCCGATCGCGGCTGGATCGAGGAACGCGACCACGTGATCAGCATCGCGACCGGCATGCCCGTGGCCGCCTTCAACCCGACCTTCGTCGTCGAGCCGCCTGGGGATCGTGCGGCCGCGTTGGAGCGGGTGCGCGACTTCTACGCGCGCGCCGGCCTCGCAGGCGAGGTCAACGCCTCGGGGGACGCCGCCGCCGCGATCGCGGACGCGGCCCGATCCGCCGGTCTCGTCGCTGGCCACCGCATCCCTTGCATGCTCCTCGCGCCGCTCGTCGCCACGACGCCAGCGACCCCGGACCTGGAGGTTCGACGGGTCGAGGACGCCTTGGCGCTCCAGACGTTCAACGACATCTGCGCCGAGGCGTTCGGGCTCGACCGCCCGATCCTCGCGGTCCTCGACGACCCGAGGATGCTCGGGGTGCCGGGCTTCGGGTTCCACCTGGGCTTGGTCGACGGCCGCGCGGTCGGTACCGCCATGACCTGCTGCATCGACGGCGTGGTCCTGGTCTTCAACGTCGCCACGCTCCCGAGCCACCGCCGCCGCGGCATCGGCGAGGCGATGACCTGGTCCGCCGTGAACCACGGCATCGAGGCCGGATGCGACCTCGCCTTCCTGCAGGCGACTTCGGACGGCCTGCCCCTGTACGAGCGCATGGGCTTCCGCCACGCCGAGGAGACGCAGACGTGGTCGCTGGCATGAAGCCTCCCAGGAGGCGCATATGCTGAGGGCGTGATGGTTCGACGGTGGAGCGCACCCGACGCGGCATCGGAGTCACCAGCCACGGCGGACTGGAGGGTCACCGTCACCGAGCCCTTGCCGGCCTGCCCCAGCACCCACGCAGGCTGGGCGAGAATCGCGACGCAGTCGAGGTGGGGCGAGTGGAGGACCGAGAGCGCCATGAGGGGTCGGGACGTCGTCACGACGGTCGTCCCACCGGCGACGGAACCGCTTCGGGTTGGCGACGAATACCTCGTGCGGATCGGACGATGGATGACCATCCGCTGTCGCGTCCTCGAGTCTTCGTCTCCCGACGTTCCAACGGACGAGAACGACGAGATGGTCTTCGACGCGCAAGGAACCGCCATGGCCGGGATGGTGAGGGCCCGCTTCCGGTTCACGATCTTCCGCAACGAGAGCGGCATGGTCATGGCGCGCGCCCAAGAGAACATCGTCTCGCTTCCCTTCTTCGTGCCCTCCAGAGATCTCCTCGAGAGCGAACACAGGCACACCTTCAGGGATCTGAACGAGAGCTTCCGCACCTGAATCGTCGTCGCGTTCACCCTGCCTCGTTCGCCAACCCCTCCCGCGCCCGCAGCATCTCGTCCCTCTCCTCGTCCGGCAATCGCGGGTACGCGATCGGCAACCGCTGCATCGTGTCGTGCACGCTCTCGGCCACGCTGCGGCAACGCCCGCGCGACGCGCCGTAAGCAATCCTGGTCCAGCTCGGCCGCCGAGGGCTGCTCGAACGACGTGACCTGACAGCCCGCCGGGTTCACACCCCGCAGCACATGACGGACGGGGCCGTCCTTGCCAGCCGCATCCATCGCCTGGAACACCAGCAGCAGCGCGAACCGGTCATCGGCGCGCAGCTTCCGCTGCAGACCGCACAGCTTCTTGCGCGCCTTCTTCAACGCCTTCTCGCCAGCCTTGCGGTCGGGCGCAGCACCGAGGGGCGACACCGCCACGCTGGACCGGGGCGACACCACCACGGCGGACGGCTCCTTCGACCGCTTCGAAGGCGTGTCCGTGTTCAGCCACGCCTACGTCGAGGCGGGGTCGGCTCGCGCATCGTGACCGTGACAGACGGCACCGACGGAGTGATCTGAAGACGCACGCGTTCGACGTCGTCGACGATCCGGACGGCGGCCCCCTAACGGGCGGCGGCTGGATCGAAAGCCCGCCCCCGGCCTGTGAGGACACCGGCGTCAGCATCGACACGACCGGAAGAGCGAACCTCGGGTTCGTCAGTAGGTACGGGCGAGGGGCGTCCTCCAGGTCCGTGGACGCGGGGCTCCTAATCCTCGACGCGGCCTCACGGCGCGCCGTACATCATGGCGGCGATCGCCGGCCGAGTCTCGCGTGCATGGGCCAGAGCTCCAGGATGCTGGCGCACAGGACCAACGCACCCCCGACGAGCTCCAGGGAACCAAGGCGTTCACCGGCCAGGAACGCGGCCGACACGGCTCCGACCAGGACCTCCGTCATCAGCAGAATGCCGACGCGCGCCGGTTCCAGGCGCACCGTGGACCACATCAGTCCTGCCATGGACAGGCCCCACCAGAGGCCCCCCGCCGCCAGCGTCCAGCCGATCGCCGGAAGCAGGCTGGTACGCGGGATGCCAGGCGGCAGGGGCCCTAGAAGCGGTGCCAGCAGCGACGCCGCCGCAACGGCCCCGACCGCGAAGACGAAGGCCGCCACCGCGGGCGTCAGCGTGGACTTCGTCCGGATCCCGGTCGTCGCGATCGACCAGAGGAGGCCCGACAGCAAGGCCAGCCATTCGCCCGGACCGCGCGGCACCGGCAGGCCGCCGTCGCCAGTCAGCATGACGACGAGGCCGGTCAGGCCGACGGCGATGGCGACGGCACGTAGGCGGGGCAGGTGCCACCCCATGACGTACCGCCCGATCAGCGTGCTCCATACCGGCGTCAGGAAGAACAGCAGGATGATGATCGCGACCCGGCCGTAGACGAATCCGATGGAGTAGAGCACGAAGGCGGCGCCACCCAAGGCGACCGAGGCGAGGGCCCAAGGATCGGCGCCGACCAACTCGTCGCGTCGTCGCAGCGCTAGCGGCGCCAGGAGAAGCACGGCAGCGGCGACGATCGCCAGGGCGCCCCACGCACCCGGCAGGGCGATCTCCTCGAGGCGCCGCACCGGGATCCAGTACAGGCCCCAGAGCGCGCCGGTTCCGGCCACGATCGAGCTGGCGAGACGTGTGGTGCGATCGCTGTGCATGAAGCTCCGCGTAGCAGGGCTCGGCCCCGTTCAGGGGGCGGCGCGATACGAATCGAGCGTACGTCCGGTCGTCGCCAGCATCGAGAACGCGCCCGACTCAGCCGCCTTGGCCGCCGGGCGTCACCCCGATCCGACCCCGCGCGCCCGCTCGACGAGCGCCCAGGGCCCCCGCGCGGGTCGCGATCCTCGTTCCGCCGCCAGCGCCCTGCGCGCTGCCTCGTCGAAGCTCGCTCGCTGCGGGTGGTCGATCCGTGACCAGAAGGCGTCGTCGCGCGCCAGCAGGTCCTCGGTCAGGCCGATGACCACTTCGCGGGCGACCGACCAATCCGCGCGCGTCACCAGCCGGATCCACAGCGAGGACAGGCGCGGGCTCAAGAACGGGACGTCGATGCTCGCCGGCTCGCCCAAGCCCATCAGCACCGCGGTCCGGTCGAGGATCTCCTTGCCGGAGAGGATCTCGGGTCCTGGCACGTCGAACCAGGCGTTCGCCTCGATCGGCAGGTCCAGCGCCCGCACGAGCGCGACGACCACGTCGTCGATCGCGACGGGCTCCGTACGCGAGCGGAGCCAGCGCGGCAGGATCATCACCGGCAGGCGCGCCGCCAGGTCGCGGACGATGAGCCAGCTCAGGCTGCCGTGACCCACGATCATGCTCGCGCGCAGCTCGATCGTCGGCACCGGCCCGGACCTCAGGGTCTCGCCCACCGCGAGCCGGCTCCGCAGGTGCTCGGATCCCGGACCGGTCGGCGCGACACCCCCCAGGTACACGATCCGCTGGACGCCGGAGGCGGCGGCGACCTCGGCGAAGTCGCGGGCGGCTGCGACCTCGCGCTCGTGGTAGCCGGCGCCTTCGCGAATGCCGTGCACCAGGTACAGGGCCGCTTGCACGCCCTCGAGCGCGCTGGCCATCGAGTCACGGTCGCCGACGTCGCCCTGGAACCAGTCGAGGCCCGGCGTGTGCTGAGCCGCTCGTGCGGCGTCACGCGTGAGGCCGCGCACGTGCCAACCGCCCGCTTCGAGAGCCGGTCGCACCGCGTTGCCGACGAAGCCCGTGGCGCCGGTGAGCAGAAGGGTGCGCGCCGCACCGCCGTCGGCTGCCACCGGCGTCACGAGTCCACGGACGAGATGTCCGCAGCGTGCACGCCGCGCTCGGCCGGACAGCGGCCGGTCGCGAGGCCGGTGCCGGGGCCGCCGCCCGTGACGAGCGAATCTGGAACAGGCATGGTCGAGTGTAGCGGACGGGCGATGGCTCGACCGATCGCCCGCTCTCGCTACGGCTGGTACGCCCCGCTGCTGGCCTCAGCGGTCGTCCGCGCCCGCTCCAAGAAGGCTTGCTGGGCTCGTTCGACGTTCGCAGGCTGCCCACGCCAAGCCTGCTGCGGCGCCGACTGCAAGGCCCTGCCGAAGGAGAACGTCAGGCGCCAGGGCGCACCGACGTCGCCCGCCAAGCGGTTGATCGCGTCGAGGTTGAGGGTCGCCTCCTCGTCGCTCTGCCCACCCGAGAGGAAAGCGATTCCGGGGACGGCAGCGGGAACCGTTTGCAGGAAGCAGGTGAGCGTCATCTCGGCGACCGTCTCGGGTCCGGCCCGATCGC
>CAZLQH010000042.1:15204-20080 GCA_964561595.1 uncultured bacterium | reverse complement strand
GTGCTCGTCAACGCCGCCGACGCCGTCAGCGCCGCCCGTCCGGGAGCCCGCCGCGAGTCGCTCGAGATCTACCTCAAGCGCCTCGAGACGCTCGAGACGATCGCCACGAGCTTCCCCGGCGTCGAGAAGAGCTACGCCATCCAGGCCGGCCGCGAGATCCGCATCATCGTCGAGCCCGACGAGATCGACGACGCCCGCGCCGTCCTCCTCGCGCGCGACATCGCCGGTCGCATCGAGCAGGACATGGAGTACCCGGGCCAGGTGCAGGTGACGGTCGTACGCGAGACGCGCGCCGTCCAGTACGCCCGCTGACGCGACCGCCGGCGCCACGCGCGTCCGCGGAGGGAAACGACCGGGGCGGCTCACGGGCCGCCCCTCGTCACGCCAGCCCGTCATGCCACCAGGGCACGCACCTCAGCAGGCCGGTGGCGGGGTCGGGTGCCCCGCCGGGTCTGGGGTATGCTCGGCGCGGTCGAAGCGAAGGTGGCGACGAGCCGCGACTCCCTGCGAGGTGGAACGTGCACAGGCCGAACCGCAGACGCCCCGCCCCCCACTCCCGTCCCCGCGCCCCGGGCCCGAGGCGGAGCTCGTGAGGGTCGGCGACGACGTCAAGCTCTTCAGTGGAACCGCGACGCCGGACCTGGCCCGCTCCGTCGCGGAGAACCTGAGCATGCGCCTCTCCAACGGCTCGGTGTCGCGCTTTCCCGACGGCGAGACGCGCATCCAGATCGACGAGAGCGTCCGGGGGGCGGACTGCTACGTCGTCCAGTCGACCTGCGCGCCCGTGAACCACAGCCTGATGGAGGTGCTCGTCCTCTCCGACGCCCTCAAGCGCGCCTCGGCCTGGCGCGTGAACGCCGTCGTTCCGTACTTCGGCTACGCGCGCCAGGACAAGAAGGTGCAGGCGCGCGAGCCGATCACCGCCAAGCTGGTCGCGAACCTGATGCAGACCGCCGGCGTCGACCGCGTCATCACCGTCGATCTTCACGCCGGTCAGATCCAGGGGTTCTTCGACGTGCCCGTCGATCACCTCACCGCGCTCGACATCCTGGGCGACCACCTCGGAAAGGACGACCTGTCGGAGTCGGTCGTCGTTTCGCCCGACGTGGGCCGCGCGACCGAAGCGCGCCGGCTCGCGAACTACCTGGACCTGCCGCTGGCCATGCTCTACAAGCGGCGCACCAGCCCCACGGAGATCCACGTCACCCACGTCATCGGCGACGTCGCGGGACTCCGGCCGATCATGATCGACGACATGATCTCGACGGCCGGCACGATGCGGAACGGCATCGACGCGCTGCTGCGCCTGGGCGCGCGGCCCGACGTCACCGTCGCCGCCACCCACCCCGTCTTCACGCCTCCCGCGCTGGAGCGCCTCACGCACGCCGCGATCGAGCGCATCATCGTCACCGACACGGTGCCGTTCGCAGGCGGGCACGAGGGCGTGGAGGTACTGTCGGTGGCTCCGTTGCTGGCGAAGGCGATCCGCAACGTCCACGACAACGCCTCGGTGAGCTCGCTGTTCAGCGGCTGACGCTCCGCCCGCTGCCTGCGCGCTTGCAGCGCACGGCCGGAAACGAGTATCCTCGCATGTTGCGACGCGCGCCTCTCGGGGCGCGCGCCCGCCTGCGCGGTCCGCCTCGTCGTTCGTCGGCACGCCGGACCCCGTGGGCGCAGGAACCGACGCCAGGCGCCAGCGTGCGCGCTGGCCGCCACGGGAGGCACGCATGAAGCTCGAAGCCAGCTCGCGAACGACCGGACGGAGCGCCGCCCTCAGGCAAGAGGGTCGTCTGCCCGCCGTCGTCTACAACAAGGGTCTCAACCTGTCCGTCGCCGTCGAACTGAAGGCGTTCGACCGCGTGTTCCGGGAGCAGGGGACGTCCAGCCTGATCGACCTCGAGGTGGACGGCGAGAACCATCAGGTGCTCGTGCGCGAAGTCCAGATGGACAAGCGCCGCCGCGTCCCGCTCCACGTCGACTTCTACGCCATCACCGCTGGCCAGAAGCTCGAGGTCGCCGTCCCGGTGCTCTTCGAGGGCACCGCGAAGGGCCAGGAGGCCGGTGGCCAGCTCGACGTCCAGCGTCGCGAGGTCACGATCTACGTCCTGCCCAGCCAGATCCCGCACGACGTCACGGTCGACATCTCGGCGCTCGAGATCGGCGACGCGATCCACATCGGCGACGTTCGGGCGTTCCTTCCGGCGACGGCCGAGATCGTCGACGACGAGGCGCTGACGTTGATCACCGTGCTCGCTCCTCGCCTCGAGGTCGAAGAGGAAGAGGTCGAGGAAGAGGAGGGCGCCGAGCCCGAAGTGATCGGCCGCGGCGCGGAGGACGAGGAAGCGGAAGACGTCGAGGAGTAGGGAGACGGGCGCCACGTGCGACTGATCGTGGGACTCGGCAATCCGGGTCCGCGCTACGCGGGAACCCGGCACAATGCCGGGTTCCTCGTCTTGGACGCGTTCGCTCGCCGTCACGGCGCGACCTTCCGGTCCGGACGTGACGGCGAGGAGGCTCGCGTGGGTCAGATCCGGCTGCTCAAGCCCACGACGTTCATGAACCTCTCCGGCGCCGCCGTGCAGGCCGCCGCGACCCGCAACGGCGTCCGTCCCGAGGAGATCGCCGTGGTCCACGACGACCTCGACCTGCCGCTCGGACGGCTCCGGATCCGCACCGGCGGCGGTGCCGGCGGACAGAAGGGCGTGCGTGACATCGTCACGCGCATCGGACCCGACTTCGTCCGCCTCAAGGTGGGCATCGGCCGGCCCCCGCCCCGCTGGACGGTGGAGCACTGGGTGCTGTCGCGCTTCCGCGAGGACGAGAGCGAGCTCGTCGAACGGGTGGTGGACGCGGCGACGGACGGCCTGGAGGCGATCGTGCGCGACGGGCCGGAGGTCGCGGCGAACCGCGTGAACGGCCTGGACCTGCGTCCGGGCGCGGACTCGGGTGCCGACCCGGGCGACGCGAAGCGCGGCGACGCGACACCGGACGGCGTGGCGTCCGACGGTTCGGACGACGTCACGCGGGGTACGAGGCGGGACGGAGACGAGGCTTCATGAGCGACGCAGCCCTGGTGTTCGTCGTGCTGGCCGCCACCGTCGCCGCGTTCGCGAGCGATCGGTTCCGATTGGACCTCGTCGCGCTGATCGCGATGCTGACGATGGCGATCAGCGGCATCCTGACGCCCGCGCAGGCGCTGGCGGGCTTCGCCGAGCCGATCACGCTCATGATCGCCGGCCTGTTCATCGTCGGTGCCGGCCTGTTCGAGACGGGGGTCGCCGATCGGCTCGGCGACCTGCTCGCACGCATCGCGGGACGTGGCCCGACGCGGCTGTTGGTCGCGACCATGCTGATCGCCGCGCTGCTCTCCGCCTTCCTCTCCTCGACCGGGACCGTGGCGGTGCTGCTCCCCGTCGTCGTGGGGCTGGCGCGCGGAGCGGGCATGGCGCCGTCGCGTCTGCTGATGCCGCTGGCGTTCGGCAGCCTGCTGGGCGGCATGCTGACGTTGATCGGGACGCCCCCGAACCTGGTCGTGTCCGACCAGCTGCGGGCGATGGGCGGCGAGCCGTTCGGGTTCTTCGCCTTCACGCCGGTGGGGGCCACGATGCTGGTGGTCGGCGTGGTGTACATGGCCACCATCGGCAGGCGGCTGCTGCCCGACCACCGCGACACCGGGGTCGGCGCGGACGGCAGCACTGCCGCGACCTCGTTGGACGAGCTGGCCGATCGCTACGAGCTGCGTCCGCGCCTCCACGCCCTCGAGATGCCGTACGGCTCGCCGCTCGTCGGTACGACCGTCGGCGCGGCCGAGCTGCGCGGCCGATTCGGGGCGACCGTGCTGGCGGTCGAGACGCTGGGCGAGACGCAGCCGCACGTCCGCCGCGCCGAGCCGACGACGCTCATCCGTCCGCACGACGTGCTTCACGTGCTGGCCGAGCGCGACGATCTGGAGCGGCTGCTGATCGAGACCGGCGCCCGGCTGGACGACCAGCCGCGCATGCCGCTGCCCGAGCCGCTGATGCTGATCGAGACGCTCCTCCCGCCCAACTCGAAGTACGTCGATCGGCCGCTGCGCGAGAGCCGGCTTCACGATCGGACCCGGGCCACGGCCGTCGCCGTGCGGCGCGGTACGCGTCTGCTTCACGGCGACCTGGGCGACATGAACCTGCAGTCGGGCGACGCGCTGTTGCTCGCGGGAGGGCCGATCGCGCAGCGGCAGGTCGCCAAGGCCCGCGACGACCTCATCGTCGTCGGCGCGCCCCGCGAGTGGGAGCGCTTCGCGCGCGATACGCGCCGTGCCCCCGCGGCCCTCGCCATCCTGGCCGGGCTGCTCGTGACGATGACGTTCGGGCTTCTGCCCAACGCCGTCGCCGTCCTCACGGCGGCCGTGGCGATGGTGGTGAGCGGCGCGCTGAGCATGGAGGGCGCCTACCGTGCGATCCACTGGGAGTCGGTGGTCCTCATCGCGGCGATCCTGCCGATGTCCACGGCGCTGCAGGTCAGCGGTGGCCTGGACGCCGTCGTGGGCGGCCTGGTGGGAGCGCTGGGCGGCGCCGGGCCGCTGCTGGTGATGGCGGCGCTGTTCGTGCTGACCTCGGCGTTCAGTCAGGTGATCTCGAACACGGCGACCACCGTCCTGCTGGCGCCCGTCGCGTTCGCCGCGGCGCGCGACCTGGGCGTGTCGCCCGAGGCGATGCTGATGGCGATCGCGGTCGCGGCCTCGACGGCGTTCGCCACGCCCGTCGCGTCGCCCGTGAACGCGCTGGTCCTGACGTCGGGCCGCTACCGGTTCGGCGATTTCCTCCGGGTGGGCCTGCCGATCGTCGTGCTGATGCTGATCGCGACGCTGTTGGTGGTGCCGGTGTTCTTCCCGCTG
>CAZLQH010000042.1:9604-15104 GCA_964561595.1 uncultured bacterium | reverse complement strand
CGTCGTGCTGATGCTGATCGCGACGCTGTTGGTGGTGCCGGTGTTCTTCCCGCTGGGCGCCGGTTGAGCCGCGAGCTCAGCCGAACCGTCCGCTGACGTAGCGCTCGGTCATCTCGTGCTGGGGGTTCGTGAAGATCTGCTCGGTGGGCCCCTCCTCGATCAGCACCCCGAGGTGCATGAACGCCGTGCGATCACTGACGCGGCCCGCCTGCTGCATGTTGTGCGTGACGATGATCACGGTGTAGTCGCGTTTGATCTCGTGGATCAGCTCCTCGATCCGGTCGGTCGCGATCGGATCGAGCGCGCTGGTGGGCTCGTCCATCAGGATCACGTCCGGGTCCGTCGCCATCGCCCGCGCGATGCAGAGACGCTGCTGCTGACCGCCCGACAGGCCCAGGCCCGACTGTCGCAGCTTGTCCTGGACCTCGTCCCAAAGGGCGGCGCTCTTGAGGCTCTTCTCGACCAGGGCGTCCATGTCCCCCTGGTAGCCGTGGAGCCGCGGCCCGAACGCGACGTTGTCGTACACGGATTTCGGGAACGGGTTGGGCTTCTGGAACACCATCCCGACGCGCCGGCGGACCTCGACCGGATCGACCGCGCCGTCGTAGAGATCGACGCCTTCGTACGCGAGGCGTCCCTCGACCCGCACGCCGGGGACCAGGTCGTTCATCCGGTTCACGCAACGCAGCAGCGTGGACTTTCCACAGCCGGACGCGCCGATGAGCGCCGTCACGCGGTTCTTCGGGACGGTCAGGCTCACCTCGTGCAACGCCTGAAAATCGCCGTACCAGAGCGACATGTCGTGCAGCGCGACGACGGCCTCTTCGGCGGGCACCGGATCGGTGCGGACGGTGACGTGGCCTTCTGGGACCGTCTGACTGGCCATTACCAGCTCCGTTCGAAGCGCCTGCGCATCCAGAACGCGGCGACGTAGAGAAGGATCAGCACGATCAGCAGCGCCAGAATGCCCGCCGACGCGACGTGCGCGAACTCGCGGTCGTTCTCCGCCACCCAGCTGTAGATCTGGATCGGAATCACGGTGTAGGTCGAGAGCGGGCCGTCGGGCGCCCTGGGAATGAACGCCGCGGCCCCGACCAGCAGCAGCGGGGCGGTCTCGCCGATGGCGCGCGCCACGGCCAGGATCACGCCCGTCACGATGCCCGCCACGGCGTTGGGAAGCACGATCCTGGACACCGTCTGCCACTTCGTGGCGCCCAGGCCGTACGACGCCTGCCGCAAGGTCGAGGGAACCGCCTTGATCGCCTCGCGCGACGCGATCACGACGACCGGCAGGATCAGGAGCGCCAGGGTCAGCGCCGCCGCCAGTACCGTCGGACCGAGGTTCATGAGGCGCACGAAGGCGTACAGCCCCAGGATCCCGTACACGATCGACGGCACCCCCGCGAGGTTCCGGATGTTCACCTCGATGAAGCGGGTGAGCCGGTTGTCCGCCGCGTACTCCTCGAGGTAGACCGCCGTCCCGACGCCGATCGGCAGGGCGATCAAGATCACCAGGCCGATCACCCAGAGCGTGCCGATCAGCGCGTTCTGGAGGCCGGCCATCATCGGCGTCCGGCTGGCGTTCTTTCGGAAGAACGCCGCGTCGAACCACGGGTTCAGCCGCAGCTGCTGCCCGTCCTCCAAGCCGGCCAGGATCTCGTGCCGCTCGCGCAGGCCGCGGAACAGACCGACGTCGTCGACGGTGTCGTCGCGGCTGTTCGTGACCGCCCACCGGAACGGGCGTCCGTCCACCCACCAGAGCAGCTCGACGCGGTTCCGTAGCCGGAACTTCCGCCGCTCCTCGGGATCGTCCAGAACGGTGGCGGGCTCCTCCCCGCGCGCCTCGAGCTCCAGGCGCACCAGGTGCTCCCACGTGCCGCCCAGCCGCGCCCCCTCGGCGAACGACCAGGTGAGGCCGCTCTCCTCGGGCTCGACGACCTGCCACGACACCGTGTCGGTGATCACGTCGACGAACAGCGTCACGATCAGGGCCAGGGCCAGGACGACCGGGATGGCGGTGAGCGCCTGGAACGCCCGGCCGATCCGCTTACGGCGCTTCAGCCGAGCACGTTCCTCCGGCGTGCCGAAGCCGGCACGCGCCGCGGCGTCGGACGGCTGGCGGGGCGAGGCGCTCATTCGTACCGCTCCCCGAAGCGCCGCACGACCTGCTGCGAGATGACGTTCAGGATCAGCGTCATCACGAACAGCGTCGCGCCGACGGCGTAGAGCGCGCGCGAGGCGATGCTTCCGGCCGGCTGGTCGCCGGTGGCCGCCTGCACGATGAAACTGGTCATCGTCGCGATCGTCTCACGGAGGTCGAAGGTGAAGGTGGGCTTCTGCCCGGCGGCCAGCGTGACGATCATCGTCTCGCCGATCGCGCGCGACGCCGCCAGGATGAACGAGGCGACGATGCCGGAGAGCGCCGCGGGCACGACCACCTTGAGCACGACCTCGTAGCGCGAGGCGCCCAGGCCGTACCCCGCCTCGCGAAGCGACCTGGGCACCGCCTGCATCGAGTCGGTCGAGATGCTCGAGATCGTCGGCAGGATCATGAACCCCATCACCAGCCCCGCGGACAGCGGATTGAACAGGTTCAGGCCGGGCACGACGTCGCGCAGGATCGGCGTCACGAAGAACAGCGCGAAGTAGCCCAGCACGACGGTGGGGATGCCGGCGAGCACCTCCAGGATCGGCATGACCGTCCGCCGGGTGCGGGCCGACGCGAACTCGGACAGGTAGATCGCCGACCCCAGTCCCAGCGGAAGACCGACCACCAGCGCGACCGACGTGACCATCAGCGTGCCGATGATCAGCGGCGAGATCCCGAACACCCGCTGCGACGCGGGGAACAGCGGCGTCCACTCCCGCGCGGTGAAGAACTCGCGGAAGGTCACGGCCGGATCGGCGAAGAAGGCGACCGTCTCGGCCGACAGCGCCACGATCACCGCCAGCGTCGTGAGGATCGAGACGCTGGCGGCCAGGAACAGCGCGACCGCGATGGCGCGCTCGCCGAGGTGCCTGCGGCCGCTCTTGTGGAGCCCGGCGGCTCGGGCTAGGGACCTGGGGCTCTTGGTCATGGCTGCTCCAACGATAGCGGGTCCGAGGCGCACTCCGCGCGGACGACGAGGGGACGGGGTCCTCGCGAGACCGCTGGCCCCCGACGAGGCGGGGACCAGCGGACCGATACGGGCTCAGGAGCGCTTCGGGCGGGCGCGGCTCACTCGCCGCGGAGCGTTTCCAGCACCGTCTTGCCCTGCGCACCTGCGAACACGGAGCCGGCCTCGCGATCGTTGAACCGCTCCAGCGAGAGCTCGTAGGCGGCCGGGTCCAGCAGCGCGTAGCCGGTGTCGGCGATGTACTCGCGCGCGTCCTCGCTGAGGTAGAACTCGACGAACTCCTGGACGACCTGGTTCTCGTCGGCCGCGTCGACGCTGACGTAGATGAACAGCGGTCGGGCCAGCGGCGTGTAGGTGCCCGACTCGATCGTCTCGGTCGACGGTTCGACGCAGCCGTCGCCGTCATCGATCGCGACGGCGTTCAGGCGGTCGGCCTCCTCGAGGTAGTACGCGTAGCCGAAGAAGCTCATCGCGTACGTGTTGCCTTCCACGCCCTGCACCAGGACGTTGTCGTCCTCGCTGGGGAAGAAGTCGGTGCGGATCTCGTTCTCCTCGCCGATGATCGCCTCGAGGAAGTAGTCGAACGTGCCGCTGTCGACGCCGGGCGCGTAGAACTCGATCGCTTCCTGGGGCCAGTCGGGTCGGATGTCGCCCCACGTCTCGACGCCGGCGTCCGCGCGCCACGCCATCTGCAGCTCTTCGGGCGTCATGCACTGCGCCCAGTCGTTCTCCGCGTTCACCACGACCGTCAGCGCGTCGAACGCGACCGGGATCTCGACGAACTCGACGCCGTTCGCGGCGCACAGGTCGATCTCGCTCTGCTGGACGATGCGGCTTGCGTCGCTGATCTGGGTCTCGCCGGCGCAGAACTTCGAGAAGCCGCCGCCGGTGCCGCTGAACGCCACGCTGACGTTGGCGTCGGGGTTCTCGATCGCGAACTCCTCGGCCACCGCCAGGGTGACGGGGTACACCGTCGACGAGCCGTCGACGCGGACGTCGGCCTGCGCCAGGGCGCCGCCGAGGAGAACGAACAGGATCAGGGAAAGAGCGGTTCTTTGCATCGTCTACCTCCGAGCCGAAGCGTAGACACGGCCTGTCAGGACCACGTCAGCCGGGCTCGCCTCGGTCCGCGTCGTCGAGCTGGGCCAGGCTGCGCTCGAGGCCGTCGCTCATCTCGGTCGCCTCGGCCAATCGGCGCCGCTCCTCGGCGACGACGGCGTCCGGCGCGTTGGCGACGAACTTCTCGTTCGCGAGCTTCTTCTCGCTCTTCTGCCGCTCGGCGCGCAGCGTCGCGAGGCGCTTCTCCTGCCGGGCTCGCCAGGCGCCGACGTCCACCAGGCCTTCGAGCGGCAGGCGCAGCTCGGCCTCGGCCAGCACCTGCCGGAGCGCGGCGCCCTCGGGCTCGCCGGCGCGGAGCTCGGCGCGCGCCAGCGCGGCGATCACCGCGCTCTCCGCCATCAACAACGATGCCGCAGCGCCGCTGGGATGGACGGGGATCGTCTGGGAGGGCGGCAGGTCGGCTTCCGCGCGCAGCACGCGGACCGCCCCGACGGCCGCCTGCAGGCGAGCGAAGTCCGCCTCGGCCGCCGCGTCGGGCATGCCGTCGCGGTCCGCCTCCGGCCACGCCGCGAGCGCGACCTGCTCCTCGTGCCCCAGCGCCTCCCACAGCTCGCTCGTGACGAACGGCAAGAGCGGATGGAGCAGCCGCAGGATCGCTTCCAGGGTGGACCGGAGCACGTGCCGGGTGCGCGCGTCGCCGGCGTGGAGCGCGGGTTTGGCCGCCTCGAGGTACCAGTCGCAGAACTCGCTCCAGACGAAGTCGTACGCCGCACGGTTCGCGGCGCCCAGGTCGAACGCCTCGAGCCGGTCCGTGACCGTGTCCACCGCGCGCGCCAGGCGGGCCAGGATCCACCGGTCGGCCAGCCGCTGGGGCGGGCCGGCGTCCTCCGGCCCGCCTAGGTTCATGAACGCGAACCTCGCGGCGTTCCACAGCTTGTTCGTGAAGGTGCGGCCCATCTCGACGCGGCGATCGTCCCAGCGGATGTCCTGACCACCGGTCGAGGCGTGCGTCATCGCGAAGCGCAGCGCGTCCGCCCCGCTCCGGTCGATCACCGCCAGCGGATCGACGCCGTTGCCCTTCGACTTCGACATCTTCTGGCCGTCGGCGTCCAGCACCAGCCCGTGGAGCATCACGTGCCGGAACGGCGCGCGGTCGGTCAGCTCGTAGCCGGACATCTCCATGCGGGCCACCCAGAAGAACAGGATGTCGTAGCCGGTCACCAGCACGCTGGTCGGGTAGAAACGCCGGTAGAACCGATCGTCCACGTCGGGCCAGCCCAGCGTCGAGAACGGCCACAGGTTGCTGCTGAACCAGGTGTCGAACA
>CAZLQH010000042.1:0-9504 GCA_964561595.1 uncultured bacterium | reverse complement strand
GGCCAGCCCAGCGTCGAGAACGGCCACAGGTTGCTGCTGAACCAGGTGTCGAACACGTCGGGATCCTGGTGCAGCTCCTTGCCGGCGTTCTCCGGCGCCTCGGTCGGGTCGGTGAACGGATCGTCGGGCGAGGGGACGTGCACGTTGCCCTCGGCGTCGTACCAGGCGGGGATGCGGTGGCCCCACCAGAGCTGGCGGCTGACGTTCCACGGCCGGATGTTCTCGAGCCAGTCGCGGTTCACCTTCGCGTACCGCTCGGGCACGATCTCGATCTCGCCCGCGTCCAGCGCCGCGAGCACACGCTGCGCGGCAGGCCGCACGTCGTAGAACCACTGCATCGACAAGATCGGCTCGACCGGCACCTTGGTGCGTTGCGACAGGCCGATCGGGACGGTGTACGGCTCGCTCGCGACCAGCGAGCCGTCCGCCTTCAGCGCCTCGACGACGGCGCGCCGGGCCTCGAACCGCTCCACGCCGCGGAACGCCGCGGGCACCAGGTCTCCCTGCAGCCGCGCGTCCAGCCCGATCACCGACGGACGGGGCAGCCCGTGCCGCTCGCCGATCTCGAAGTCGGTAGGATCGTGCGCCGGCGTGATCTTGAGCGCGCCGGTGCCGAACTCCGGCTCGACCGCGTCGTCGGCGATGATCGGCACCCAGCGATCGGTCAGGGGGATTCGGGCCTTCGCGCCCAGGTAGGCCGCGTAGCGCTCGTCGCCCGGATGCACCGCGATCGCCTGGTCGGCGAAGATCGTCTCGGGCCGCACGGTGGCGATCCGGATCGCGCCGCCGCCCTCGAGCGGGTAGGCGAGGGTGTAGAGCTCGCCCTGGCGATCCTCGCGGTCCACCTCCAGGTCGCTCAGCGTCGTGCGGCTCTCGGGATCCCAGTTCACGATGCGCTCGCCGCGGTAGATCCGCCCCTGGTGGAACAGGTCGACGAACTGCTTGCGCACCGCGCGCGACAGACCCTCGTCCATCGTGAAGCGGCTGCGGCTCCAGTCCGCGCTGACGCCCAGCCGCTCGAGCTGCGTCTCGATCATGCCGCCGGAGCGTTCCTTCCACGCCCAGACCCGCTCCAGGAACGCCTCGCGTCCCAGCTCGTGCCGGCTGGTGCCCTGCTCGCGCAGCTGCTTCTCGACCACCACCTGGGTGCTGATCCCGGCATGGTCCATCCCCGGC
Organism: uncultured bacterium; assembly: GCA_964561595.1. GTDB lineage: Bacteria > Deinococcota > Deinococci > Deinococcales > Trueperaceae > SLSQ01. The sequence goes on along the minus strand of CAZLQH010000042.1, from coordinate 8,328 downwards.
TGGTAGAGCGCCTCGTAGCCCTGCATACGCCGCCACCGGATCAGCGTGTCGATCAGCGTGTTGTCGAACGCGTGGCCGAGGTGGAGGTTCCCGGTGACGTTGGGCGGCGGGATGACGATCGTGTACGGCGGCTTGCCGCTGTCCGGATCGGCGCGGAACGGCTCGTCCGCCCAGCGTCGCACCCAGCGAGGCTCGGCGGAGAGGGGGTCGTAGCTCTTGGGCAGCTCTCGCTGCGTGGTGGTGGTAGGGCTTGGCGCCTCGGACATCGGATCCTCCCTGCGGATCCGCCCGAAGGCAGTGGCGGATCCGTCCACGTGACGTGGGCGGACGAGGCGCGAGCCCCGCGGTACCACCGCCGTTCCCCGCTCGTCTGGCGCGGGGCGCTTCGTGACCGCGCTGTCGGGGCGGCGACCGGAGGCTCTACTTCGTCTCGACCCTGCGCGACCGTACAGGGACGGCGCAGCGACGGCACGGTTCTGCCTCGTCGGGGGAGCCGCGATGGGCCCCTCCCGGGCGGGCGACGTTCGGCGCGTTCGGTGCCGCCCCGGCTCTCAGCCCAGGCCGGGGCTCTCTGTGGGCCGGGAAGCGCCTACTCCTCCCGCACGAGGGCTGAGTGTAGCAGGCGCGGGCGGCCTGCGCGACCGCCAGGCGGTCAGATCACGGGAAGGGTGTTGAGCGCCTGGACCGAGATGCGCCCGGCCAGGGCACGCGCCGCCGAGCGCAAGGCCTGCGCCTGCTCGCTGTCCGGGTGCGACAGCACCAGCGGCATCCCCTCGTCCCCGCTCTCGCGCACCTGCCGCGAGATCGGCACCTGGCCCAGCAGCGGCAGACGCTCCTGTTCCGCCCACGCGGCCGCCGTGTCCTGGCCGAAGATGTAGTCCCGCTGCCCGTCCGGAAGCGCGTACCAGCTCATGTTCTCGATCAGGCCCAGCACCGGCACGTGCGTCTTGCGCATCATCGTGTGGGCGCGGCGCACGTCGGCCAGCGACATCTCCTGCGGCGTGGTGACCAGCACCGCCCCCGTGACCGTCGCGAGCTGCGTCAGCGAGAGCTGCACGTCGCCCGTTCCGGGGGGAAGGTCCACGACGAGGTAGTCGAGCTCGCCCCAGACGGTCTGCTCGATCATCTGCTTCAGGGTGCCGTGCAGGATCGGGCCGCGCCACGTCAGCGCCTGGCCGGCCTCCACCAGGTTCGCGATCGAGATCAGCTTCACGCCGTGATTGCGAAGCGGCAGGATGTTCTTCTCATCGTCCGCCATCAGCCGCTTGCCCTCGACGCCGAACATCTTGGCCTGCGACGGACCGTAGATGTCGGCGTCCAGCAGGCCCACCGTCGCGCCCTCGAGCACCAGCGAGGCGGCCAGGTTCGCCGCGACGGTGGACTTGCCGACCCCACCCTTGCCTGAGCCCACCGCGACCACGTGCTTCACGCCGGGAAGCGACGGCGTGCCGCCGTCCCGCACCTGCGCGCCGAACTCGAGCTCGACGCGCGCCACCCCGTCGATCCGGCCGACGGCGTCGCGAACGTCCTTCTCGATCGTGGCCTTCATCGGGCAGGCCGGCGTGGTGAGGTTCACTTTGACGTGCACGGTGTCGCCCTCGACGGTCGCGCGCTCGACCATGCCCAGCGAGACGAGGTCCTGATGGAGCTCCGGGTCCTGCACCGTCTTGAGCGCCTCGAGGACGCTGGATTCCTGGATCGTCATGGGGGGAGCGTAGCAAGGGCGCCTGCGCCGACGAATCCCCTGGCCGACACGCCGAACCGTTCCGGGCCGCGCCTTGCCGGTCCCCATGGGGGCGGGTATGCTCCCGACGTGAGAACACCCGGTGGCGTGCTGCACGCGCAGGAGACGACGGGCCGCCCGTGAGCGCGCCGCGCCGGTTCCAGGTGGACGCGTGGGAACCTCCGAGGCGGGGCGTGACGGTGGGCGAGGGTCGCGACGTCGCGACCGGGCTGCAGGTCCGGGTGCTCAGGTTCGAAGGCCCTCCCCGGGGCGACCCGACGTCGCCGGACCATCCGAACCTTCCCGGCGTGGTGGCCGCCGAGACGGTGGACGGCGTGACGCACCTCGTGACGCTGGTGCCGCACCACGATCGGTCGCTCGCCGCCGGCCCGGCGGCGCTGGACGGCGAGACGGTGGTCGCGGCGAGCGACGCCCTCGCGGCGCTGCACGAGGCCGGCATCGTGCACGGCGACATCGGCCTCCATCAGCTTTCGCTCGGTCCCGGAGGTCACCTTCTGCTGCTGGGCGCCGGAGCTCCTTGGCGCGGACCGGATCACGAGCCCACCGCCGGCGACGACGTCCGGGCCCTGGCGGTCGCGCTGCTCGAAGCCGGACGGGACCTTCCCGCCCCGGTCGAGCGCGTCCTGCAACGCGCGGCGTCCACGCCCGCGTCGGGCACGGACGGTCGACGCTTCGCGGACGCGCTGGCGCAGGCGGCGCGCGGTCGCGACGATCACGAGGACGGACGCGCCGCCGTGGTGAAGGATCTGCCACCCGGCGGCGTGTACAAGAGCGGCGAGACGGGACCGTCGCGCAAGCCCGGCGCCTACCAGGTGGGTGCGTCGCGGGCGCCGCGCCGCGAGCCGAGGCGCCCGCCCGTCCTGCTGTTCGGAGCGTTCGCCGTCGTCGTGCTGGTGGGCGCGGCCTCCTGGCTTCTTCGCGGTCGCGATGCGCCTGCGCCGACGGCGGACCTGCCGGCGGCGTACGTCCTCGAGGTGAGCGTGGCGCCCCTGGACGCGCCGCCGTTCTCGATCGTGGTCGTGGACGCGCCCAGCGGCACGTCGTTGACCCCGGGAACGCGGCTGGGCCGCGCGCCCAGGCGCGTCGTGCTGGACGCACCGGGACGGTGGGTGCTGCAAGGCGTGTTCGGCGAGCGCCGCAGTGCGCCGGTCGTCGTGCGCGTGCCGGCCGACCGGTCGGCGACCTTGACCCTGCCCCCCGAGCCCGCGGATCCGCCCGCGACATCCCCCAGGTAGCGAGGAGCGAGCATGTCCGAGAGCATCGTGGTCATCGATTACGGATCGCAGTACACGCGCCTGATCACCCGGCGCTTGCGGGAGCTGGACGTGTTCTCGGTCCTGGTCGTGCCGGAGGAGGGCATGGACGCGGTCCGGGCCCACCGCCCCGCGGGCGTGGTGCTGTCCGGTGGCCCGCAGAGCGTCACCGACGCGGGCGCGCCCGGCCTACCCGCGGGGCTGCTGGACGCGGGGCTTCCGATCCTCGCGATCTGCTACGGCATGCAGCTCGTGGCCCGCGACCTGGGCGGCGAGGTCCGACCGGGGACCGTTCGGGAGTACGGCAAGGCCGACCTCACCGAGTACGGCGGCGAGCTGTTCGCGGGGGTCGAGGGCGCCTTCACCGCCTGGATGAGCCACGGCGACAGCGTCGTCCGGCCGCCGGACGGCTTTCGCGTCACCGCGGCGACGGCCGACACGCCCGTGGCCGCGATGGAGGATCCACGGCGCGGCATCTACGCGCTTCAGTTCCATCCCGAGGTGCGGCACACGCCGAAGGGCCTCGCGGTTCTCGAGCGGTTCGTCGAGCGGACCGGCGTCGACCGCGACTGGACGCCGCGCAGCATCGTCGAGCAGGCGGTGGACGACGTGCGGGGCACCGTCGCCGATGGGCGCGTGCTGCTGGGCATCTCGGGCGGCGTGGACTCGAGCACGCTGGGGCTTCTGCTGCACGAGGCGATCCCCGATCAGCTCGAGGCGGTGTTCGTCGACACCGGCCTGCTGCGCCTCGGCGAGGTCGAGGAGGTCGGCCGGGCGCTCCGCGCGCTGGGCGTCAGGCTCACCGTCGTCGACGCGCGCGAGCGCTTCCTGGCGGCGCTACGGGGCGCGGTCGATCCCGAGGAGAAGCGCAAGGCGATCGGCCGCACCTTCATCGAGGTGTTCCAGGCCGAGGCGCGCCTGCTGGAGGCCGAGCGCGGACCGATCCGGTTCCTGGCGCAGGGGACGCTCTACCCCGACGTGATCGAGTCCGCCGGTGGTCAGGGAGCGGCGAACATCAAGAGCCATCACAACGTGGGGGGCTTGCCGGAGGAGCTGGGCTTCGACCTGATCGAGCCGTTCCGCACGCTGTTCAAGGACGAGGTGCGCGAGGTGGCCGCGACGCTGGGGCTTCCCAAGGAGCTCCGCGACCGGCACCCGTTTCCCGGACCGGGACTGGCGATCCGGATCCTGGGCGAGGTCACCCCGGAACGGCTCGAGGTGGTGCGCCGCGTGGACGACATCTTCATCGGCTCGTTGCGGGAGTTCGGCCTGTACGACGAGATCTGGCAGGCGCTCGCGGTGCTGACGCCGCTCCGCTCGGTGGGCGTGATGGGGGACGGCCGCACCTACGCGTACACCGTCGCCCTGCGCGCCGTGACCAGCGTGGACGGCATGACCGCCGACTGGGCGAGGATTCCCCACGACGTGCTGGGCGTGATCAGCAACCGCATCGTCGGCCAGGTGCCCGAGGTGAACCGCGTCGTGTACGACGTCACCAGCAAGCCTCCCGGGACGATCGAGTGGGAGTGAGCACGGACGTCGGACGCCGCGCGGACGCTGCGAGCGTGGCGCGGTAGGCTGGCGCGCATGCCCCGCACCTGGCTGATGAAGAGCGAACCGGACGTGTACGGCTACGACGACCTCGAACGCGACGGCCGGACTCCGTGGGACGGCATCCGCAACTACCAGGCCCGGAACTTCATGCGCGACGAGATGAAGGTGGGCGACCGGGTGCTGTTCTACCACTCGAACACCCAGCCTCCCGGCGTCGCCGGCCTGGCCGAGGTCGTCAGCGAGCCGTACCCCGACCCCACGCAGTTCGATCCGACCAGCCGGTATCACGACCCGAAGTCGACGCCCGAGGCGCCGCGATGGGTGCTGGTGGACGTCGCGCCCGAGCGCCGGCTCCCGAGGCTGGTGACGCTGGCGGAGATCAAGGCCGATCCGGCCCTCGCCGAGCTACCCCTGGTGCGTCGGGGCAACCGGCTGAGCATCATGCCGGTCGGAGAGGCGGAGGCCGCGCGGATCGTCGCGCTGGCCCGGACGCCCGACCCCGACGCCTGACCGGGAGTCTCGGTCCCATTCCCGACCCGGGTTCCCGACGCGGGTTCCCGGCCCGGGTTCGCGGCCGGCCCGCCGTCCGCGCCTCCGCGCGGCGGGTCGGGTCACCACGGGTCGCGTGCGCCCACGACGCGGAAACGCGGCTACCGGGATGGTACGCTCCGGCATGACGAGTACGCGCCGAGCACGGATCCTGGAGCTGATCGCGGAGACGTACATCGACACGGCGCACCCGGTGCCTTCGTCGGCCATCGCCGAGCGGCTCGGCATCTCGGGCGCCACGGTGCGCAACGAGTTCGCGGCGCTCGAGGAAGAGGGGCTGGTCTGCCAGCCGCACACGTCGGCCGGGCGTCTGCCCACCCCGCTCGGATTTCGTCGTTACGCGGACGCCTACCTGCCGCCGCGCCCCCTCTCCGCACGGGAGCGCAGGCGCTTGCGTCAGAGGGTCGAAGGGCTCCACGGCAGCGATCTGCTGCGGACGCTCGCATCGCTGGCGTCCGACCTGTCCGGCTACGCCGTCGTGCTGGAGCTCCCGGCCGATCCCACCGTCCGGACGCTCGAGGTTCACCTCACCCCGCTCTCCGCTCGGCGCCTGCTGGCGGTCGCCGTGCTCGAGAACGGCTTGACGCGCGACCTTTCGGTCGAGCTCGACCCCACGCCCGACGACGAGGTGCTGGACGACGCCGAACGGGTGTTGCGCCATATCGGACTCCCGCTGACCGAGATGCCGGGCGCCCTCCGCGAGCGGGCCCGCGAGGTGGGGGCCGAGCTTCGGCGCACCCTCTCCGCCGTCGCCGACGCCTGGCCGACGCTCCATCCGGCCGAGGTCGTCTCGCACGGCCTGACGCTCCTGTTCGACGAGCCCGAGTCGAAGGACCCGTCGTTCCTGCGTCGGGCCGCGCGGAGCCTCGAGCGGGGCACCTTCCCCTGGCAGGACCGGGACGGCTCCCCCCTGGCGCTGGACTTCGACGAGGACGTCGCCCTGATCGGCGCCGAGCTCGCCTGGCGGCACGGCCCGGGGCGCCTCACCCTGGTCGGTCCGGCCCGGATGCGGTACGGAACCGCGTTCGCCGTGGCGCACGGCGTCAGCCGCTCCCTGCCGGCGTCGTCGGGCGGCGCAGCGTGAGCGCGGGCACGGCGGCCACCGTCGGCGTGCGCTTCTTCGCGCAGCTACGGACCGCGGCCGGCACCAGCGAGACGACCGTCGCGATCGAGCCGGGAACCGACGTCCGTGCCCTCGCCGAGCGGCTCGAAGCCGAGTACGGCGGGCTGTCGCTTCACGGCACCATGTGCGCCGTCGACGAGCGCTACGCGGACCCGGCGACGCGGCTGAACGGAGGCGAGACGGTCGCGTTCCTGCCTCCCGTCTCGGGCGGTTGACGACACGTCCCGCCCGGGACGTGTTTTTCACACGGCATTCGGTCCTGCTCGGCCTATCATGCAACGGTCCGAGGATCCGCGCGGCACAGCCGCGCCGTACGCGTTCTCGCCGGCAGGAGCTCGAGGTGGCCAACGCGATCTACACCACGACCCGGGACGAACTCGCCGGCCTCGTCTCGAGGCAGGTGGCCAGCGGCATGCTGGCGCGCGCCGTCGCTTCGGTGGGCAGCGATCCGACCACGGTCGACGCCTCCACCATGAGCCGACTGCTTCGGGGACGCGTCCGCCGAGAGCTCGAGCGCACGCTTCCGCGGGCCGGCGTCCGACGCCGCCTCGCGGATCTCGACGCCCGACTGGCGCGCGAGCACGGCGTCGCCGGGTCCGGGTCGGGCCGGAACCGGCCGCGGCGGCCCGACCCCGCTGCCGCCCCCGACGTCGGCGGCACGCCCGCCGCATCGACGCCGTCCGGTCCCGGCACCCCCGCTGCGGTGGCACCCGCTCCGGTCGGTCGCCCCACCGAAGGCCTTGCCCCGGACGGCGCAGGGACCGTGTCGGCGGATTCGCGCCGCGCCATGCTGCCGGTCCCACCGGCGACCGTCTGGACCCACGAGCCGGCGGACACCGGTACGTTCGACGAGCGACGTCGCGCCTTCCCGATCGCCGGCGACGTCGTCGCCACGCGACCGTCGACCGCGCCGACCCCACCGACACCGCCGACGACGGTGCGCACGCCCAGCGTGCCCACGGCCGCCAGGGCCCCGTCCTCCGCTCCGCGTCCCGCCGTGCGGTCCGCTGCACGTCCGTCCCTCGCACGTCCGTCCGCGACCCCCCACGCCGCGGCCCGCCCGCGACCCGATCGCCTGATCGAACGCATGACCGACGACGACGCCGTTCGCCAGTGGATCTGGAGTCCCGCCCACGGACCGCCCGAGGGCCGGGGCGCCGGACCCGATCCGGGCCGCGTCGCCACCGTGCTGGGCTCGCTGACGACCGTTCTGAGCCGGCACGGGGCCGTCCGCTCGTTGCACGTCCGTCACGGCCAGGGTCACGTCATGATGGGCGTGGACCGAGGCTCGACGCTGGTGATCGCCGGTGACGAAGATCTGAACCTCGGAGCGGTCTACGCGTCGTTCCGTGCGCTGGAGGAGGAACCATGACCATCGCCCGAAAGTTCACCGTCGGCCTCGTGGCCGTGCTGATCGCGTCCCTCGCGTGGGCGCAGGAGGCGGTGCCCGAGGACGACGTCCTGCAGCGCTACGAGCTGGCTACCGAGAACCTTTCGGCGGCGGCGGACGCGCTGCCAGGCGACGCCGTCGGGGCCCGGACGGCGCTCGACCGTGCGTTCAGCGCCCTGCTGACGCTGTCGCGTGGAGACGCGAGCACGCTCAGCGACTCGCTCGACCGGGTGTTCGAGCGGGCGCGCACCGCGATCGACAACCGCAGCGCGACCGACCTGGCGGTCCAGACCGCCGTGCTGCGCGGCGGCTTCCAGCGACTGCTGTTCGAATCGGCGCTCACCGCCGCGGTCGAGGGTCGCCCCGACCTGGCGCGCAGCCGCCTGTTGCGGCTCGCGCAGGATCTTCAGCTCGGGGAGGCCCGGCTGGCGCAGCTCGACGACCTCACCGACGCGGGGCCGTTCCGGCGGGTGTTCGAGGCGGGCGTCGCCGAACAGGTGTCCGCCCGGCTGCAAGCGCTCGCCCAAGCGGGCGTTCCCGAGGATCGGGACGCCGCCTACCGCGCGCTGGCGCGCGCGTACGCGGACTACCTGCTCGTTCAGGACTCCGGTCGGATCGATCCGGGCACGAACCGCGAGTTCGTGCAGGCCGCGGAAGCCCTCGTGGACGGTCAGGACGAGGCGTACCTCGCTGCGCTCACGAGCCTGACGTCGAG
>CAZLQH010000041.1:3142-20568 GCA_964561595.1 uncultured bacterium | reverse complement strand
GGGCACGCTGCGCATCGCGTCGTCGTCGAACGCGCCGTAGCCGTCGAGCTTGACCCGCTCGATGCGCATCTTCAGCGCGCCCTCGATGGCGCGGACCTGCTTGCCGTCCTCGCGCGTGATCATCGTCACCGCGTCGCCGCTGCGGTCGGCGCGGCCGGTGCGGCCGAGCCGGTGCGTGTACGCCTCGACGGTGTCGGGCACGTCGTAGTTGATCACGTGCGAGACGCGCGTGACGTCGATGCCGCGCGCGGCGATGTCGGTCGCGATCAGCACGTCGTAGCTGCCGTCGCGGAAGCCGTCGAGCGCCTTCTGGCGGCGGGCCTGCGACAGGTTCCCCTGCAGCGACGCCACCTGGAAGCCCTCGCGGTCGAGCTGCTGCGCGAGCCGCTTGGCGCGATGCTTGGTGCGGGTGAACACCAGCGCCGAGCGCACCTCGCTCCGGTCCAGCAGGTGCTTCAGCATGCGGGTCTTGTGATCCGCGTCGACGGGGTAGAGCGCGTGCTCGACCGTGTCGGCCGGTGCGGTGCGGGCGATCTCGACGACGAACGGGTCGTTCAGGACCTCGTCGGCCAGGTGCCGGAGCTCCTTGGGCATGGTCGCGGAGAAGAGCAGGCGCTGCGCGTCCGCGGGCACCTGCCGCACGATCCTGCGCACGTCGGGGAGGAACCCCATGTCGAACATGTGGTCCGCCTCGTCGAGCACCAGCACCTCGACGCCGGACAGGTCGCCGTCGCCGGAGCGCAGGTGATCGAGAAGCCGGCCCGGGCAGGCGACGATGATCTCCGCGCCGCCGCGAAGCGCCTTCTGCTGGGGCGCCTTGCCGACGCCGCCGTAGACGGTCGCGGAGCGCAGGTTCGTCTTCGAGCCCAGCGTGCGGATCTCGTTGTGGATCTGCTCGGCCAGCTCGCGGGTCGGTGCGACCACGAGCGCGCGGATGCGGCGGCGGGGGCCGTGCACCAGCTTGTTGAGCAGCGGCAGCACGAAGGCGGCCGTCTTGCCGGTGCCCGTCTGGGCCAGGCCCAGCACGTCGCGGCCGGCGACGGCGTCGGGGAGCGCTTTGCGCTGAATGGGGGTGGGGGTGGTGTACCCCGCGGCGTCGACGCCGGCGCGTACGCGAGCGTCCAGTCCGAAGCTATCGAATGTCATGTGAGTCCTTCCTGGCTTGCCGACGTCCAGCCAAGTCGCACTCATTGACTGAAAATTTCGAGCGAGCGGGAACATCGTACGTCACGGCGGGCAGGCCGGGGGGCGTGCTGCGCGACGCGAGGGGGTGCGGCCGGCGAGCGGCCAAAGGAACGAGCCCCGGCGAAAGCCGGGGCTCGCGTACGTACGGGGTGGAGCTCAGTAGCGGCCGGAGCTACCGCCGCCGGGCGCCTTTTCCACGATCGAGACGTTCTGCGCCTGCGGGCCCTTCTGGCCCTGACCGACGTCGAACTCGACCTTGTCGCCCTCGTCCAGGCTCTTGTAGCCCTGGCCCTGAATCGCGCTGAAATGCACGAACAGATCGTTGCCGCCGTCGTCCGGCGAGATGAAGCCGTAGCCCTTTTCGTTGCTGAACCACTTGACGTTTCCAGTTGCCATTGTCTTTCCTTACTTGCCCGCCGGTTCCCAGAGGGAGCGTTCACGAGCACATGCGAGAGTCACGAGAGCATGCTTGCCCCCGCCGTTACGAAAAGGCCTTACGACTTCTTCGGAACGCCGCAGCATAGCCGACCTGCCCGCGAGTGCGCAAGAGGGGCGACGACACGCCCCCAGGGAGCTACCGGGGACCTCCCCCCGAGGAGGCCGCGTAGGCGGCCTGGATGTCGAGCAGCTCGGCGGTGATCGACGACTGACGGGCGGCCTGGTAGCGGGTCCGAAGCTGATCGATGCGCTCCTCGACGTTCCGTTCCGCGGCCTCCATGGCGGCCAGGCGAGCGGCGTTCTCGCTGGCTTGCGACGCGGCGAACGCCTGCACCAACGCGTGCGCGACGAGCTGCCGGATCACCCCCCTCAGCAGCGGCCGGGCCTCGCCCAGGGTGCTCGGGAGGCGACGGGACGGCCACGCGCGATCCCGGATCGTGTGCAGCCACGACGGGTCCAGCGGCAGGAGCTGCAGCGCGTACGCCTCGTACGACGCCCCGCCGGTGGGCCTGGCGTGGATCAGGAACAGGCGCTCGGCTCGCCCTTCTTCGCGCCAGCGGTTCAGGTCGCTCAGCACCTCGCGGGCCGAGGCGTCGACCGCGCTCAGGGAGCCGGGGGGATCGACCTTGCGCTGGACCGGCCAGCCCAGCTCCTGGAGCTTGGCGAGCATGCGCCGACCCACGGCCAGCAACGTCGGCGGGCCGCTGTGCGCGGTGCGGTCGCGCAGCAGCCCGTCGGCGTGGCGCGCGATGCGCTCGGCGAACGGCCCGCACAGGCCGCGGTCCGAGCCGAACACCACCGCCGCGACCGGTCCGCCCTCCGGGACGCGGTCGGCGTCCAGAAGCTCCGGGTAGAGCTGCAGCAGACTCTGCAGCGCCAGCTCGATCGTGCGGCCCGAAGCGTCCAGCGCCTCCACGGCGTGCCGGTACTGCCCGATCCGCACCGACGCCAGGGTCTTCATCGTCGAGACCACCGTCTGCAGCGTCTCGGCGCCGTGAAGCTGCCGGCGAACCGTCTCGACCCGGCTCACGGCGCGGCCTCGGCCCGGTGCGCCGCGGCACGACCTTGGTCGGCGTCGCGGCCGTGCTCGCCGGCGACGCGGCGCGCCAGCGTGACGAGCGTCTCGCGGTCGTCGTCGGCGAGCGCCTCGCCCTGCTCGATCCGTTCGCAGATGTCGCGGTGCTCGTCCCGGACCAGCTGCCGGAGGTCGCGCTCGACGTCGGCCACGGCGGACTCGGGAACGTCGTCCAGGACCCCCTCGGCCGTGGCGAGCAGGATCGCGAGCTGCTCGCACACGCCGATCGTCTCGAGCGCCCCCTGCTGCAGCACGGCGCGCACGCGCCTCCCGCGGGTGAGGGTGCGACGCGTGGATTCGTCGACGTCCGCGCCGAAGCGCGCGAAGCGTTCGAGCTCCTCGAACTGCGTGTACGCCAGGCGCAACGGCCCGGCCACCGTCCGGTAGGCGGGCAGCTGGGCCTTGCCGCCCACGCGCGAGACCGAGCGGCCCACGTCGACGGCCGGCAGGATCCCGCGGGCCGCCAGCTGCGGCGAGAGCAGCAGCTGCCCGTCGGTGATCGAGATCAGGTTCGTCGGGATGAACGCCGAGACGTTCTGCTCCTGGGTCTCGATGATCGGCAGCGCGGTCAGCGAGCCGCCGCCGCGATCGGCGCGAAGCTGCGTGGCGCGCTCCAGCAGCCGTGCGTGGAGGTAGAACACGTCGCCCGGGTACGCCTCGCGCCCCGGCGGCCGCCGTAGGAGCAACGACAGCTCGCGGTACGAGCGGGCGTGCTGGGTGAGGTCGTCGAACACGATCAGGACGTCGTCGCCCCCCTCCATCAGCGACTCCGCGATGCTCATCGCCGCGAACGGGGCGATCCAGCGCAGGCCGGGGGCGTCCTCGCTCGACGCCACCACGACGGCCGTGTGCGCCAGCGCGCCGCTGCGCCGCAACGTCGCGACCAGCCGTGCGGTCGCGGCCCCGCGCTGACCGATGCTGCACCAAACGCAGCGGACGCCGCTGCCGCGTTGCGCCAGGACGCTCGCCAGCGCGACGCTGGTCTTGCCCGTCTGGCGGTCGCCCAAGATCAGCTCGCGCTGCCCGCGGCCGATCGGGAACAGCGCGTCGATCGCCTTGATCCCCGTCTGGAGCGGCGTCTTGACGGGCGCGCGCGCCAGGATCGGGGGCGCGGGACGCTCGATCGGCAGGCGGTTCTGGGCCCGGAGCGGCTCGCCGCCGTCGCGCGGCTCGCCCAGCGGCGAGACGACGCGCCCCAGCAGCTCCGGCCCGACCGGGACGTCGGCGACCCGTCGCGTCCGCTTGACGCGCGCACCCGCCGTGACGCGTTCGACCCGCTCGAGGAGCACGACGCCGACGGTGTCGCTGCGCAGGTCGCTGGCGATGCCGACCGCGCCTCCGGCGAAGCGGAGCCGCTCGTCGACCTGGGCGCCGGGCAGGCCGCGGACGTCCGCGATCCCGCCCGAGACGGATTCGACCGTTCCGAGCTCGTCGACGCGGAGGCCGGGCCCGACCTCGTGCCGCGCCGCCTCGAGCGCGTCGAGATCGTCGAGCAGAACGCGCCCGGGCTCGTCGCCGCGCGCCTCGGTCTCGGCGCCGACGGGGTCAGCGCTCACGTTCGGCCTCCCTCGCCTGTTCGCTGCCGTCCCCCTCCTCGTCGCCGTCGCCGCGCACCTCCCGCACGACGTCGTCGAACGTCGCCTCCAGCTCGTCGGCCCAGCCTTGCGCCGACCAGCCGACCTCCAGGCCGCCGATCCGGAGCGCGACGCCCATGCGCAGGTCGGGGTCGACCTCGAAGCTCGGGTCGATCTCCCGCTCCAGCGCCTCCCGAACGGCGGCGGTCGCCTCCTCGCGCGCCTCGACCGACGGCTCGAACGCCGTCGCGATCACGGCGGACGAGCCCTCGAGCCGGCCGCGCAGCGCACCCAGCGTGTCGGGCTCGACGTCCGCGAGGCGCTGGCGGAACACGCGCATCGCCTGCCGCTCCAAGCTCGCGTCGGCCAGCTCGGACAGGGCGCGGCGAAGCTCGTCGACGAGCAGCTCGGCGCTGCGCCTACGAAGCCGCTCGCGCGCCTCGCGCAGGTCGCGGCGGAGCGCGTCGGCGTGCGCCTCGCGGGCCTCCTGCGCTTCCTGCTCGATCTCCTCGACGCGGCGCTCGCGCAACGAGTCGGCCTCCTCCTCGATCTCCTCGAGCCGCTCGCGGCGCTTCCGCTCGAGCTCGTTGCGCTCGTCGCGAAGCGCTTCCGCCTCGGCGCGGGCCTCGCGGCGCGCCTCCTCGGCCGACGCCTGCTCCTGGGCGATGCGGCGCTCGCGCGCCTGCATGGTGCGCTGGACGGGGCGGTAGAGGAAGACCCGCAACAGCGCCAACAGGATCACGAAGTTGACGATCTGCGCGATCAGCGTGAACGGGTCGAAGGTCACGGCCGGCTACCCCGCCGCGGCGGCGTCCCAGAACGGGTTCGCGAAGATCAGGATGAGCGCCACGACGAAGCAGTAGATCGCGGTCGACTCGACCATGGCCAAGCCCACGAACAGCGTGCGCGTGAGGGTGTTCGCCTCGTCGGGCTGCTGCGCGATGCTTTGCAGCGCCTGCGCCAGCGCGCGTGCCTGGCCCAGCGCCGGACCGATCGAGCCGATGGCCATCGTGAAGCCGGCGATCAGGATCGAGGCGGTCGCGATCAGGGAAGCGTCGGTCATTCGGATCCTCCTTCTCCGTTCCGGGCGTCTCTCTGCGCCTGTCGGGTGGTGCCCGACGCGATGTACACGATCGCGAGGATCGCGAAGATGTAGGCCTGGATCACGCCGATCAGCAGGTTGAACGCCTGCATCACGACGGGGAAGAACAGCGGCGCCACCGACAGCAGGATGGCGACGATCACCGTGCCGCTCATGATGTTCCCGAACAGGCGAACGGCCAGCGCCAAGGTGCGCGACAGCTCGCCCAGGATCGTGAACGGCAGCATGAACGGCGTGGGCTGCAGGTACCCGCGCAGGTAGCCCAGCAGGCCCTCGCGAGCGATGCCGAAGGCGGGGACCGCCAGGAACACGCAGATCGCCAGGGCGGCCGTCGTCGTCAGCGACCCGGTCGGCGGCTCGAACCCCGGTACGACGCCCAGCACGTTCGAGGTGACGATGAACAGGAACAGCGTCCCCACGAACGGCAGGTACGGCTCGGGATCCTGCTGCGTCACGTCGCGGATCTGATCGAGGACGAACACGACCAGCGCCTCGAGGGCGTTCTGGCCGGGCGCCATCCGGCCGCCGGGCTCGATCCGGCGGGTGACGACGAACGAGGCGCCCGCCAGCAGCGCCATCAAGACCCAGCTGAACACCAGCGTGGCGTTGATCTGGAACGGACCGAGCTGGCCGTAGACGATCGTGTCGGGCGAGAGGTTCACGGCGTGCCTCGCTCGGCGGCGCCGGGTCGCGCCAGGACGGCCAGCGCGACGCCGCGGGCGATCAGGAACCCCGCGAACGTCCCCACGAGCACCAGCGGGCCGAGACGCGCCGACGCGACGAAGGCCGCCGCGACCACCACCACGCGGACCAGGGAGCTGATCGCCAGCAGTCGGCCGGGACGCGGCGCGTCCAGCACACGCTGCGTCGTCCAGCGGACGGCGACGACGAACAGGACGCCCAGAAGCGCGCCGGCTGCGAGCCCGAGCGACGTGGGGGCGATCCACTCAGTCACGGTCCAGCTCCTTTCGAACCCAGTACCAGGCGTTCACGCAGCCGATCGCGACGCCCGCGATCAGCAGCATCAGCGTCCAAGAGTACGGCCCTCCCGTCCGGCGGTCGATCCAGACGCCCAGCGCGATGCCCAACAGGGTGGGGATCGCGACCGACCAGCCGACCAGCCCGAACAGCCCCAGTCCGAACGCCAGGCCGTGGCGCCCCTCGCGGCGCGAGCGGCGCTTGCGCTCCTCCTTGCGCCGCACCGTCTCGAGCAGATCGTCCTCGGACGGGCGCTCGGGGCGCTCGGGAGTCCCGGGTCGCTCGTCCGCAGCGCTCACGACCCGCTCCGCATCTCGCCCAGGCGCCGGAGGATGTCGGCCTCGAGCCTCGACAGCGCGGAGCGCGCCCGCTTCTCGCGCTCGCTCTGCACCTCGAACCGCTCGCGCACCGTCTCGTCCGCCTGACCCAGGTCGCCGGCGATCATGGCCCGCTGGCATGCCAGGCGGACGACGTCGCCGACCTTGACGAGCACGCCGTGATCCACCGCGGCGAACGTCTCCTCGCCGTCCTCGGAGATCCAGCTCAGGAGGCCCGGCACCAACAGCGTGGTCACGTCGGCGTGACGCGGAAGCAGGCAGAACGAGCCCACCTCGGACTCCGCCACGATCTTCGTCGCAGGCGCGTCCACCAGCACGCCCGAGGGGACGGTGAGGAGCAGCTTCACGCCTCCGCCTCCTCGGAGCGGCCCAGATCGTCCAAGGCGCCGATCATGTACAGGTCGCCTTCGGGCACCTCGGCGAGCTCGTCGGAGAGGATCCGCTCGCAGTCGTCGAGCGTGTCCCGTAGCGTGACCGACCGGCCTTCCTGGCCGGTGAACGCCTCGGTGACGTAGAACGGCTGGGTCAGGTAGCGCTCGAGCCGGCGGGCGCGGCGGACGACGCGCTGGTCGTCCTCGGAGAGCTCCTCGAAGCCCAGCATCGCGATGATGTCCTTCAGGTCGTCGTACACGGCCAGCGTGCGTCGGACCTGGCGCGCGATGCCGTCGTGGCGCTCGCCGACGGTCTCGGCCGAGAGCAGCGACGAGGTCGAGCGGAGCGGGTCGATCGCCGGATACAGCCCCTGCGCCGCCCGGTCGCGCGACAGCACGACCGACGTGGAGAGGTGGCCGAACGTGTGGACGACCGCCGGGTCGGTGAAGTCGTCGGCCGGGACGTACACCGCCTGGACGGAGGTGATGGCCGCCGTGTCGGTGCTGGCGATGCGCTCCTCGAGCTCGGCGAGCTCCGTCGCCAGCGTGGGCTGGTAGCCCATCCGCGACGACAGGCGGCCCAGCAGCCCCGACACCTCGGAGCCGGCCTGCACGAAGCGGAAGATGTTGTCGATCAGCAGCAGCACGTCGCGGCCCGCCTCGTCGCGGAACCACTCGGCCATCGACAGCGCGGCGTGCCCGACGCGGAAGCGGGCGCCCGGAGGCTCGTTCATCTGGCCGAACACCAGCACCGAGTCGTCGGCGACCCCGGCGTCCCGCACGTCCCGCACCAGCTCCTCCGCCTCGCGGGAGCGCTCGCCGATGCCGCAGAACAGGCTGACGCCGCGGTGCCGCGCCGCCATGTTGTGGATCAGCTCCGTGATCAGCACCGTCTTGCCGACGCCGGCGCCGCCGAACAGACCGGCCTTGCCGCCACGCTCCAGCGGGGCCAGCAGATCGATCGCCTTGATGCCGGTCTCGAGGATCTCCGTCTTGGTCGAGAGGCGCTCGATCGGCAACGCCTCGCCGTGCAGCGAGCGCATCCGCCGGGCGTCGATCGGACCACGACCGTCGACCGGCTCGCCGAACACGTTCACGACGCGACCGAGCAGCTCCGGTCCGACCGGCACCTGCAGGCTGCCGCCGCTGTCGTGCACGGCGTCGCCCCGCGCCAGGCCTGAGGTCGCGGTCGAGGCCAGGCAGCGGACCCGGCGTTCGCTCAGATGCTCGAGGACCTCCAGCCGGATCGGATCTTCGTCGCCGATGGTGAGCAGCGTCCGCAGCGGGGGAGCCTGCCCGTCGAAGCGCACGTCCACGACGCCTCCTCGCACGGAGGTCACGGTGCCTCGTTCGCTTCGCTCCTGTCCCATCGCTGCGCCTTTCGGTCGACGAGGAAGAACGGCGGCTCGTTCGCAGGGTAGCGCCCTGAACGGCCACGACGCGTCGGAGCCCCGACGACACCCAGGAGGGCGGCGGCCCGACAGAGCCGTCGCCGGAGAGGACGGGCGCGCGTGCTACGCTTCGCCGTCATGCCCGCGCCACGCCGCGACCGCCCGCACCCCGACGCGCCCCGGGTCGACGCGCCCCGGGTCGATGCGCCCCGCGCCGACGATTCGCGCGACGGCGACTCGGCGACGGGCGACGTCCCGCAGACGCGCCTGGCCCTCGGGTTCGCCCTGATGCTGGGGGCGATGGTGCTGCTCCCGATCATGGACGGCGTGGCGAAGCATCTTCAGGCGCGCTATCCGGTCGGGCAGGTCGTCTGGGCCCGCTACACGTTCCATCTGCTGGCCATGCTGCCGTTCGTGCTGGCGCGGTTCGGGCCCAGGGCGCTGTGGCCGCGCCGGCTGGGCGTGCAGCTGCTGCGCGGCACGCTGCTGCTGGCGGCGACGTTCCTGTTCTTCTCGGCGATCCGCACGATGCCGCTGGCCGATGCGCTGGCGCTCTTCTTCGTCTCGCCCCTGGTCGTGACGCTGCTCGCCACGGTGGTCCTGGGCGAGCCGGTCGGGTGGCGTCGGTCGCTGGCCGTCGGGATCGGCTTCTTGGGCGTCCTGGCGATCGTCCGTCCCGGGTCCGCGGTGGTCGGCCCGGCGGCGCTGCTGGCGCTGGGAGCGGGCACGATGCACGGTCTGTACATGCTGGTCACGCGCAAGCTGGCCGGCAGCGCGCCGCCGCTCGTGACGCTGGCGTACACGGCGGTGGTGGGCGCGCTGGCGACCTCGGCCCTGGTCGGCGTGTGGTGGGTCGCCCCGTCGCCCGGCGACCTGGCGGCCATGGTGCTTCTGGGCGTCCTGGCCGCCGCCGGTCATTTCCTGATCATCAAGGCGTTCGACCACGCTCCGGCGGCGTGGCTGGCGCCGGTCGGGTACGCAGAGATCGTGATGACCACGATCGTCGGCTACCTGGGATTCGGCGACTTCCCGGCCGTGTGGACCTGGGTCGGCATCGCGATCGTCGTCGGCAGCGGCTTGTACATCTCGCTCTACGAGCGCCGGCTGTACCGCGCGTATCGGCCGGGCGCCCCCGTGGCGCGGCGGTAGGCTGACCTACCGACGGGAGGACGCATGACGACACGATGGACCGTAGGCGTGCTGCATCCAGGCGCGATGGGCGCAGCGGTCGCCGCGACGCTGACGCGGGGTGGCCACGACGTGGTGTGGGCGTCGGCGGGTCGCTCGGAGGCCAGCGGACGCCGTGCCCGGGAGGCCGGCGCTCGCGACGTGGGCGACGTGACGCGGCTGGTGCGCGTGGCGGACGCGGTCGTGTCCGTCTGCCCGCCCGGCGCGGCGCTGGAGGTGGCCCGGACGGTGAGCGAGGCGGGCTTCGCCGGCACCTACCTCGATGCGAACGCCGTCTCGCCGATGCGCGCCCGCGAGATCGCGGCGCTGGTGGAGGCCGCGGGCGCGCGCTTCGTCGATGGCGGCATCGTGGGCGGCCCGCCGCACGAGCGCGGCACGACCTGGCTGCACCTGGCGGGACCGGACGCGACGGAGGTGGCAGCACGGTTCGCGGCCGGACCGCTCGAGACGAGCGTGCTCGGCGAGCGGATCGGCGACGCCTCGGCCCTGAAGGCGTGCTTCGCGGCGTGGACGAAGGGTCGCACGGCGCTGCAGACGGCGATCCTCGCGGCTGCCGAGGCGTACGGCGTGCGCGAGCCGCTGAGCGATCAGTGGGAGCGCTACGAGCCCGGCTTCTTCGCCGGCAGCGAGGCGCGCGCACGGCGCGTGACCGCGAAGGCGTGGCGCTTCGAGGCCGAGATGCACGAGATCGCCGACGCGTTCGACGCCGTCGGCCTGCCCGACGGATTCCACCGCGCCGCTGCCGAGACGTACGCGCGGCTGGCGCCGCTGCGTCCCGAGGCTTCCGAGCGATCCGGCGATCCGGATCTCGAGACCGTGGTTCGGGCGCTTCTGGACGGGCGGAAGCCGGACTGAGGCAGGCGGCCGTCACGCGGCCCGGCCGGGCGTTCTCCCAACGTTCACGAACGCGGCTCTACCTTGGGGTCGAGCGAAGGGGAGCCCCCCTTTCGACCGACTTGAGAGGAGTCGACCATGACCCGCATCGCCCGCATCACCCGCACGTTCGCCGCCACCGCCCTCGTCCTCGTGACGGGATCGGTCCTCGCCCAAGGCCCGCGCGCCACGAACGACGCGCCCGGCTGGAGCCGGGCCGCCGACGCGACCGAGACGCAGACCCAGGACCAGACCCGCACGCAGCTGAGCGACCCGGAGGCCGAACACGATCCCGCCGTCGATCCGGTCCGCGATCGGGTTCGGGACCAAGCGCGTGATCAGGCTCCCCGTCGCGCTGACGACGCGTCCGGGCGAGGCCCACGAGCGGCCGGCGACGCAGCGGCGGGCGAGGCGTTCGGCCCTCGCCACGCCGCCCTCGCCGAGGTGCTGGGGATGACCGACGAGGAGCTTCGGGACGCGATCGCCGGAGGCGCCAGCTGGGCCGAGCTGGCCGAAGAAGCCGGCGTGTCCATCGACGAGATGCCGACCGGCGACGGCGGGCCCGGCCGTCCGGATCGGGCGGATCGACCGCGAACGGGCGCCGCCGACCCGCACGGTCGGACGCAGCAGGACGCTCCCTACGCACGGCGCGGAGGGGGCCGGTTCTGAGCCCCGGCGCCGTCGCGCGTCGCGCGACGTGCGGTACCGAGCTCGCGCCCCGACGGACGGTCGGGGCGCGAGCTTCGGCGCCGGTCCGGTCGGCCGGCCCTCGCGCGCCGTGGCGGCGTGCGGCGGGTCGTACCATGGAGGCGTCATGGCAGGCGAGCGCATCCTGATCGTCGAGGACGAGGCCCGCATCGCCGAGGTGCTCGAGCGCTACCTGCGCGCGGAAGGGTACCGGGTCGAGCGGGCGGGGGACGGGCGACGCGCGCTGGAGCTGTGGCGTGCCGCGGCTCCCGACCTGATCCTGCTCGACCTGATGATTCCCCCGCCGGACGGGGCCGAGGTGGCGCGGCGCATCCGGGAGACGTCGGACGTCCCGATCGTGATGGTCACGGCCAAGGCGGAGGAGGCCGATCGGCTGGAAGGGCTGGGCTCGGGCGCGGACGACTACGTCACCAAGCCGTTCAGCCCGCGCGAGGTCGTCGCCCGGGTCCGCGCCGTGCTGCGCCGCAGCAGCGGCCAGGTGCGAAAGCCCCGCCACCTGGCCGTGGGCTCGCTGGAGGTCGACCTGGACGCTGCCGAGGCGCGGTGCGCCGGCGTTCGGCTCGCCCTGAGCCCGGCGCAGCTACGCCTGCTCGCGGCGATGGTCGCTCGGCCGGGGCACGCCTTCGGCAGGACGGAGCTGCTCGACGCGCTCGAGGGCTCGTGGGCGGACGCGCGGACGGTCGACGCCCACGTCAAGAACCTGCGGCGACGTTTGGGACCGTGCCGTGAGCGGCTCGAGACGGTGCGGGGCGTCGGCTACCGGATGCGCCCGTGAAGCTCGTCGTCCGGCTCGTCGTGGCGTTCGCCGCCGTCGCCACGCTGTCCGTGGCGGTGACCAGCCTGCTCAGCTACCGCGCCGCCGTCGAGCGGATTCCCAGGGCGCTGGCTCAGCCGGGCGTCATGCGTGGCGCAGGCCCGCCCGAGAGCGCCGGTCTGGGCGCGAGGGGTCAGCAGGTCCTCGCCGATCAGCTGCGCGAGGCGAACCTGCGAGCCGCGGTGTTGGCGTTGGGGATCGCGATCGTGGTCGGCGGCGGCGTCGCGTTCGGCGTGACGCGTCCGCTGGAACGGCTCACGACCGTCACCCGGCGGTACGGCCGGGGCGAGCGCGATCTTCGCGCCCGCCTGCGCGGCACCGACGAGCTGGCCACGCTGGGCCGGGTGTTCGACGAGACCGCCGACCGTCTGCAGGCGGAGCAGGACGTGAAGCAGCGGTTCACCACCGACGTCGCGCACGAGCTGCGAACGCCGTTGACGGTGCTCCGAAGCGAGCTCGAGGCGATCCAGGACGGCCTGATGGAGCCGGATCCCGAGCGCATCGACGCCCTGTTGGAGCAGGTGGATCTGCTGGCCCGCCTGGTGCACGACCTCCGGACGCTGACGCTGGCCGAAGCCGGCGAGCTGGCGCTACGGCGCACGCCGCTGGACCTGGCCGAGCTGGCGCGCGGAACGGCCGACGCGTTCCGCTCCGCAGCCGCGACGAACGACGTCCGGATCGAGGTGGAGGCGCGGCCCGTCGAGGTGCATGCCGACGCCGACCGGCTGAGGCAGGTGACCGGCAACCTCCTCGCCAACGCGCTGCGCCACGCCCGACCCGGCGGCCGGGTCCGCGTTCGCGCCGGCCCCTCGGACGATGCCCGAAGGCCCGGCGCGACGCTCGTGGTCGAGGACGACGGCCCGGGGATCCCGGCCGAGCAGCTGAACGACGTGTTCGAGCGCTTCTACCGCGTCGATCCCGCTCGCAGCCGAAGCGAGGGCGGCTCGGGTCTCGGCCTCGCCATCGTTCGGGCGCTGGTCGAGCTCCATGGGGGCACGGTCCACGCGGAGAGCGCCGTCCCTGGCCAGAACGGGGCGCCCGGCGGGGCGCGCTTCGTCGTGAGGCTGCCGGCCTGAGCTCCTCCTAGCGCGACGCGCTGGGTGTGCCGTGCCGGTGCCTGGTTCGGGGCCACCTCCGGGACATTCCCGCCTCGTCGCTGCGACGGCGAGGTCGGTATCGTCCCTGAGAAACGCACGGCGACGGGCCGTCCGCACGGTGCGGCGAGCGCGTCGTCATCGCCCCACCCGGGGCAGGAGGTCGTATGCGTCTCGAAGGCAAGGTCGCCGTCATCACCGGCGCGGGCTCGGGCATGGGCAGGGCCATGGCGCTCCGGTTCGCCAAGGAAGGCGCCAAGATCGTCGGCGCCGACATCGCGAAGGACCCGGTCGATGCGGTCGCCGGCGAGGTTCGTGAGGCCGGAGGCGTCATGACGCCCCTGGTCGTGAACGTCACCGATCGCGACGATGTCGAGCGCATGATCCGAACCGCGATCGACGATCACGGCGGGCTGGACGTGCTGTGCAACAACGCGGGCGTCATGGACAGCTTCCAGGGCGTTCAGACGCTGGACGACGACACGTACCAGCGGGTCATGGCCGTGAACGTGTACGGTCCGCTGGCCGCGATGCGTGCCGCCGTGGCGTACATGAAGGACCACGGGGGCGGCTCGATCGTGAACACCGCGTCAGCGGCCGGTCTGGGCGGAGGCTCGGCGGGCGCGGCCTACACGGCCTCGAAGCACGCGGTCATCGGCCTCACGAAGAACACCGCGCTCACCTACGCGCAGCACGGGATCCGCTGCAACGCCATCGCGGCCGGCGCGGTCGCCACGAACATCCAGCAGTCGATCGACCCGACGAAGATGGATCAGGAAGCCCTCGGGGTGTACGGCAAATGGCACGCGCTGGCCCCGGCGACCCTGGCGTCCGAGGACATCGCCGACCTGGCGCTGCACCTCGCCTCCGACGAGGCGAAGCTGATCAACGGCGTGGTGGTGCCGGCCGACGGCGGCTGGGCCGCCTACTAGGACGCCGGACGGCGGGAGCTCTAGAGGTCGATCTCGTCCAGCGCGCGGCCGAACGCCGTCAGATCGTCCTGGTCGAAGAGCACGAAGCGGACCTCGCGCAGCGACGACAGTCGAGGCGCGAGGTCCGCGACGGTCCGGAGGGCCACGCGCGCCGCTTCGTGCACGGGGTAGCCGAACGCGCCGGTCGAGATCGCGGGCGTCGCCACGACGCGCAGGTCGTTCGCGTCCGCGAGGCGCAGCGCTTCGCGGTACGCGTCGGCCAGCAGCCGATCGGCCGGCTCGTCGATCCCGTACCGGGGACCGAGCACGTGGATCACGTGCGGGTTGGGCAGGTCGTGCCCACCGGTGAGGACCGCCTGGCCGGGCTCGATCGGAGCGTGGTCGCTGGCCTCGTCGACGAGGCCGGGCCCCGCCGCCCGGTGGATCGCGCCCGCCACGCCGCCGCCGGGAAGCAGCTCCGCGTTCGCGGCGTTCACGATGGCGTCCGCGTCGGGCTGCTCGACGATGTCGCCGCGGACCAGGCGCACCGTCACGGCTCCGAACTCGCGTTCATGGGTCATGCCTTCACGATGCACCCCTCGAGCGCGCGACCGTGTCGGCGGGTCTCGTGGGCGTACGCTCGGGGGATGACCGTCGATCCTCGCCCCTTCGAGCCCCGTCCCGTCGATCCGTGCGCCGTCGCCTGCCGGACGGTCCCGGCATGAGCCCTCACGTCCCGGAAAGCGAAGCGGCCCGGACGCGCGCCGTCAAGCGCAAGATCTGGAACCGGCAGCAGACGTTCCGCGCCAGCTGCGCGCTGGGTCTCGAGCACCTCCTCGCAGAAGAGGTGGGTGGTCTGCCCGACGTCGCCGAGATCCAGACGGTTCCCGGCGCCGTCCGCTTCGTCGCTCCGTTCGACACCGTCTACGTGGCCCTGCTACGACTTCGCACCGCGGACACGGTACGGATCCTGATCGGCGACGAGGCCGCCACGAACTTCGCCATGGCTCGCGATCACCTGGCGCGACTGCGCTGGTCGCTGTGGCTGCCCGCTCGTTGCCGGCTGGAGGTTCGGGTCCGCTCGCGTGGCTCGCGCCTTCGTGACGACACGGGGCTGGAGCGTACCCTCCGGCAGGCGGTCCGTGACCACGGCGTGGACGATCGTGCGGAGGAGGACGCGCCGTCCCTGCAGGTCCGGCTGGAGCTTCGCGACGATCGCGCGAACGTCTGGCTGGACGCGAGCGGCGAGCCGCTTCACCTGCGGCGAGGCGATCGCTGGTCGTCGCCTACCACGCTGCGCGAGACGACCGCCGCCGCGGTCTGCCTGGCGGGCCTCCTCCGCGACGCCGACCTGGTGCTCGATCCGTTCTGCGGCTCGGGCACGCTGATCGAGGAGGGGGCGGCCCTGCTCGACGGCCGCTGCGTCGGCGCGGAGCGGAGCTTCGCGCTCGAGGCGTCGCCCTCCTGGCGGCCGGCCCGCATGCGGAACGCGCGTCGCCTGTACTGCCCGGACGACGTCTCGGAGACGGTGACGCGCTTCGTCGCGTCCGACGCCGACGAGGAGGCGGTGCGCGCTGCCCGCCACAACCTGGAGGCGGCCGGCCTGATGTCCCGGACGGACCTGCGGAGCGAAGACGCTCGTGACCTCACGTTGTCCGAGAGGGCCGAGCGCCACGGCGCTCGCCGCCCCGTCCTGCTGTCCAACCCGCCGTACGGCCGGCGCGCCGGAGCGCTGGGCGCCGATCCGGACGCGCTGCTGGCGCAGGTCCTGGCGGGGGCGACCGGATGGTCGTTCGCGCTTCTCTACCCGGCTCCCGACGTGGTCGCGGCCGTGCAGGGCGTCCGGATCGAGCGGGTGATCCCCGTCCGCATGCGCGGCCTCAGGACCGCGATCGTCGTCGGGGATGTGTCGGCCGACTCGGGCGAGTCCGGCACGGAGGCGTCGACCGACGCGTGGCTGCCGCCTGTCGGCGGCGACGGCTAGCGGGGCTCGTCCCGCAGCGCTGGGCAGGGTC
The DNA here is from genome assembly GCA_964561595.1 of uncultured bacterium. GTDB lineage: Bacteria > Deinococcota > Deinococci > Deinococcales > Trueperaceae > SLSQ01. Next base: position 4,513 of record CAZLQH010000041.1, on the reverse strand, counting down.
GGTCGCTAGCCATTCGGGAACCCCGACCGGACCGCCTCGAGCACGGACTTCGGCATCCGGCACACGACCGTGTAGGCGGGATCGAACACGTTGCCGATCTCGTAGCGGACGGTCTGGCTCATCAGCAGGCCCGCGTCCGCGGCGCCGAGGCCCAGCTCCTCCATCAGCCAGCGCACCATCTCGGTGGTGGCGTGCTGCGTCGCCTGGTCCAGCGGACGCGCGTTTCCCATCGTGAACAGATCCGTCCCGTCGTCGCCCCGCGGCCACCCGATCGGCGGGCGTCCCTTCTCGACGCGCACCGCCAGGCGCACCTCGGCCGAGATCTCGATGCCGGTCCCGGAGACCTCGCCGTCGCCTTGCAGCGCGTGCGCGTCGCCGACGAACAGCGACGCGCCCGGCACGAACACGGGGAAGGTCACCGCCGCGCCGGCGCCCAGTCGACGGACGTCCATGTTGCCGCCGTGCGGCCCCGACGTGGCCGTCGAGATCGCCTCGCCCCCGTCCGGCGCGACGCCGATGCAGCCCAGCATCGGCGCGAGTCTCAGCGTCAGGCCGGCCAGCGGCCCATCGTCGCGATCCAGCGTCGCCGTGCCGCCCTCCGTGTCGACGCGCCACGACGCGCCGTCGTTGCGAGGGTCGTAGCCCATCTCCGGAACGAACTCGGGATCGACCACGTTGGGCGCCAGCGACGCGCGCCCGAAGCCGTGGGCGCGATCCGGCCGGACCGATTCGATCGTGACGATCAGGCGGTCGCCCGGCTCGGCTCCGGCGACCCGGAACGGCCCGGTCAGCGGGTTCGGCCTCGGCGCGACCTTCCGTCCTTCCGAGTCCACGCCGGATGCGTCGACGGTGCGCGTCACGACGGTGTCCCCCTCTTCGATCTCGAGCACCGGTTCGTGCGGGCCGAAGGTGGTGAAGAACGTGCTCGGATCGAAATGGTGGGTCGCCATGAGCGATGCTAGCCGACACGGCTGGGCGGCGCGCCGACCGGTACGATGCGCGTCATGCACGAGACGCTTCCTGACCCGTCGCTGGGCGCCACGATGGGCAAGCCTGCGCGCTACGACGAGCTCCGACTCCGCGTCCGAGGCCTGCTCGAGGGCGAGGACGATTGGCTCGCCAACCTCGCGAACGTCGCTGCGGCGATCTACGAGTGGCTGCCCGATCTGAACTGGGCGGGCTTCTACCTGCTGCGCGACGAAGAGCTGGTGCTCGGACCGTTCCAGGGCCGGCCCGCCTGCGTCCGGATCGCGGTGGGCGCCGGAGTGTGCGGCACCGCCGTGGCTGCGGGCGAGAGCCAGGTGGTCGCCGACGTCCACGCCTTCCCCGGCCACATCGCCTGCGACCCGAGGTCCCGCTCGGAGATCGTCG
>CAZLQH010000041.1:0-3042 GCA_964561595.1 uncultured bacterium | reverse complement strand
CACGCCTTCCCCGGCCACATCGCCTGCGACCCGAGGTCCCGCTCGGAGATCGTCGTGCCGGTCCGTGACGCGTCGGGCGAGGTCGTCGCGGTCCTCGATCTGGACAGCGACCGCCCCGGGACGTTCGATGCGCAGGACCGTGCCGGCCTCGAGGCGTTGGTCGCCGAGGTGGCGCCGAGGATCGACTGGCTGCGCGCGTCGCGGAGCTGAGACGTCGCGCTGACCCGCCTCGGGCTCACCAGCCTTCGGTGCCGGGTCCCCCTTTGAACGGGCCGACGACGCGCGACGTCACCCACGATCCGTAGAAGTCGCCCGGGACGGACTGCACGACCTCGCCGTCGACGAGGATCCGGTCCATCGACGACGGGTAGAACGCGATCCACCCGGCGATGGCCGCGAAGCGGCCGCTGGGACGGGGGTACCACCAGCAGGCGGCCGCAGCGCGCCGGCCGCCGGCCACCACGTCGGCGTACGCCGCTGCGCCCTTGAACTCGCAGAACGTGCGCCGGTCGATCGGCTCCAGCGCGCTCGTCTCGACGTCGTCCGGCGGCAGGTAGTACACAGGTGCGTGCGAGGTCTCGAGCACGCGGATCGCGCCTCGGCTCTCGGCGATCGTCGCGCCGCCGAACGTCACGACGACGTGCTCGTCCGACCGATCGAGCGCGGGCGGCCTCGGGTAGTCCCAGACCGACTCCTGTCCGGGGCCGGGAGGCTCGGGCACCGGTCTTCTCATCGCTCGCGAACCCTCGTGGCACGCACCCCGCCGTCCGGCTCCACGACCGCGCGCACCTCGACGGTGTCGCCGACGTCGGGATCGTCGTCGATCCGCGTCGCGCCGGTCACGGCGAGGGGAAGGCCGTCGATCGCCCAACGACCGGTGAGCGTCCCCTCGAGCCGGATCCGGCCGCCGACGGGGATGTCCGCCGGCCGGCCGTCCGGGCCGGGCGCGCCGGCCTCGATCCAAAGGCGGATCCGCTCGATCTCGTCGTCGCTCAGCCAGGGTGGACCGTCGAACGGCATGCGCGGTGTGGCCAGGCCCGCGACCCTGCGAAACAGCTCGGAGGCCAGCGGCGTTCCGGGAACGACCACGATGCGATCGCCACCCCCGAGGACCGCGGCGTGGGACGTCAGGATCAGGCCTTCGGGAGCGGGGCCCAGCGCGCCCTCCGGTCGGTGGCAGTGGACGCAGCGGCTGGAGAGGATCGTCTCGACGTCGGCGAACGACCCCGGTCGCGGCGGGGCCGTCTCGGCCTCGTCGTCCGGGCCCCCTGCGCCGGGCTCGGCAGTGGGCTCGGCAGCTGGCTCGGCGCTGGCCCCGGCCTCGCCGTCGGGGCCAGCGCTCGCCCCGGCCGCGATCCAGTCGACGACCAACCCGATCTGCTCGTCGTCGAGGTACGGCGGCCCGGTGAGCGGCATGCGGGGCTGACTGGTGCCACGCAGGCGCATCACGAGCTCGCTGGCCTCCGGATCGCCCGGGACCACGACGGGCCCGCGGTCGCTGCCCCGCAACGCGCCCTGCAGGTCGCCGAGGTCAAGCCCCAGGGTCGGGGACGCGCCACCGTGGCAGAGCGTGCAGTGCTCCGCGAACAGCGCCGCGACCGCTTCACGGTCGGGGGCCGGTCCGCCGCCGTCCTGGGCCGCCCCCAGGCCCAGCGAGCCCAGCAGGGCGAACCAAGCCAGGACACGGGCACCGCGCGTTCCCAGGGTGGTCGGTCGTCTCAGAGGGATCATGCGTCAGCCTACGACGTCGCCCCTACGGGGCTCGGTGGCGTGCGTCCTCATCGCCCCCGCAGCCCCAGCGCGATCATGGCGAGCAGGTGTCCGACGACCAGGACGCCGAACGTCGCCGCCAGGATCGGACGGCCCGCCGCGACGAGGCCTGCCACGCCGAGCCCGAACAGGACGAGCTCCAGCAGGCCTCGGCCGGGATCGCCCAAGCGCCTGGGCGCCTTCGGCGCGACCCAGGCACCCCACGTCGCGGCGACCGCCAGAGGCAGAACGACCGCCGCGACGAACGGCCACGGCCCGGGCCAGGCGAGCGCGAGGCCCGCCACGCCGAGCGCCGCGAGCAGGCCGATCTCCAACCCGAAGCGAAGCGCGAGCACGAGTCCCCTCATGGCCGCCATCGTACGCCCCGGCCGGCGCGCGAATCGGCGCCACGGTCGGGGGCCGCGTGGCCGGCGAGGACGCCTGCTATCGTCCGGGCATGCCCGACACCGTGCGGTACCTCCACGACGGCCAGGCCCCGTCGTTCCTTCCGCCCGTCGAGGAGCGCGTCCGGCTCTGCGGCGAGGCGCTCGCGGCGCTCGTCGATCGTGCCGGTCCCCGGGGCCCGGGACGCTCCGATCTGCCTCCGAAGGTGCCCGTCGTCGTGGGCCACGGCGAGGCGTTCGCGCACGCCATGCCCGCCGCGGTCGAGATCGAAGGCCGGCGCCTGGTGGGCATGAAGTGGATCAGCGGCGACCCGCATCGCCCGCCACCGACGATCGGAGGTCTGATCGTGCTCGAGGATCCCGGCATGGGCGGGCTCCGCGGTCTCGTTTCGGCCGCCGGTCTCACCGGGGCGCGCACCGCCGCCGTGAGCCTGGCGGCGCTGCGGCTGGTGCCGGCCCGCACGCAGAGGACGGCCGCCGGGGAGGCCCCGCACGTCGTGTTCGTCGGCGGCGGCGTCCAGGCGTTCTCGCATCGGGAGGCGCTGGCGGCCCTCGTGCCGGACGCCTCCGTCCGCTTCGTGACGCGGCGCGACGCGGGCGACCTTCCGCTCCGTGACGGCGACGACGTGGTCCGGCCCGAGCGCTTGGATGCGTCCCTTCCGGACGCCGACGTCGTGATCACGTCGGTGGCGTTCGGCACCGCGGGTCGCGAGATCGACGCGGGCCGCGTCGCGCCCGGGGCGACGGTGATCGCGACCGACTACGCGACGGCCGTCACGGCCCGGACGGTGCGATCGGTCCGGGGCCAGACGGCTCCCGCGGGGCTTCCGCGGCTGATCGTGGACGACCTCGCCCAGTTCGACGCCACGCGCGAAGCCGGCAAGCTGCC
>CAZLQH010000040.1:0-20573 GCA_964561595.1 uncultured bacterium | reverse complement strand
GTGGATTCGAGGTGACTCTCCCCTTGTCATTGCCTCGCTCCCATTCTCTTCCGAACGGCGGACCCCGTACCTCCCATACGGGGTCTGCGCCTTTTGTGCCCCGTTGATTCGGTGGGAATCTGCGGTGTCCGATGGGAGCCTCGTGCCGCGTGCGCGACACCGGAGCGCGGTGCCTGCGTGGGTCACTTTCCTTGCGGTGGGGTCGCGATTTGTGGTTTAATCGATATTTGCGTAAGCATCCCACGCTAGGAGGATCCCCCTTTCATGGACGACCAGAAAAACCCGGCCGAGGAACGCCCGATCCCGGCCACCGACCAAGCCCCGGAGGAAAGTGCGAGCCAGGCCCCATCTGCGGTCGCCGAGCAGGGCGAAAGCGCCGCGGAGGCACACGACACGAACTCGTCAAACGGCTCCTCCGATGCGTCCGCCACTGAACCAGCAGCCGCCGTGAGCTCCGACATGGAAGAAATGACCATGGAGGACGTTCTGGCAGCCAGCGACGAGCAGCTCGCTCGCAAGCCCGTCCATCGCGGCATGATCACCAACGGTGAAGTCATCATGCTGGCGCAGGACGGCATCATCGTCGACGTAGGCGCGAAGATCGAAGGGTTGCTGCCGTACAACCAGCTCTTCGAGTTCGATGCCGACGCCGACGAAGCAGCCAAGTACTTCAAGCCCGGTGACGAGATCCAGGTGTACGTCGTGCGTTCGGACGTTCCGAACAACACGATCATCCTGTCCAAGAAGCGCGCGGACCAAGAGCGCGCCTGGAACCTGCTCCAGGAGATCTTCGAAGCCGAGAAGCCGGTCGAGGTCGAGATCGTCGAGAAGGTCAAGGGCGGCCTCGTCGCCAACCTCGGCATTCGCGCGTTCCTGCCTGCCAGCCAAGTCGACATTCGTCGGGTCAACGATCTCAGCCCGTTCGTGGGCCAGCGGATCCGCGTCAAGATCATCGAGCTGAACCGGCGCCGCAACCGCGTCATCATCTCGCGACGCGCGATTCTCGAGGAAGAGATCAAGGAACAGAAGGCCGAAACGCTCCAGAAGCTCGAGCCCGGCCTGCGACTCGACGGCGAAGTGGTCGAGATCACGGACTTCGGCGCCTTCGTCAACCTCGGCGGCATCGACGGACTGGTGCACCGCAGCGAGCTCACGCACGGCCGTTTCAACCATCCACGCGATGTCGTGAAGGTCGGCGAGAAGGTCAAGGTCGAGGTTCTCGACATGGACCTCGAGCGCGAGCGCATCAACCTGTCGATGAAGACGCTCGTCTCGAACCCCTGGGAAGACGTTCTCTCGCGCTACCAGATCGGTGAGAGGGTGTCCGGCAAGGTCACGAACCTCACGCAGTTCGGAGCGTTCGTCGAGATCGAGCCCGGTCTCGAAGGCCTGATCCACGTCAGCGAGATGAGCTGGACCAAGCGCGTCCGTCACCCCAAGGAAGTTCTGACCGAGGGTGACGAGGTCGAGGCGATGATCCTCAAGATCGACACGAACCAGCAACGGATCTCGCTCGGACTCCGTCAGACCCAGCCCGATCCGTGGAGCTCGCTGCCGGACCGCTACCCGCCCGGTACCGAGATCACCGGTCCGATCACCGGCATCACCGACTTCGGCGTCTTCATGGAGATCGAGGAAGGCATCGAAGGTCTCGTGCACATCAGCGAGCTCGCGCACGAGCACGTCGAGAGCATCACCGATCACTTCCAGAGGGGCGACGAGATCACGGCCGTGATCCTCAACATCGACCCGGTCGAGCAGCGCGCCAGCCTCTCCCGCAAGCGTCTTCTCCCCTACACCGCGACCAGCCTCGACGCGATGCCGACGGGCGCCCCCGCGGCGCGAGCCGGTCAGCGGAAGGGCCGACGCGGCGGACGACGCAGCGCGGAGATCGACTACGACTACAGCTACGCCGAAACCGGCGGAGGTCAGTCGCGGGCGACCACGAAGCTCGGCGACGTGTACGCGGACCTGTTCGCGCAGTTCGGACTCGGCGAAGGCACGGAAGAAGCCGCTCCGGAAGAACCCGCTACCGAAGCGAGCGCGCCCGATGAGACCCCATCGGCCGAAGCCGAAGCGACGCCGACCGCTGACGAAGCCGTCGCAGGCGAAGCTGGTGCGGAAGAGGCGTCCCGCCTCCAAGAGGTCCCGTCCAGCGAAGCGGAAGCCGAAGCCGTCGCCCCCGAGGTGACCAGCGAAGCGGAAGCTCCTGCCGAGCAGGCAGAAGAGCCCGTTCGGACCGAGCAAGCGGCCGCGGCCGCCCAGGCCGAAGCGACCAGCGATACGGCGGCCTCGGAAGAAGTACCGTCGGAAACGACGGAGAGCGCGATCGACGCAGCCGAAGCCGCAGCGATGCTGACCGCCGCGTTCCGCGAAGGCAAGCGCCCGAAGAAGGGCGAAGAAGAAGAGCAGGACGACGAGAAGAAGGAAGGCCAAGAAGAGGCCTGATCTCGACTCCCGCTCGCAGGGCGCGTGTCGCGCCGAGGCCGACGGCTTCGGACACGGCGCCACCCGACGAGCACCATGAACCACGAGATGCGCCCCGCCGATTCGACCGGCGGGGCGCATCTCGTTCGCGTCGGGGAGCGTTCGCTCGACTCACATCCTGCGCAGGCGATCGATCCGCTCCTGAATCGGTGGATGGGTCGACCACCAGCCCGTCGCGTTCAGACGAGCGATCGGGTTGACGATGAACATGTGTCGCACGCCCTCGCTGGCCTGCAGCGGCGCACCGGTGTAGTCACGCAGCTTGCCGAGCGCACCGGCGAGCCCCTCGGGATTGCGCGTGATGTACGCCGCGGTCGCGTCCGCGAGGTACTCGCGTCGTCTGCTGACCGCGAAGTGCAGCAACGTCGCCATGATCGGCGCGACCACCATCAGCGCCAGCACGGCGATCATCGCGAACAGCTGCCCGCGTCCGCCCCCCGACGAGCGGCGGCGACCGAAACGCGCCCAGCGCCAGACCAGATCGCGAATCACCACGATCGCGCCCACGGTCGCTGCCAAGAACGACATGAACCGCACGTCGTAGTTCCGGATGTGCGCCATCTCGTGGGCGACGACGCCTTCGAGCTGCTGCCGGTCCAGCAGGTCCAGCAGACCCGTCGTCACCGCGATCGCGGCCTTCGAAGGGTCGCGGCCCGTCGCGAACGCGTTCGGCGCACGGTCGTCGATCACGAACACGCGCGGTATCGGAACGCCCGCCCCGATCGCAACGGCCTCGGCGACGTTCACCAGGTAGCGCTGCTCCTCACGGCTCGCGCGGCGGGCGCCCGCCGCGGCCAACGCGATCCGGTCGCTGTACGCCCACGCGACGGCGCTCTGGACCCCCGCGACCGCGACACCCACCCCGACGAACACGCCGGCCCCCGCCGGATCGAAGGCGAGGGCCAGCAGCCAAGCGATCAGCGCGAGGACCGCAGCGAGCGCCAGGAACAACAGCCACGATGCCCGCCTGTTCGCGGCCTGCGTAGCGTACAGATCGATTCGCCGCCCGGTGACGCGATCGGTCATGACGTCCGGGACGCGCGCGGATCCGGGCTTCGTCACGGCTCAGCTCAAGCGAACGAGACCTGCGGGGTCTCGCGGTCGCCCTCTGCGATCTCCAGGAAAACGTGCTCCTTCTTGCCCATCGGACCCGCGATGAACACGCCCGGCACCGTCTCGATCGCGTTGTTGTACTGCAGCACCGCGTCGTTGTAGAACTGCCTGGCGTACGCGATCTTGTTCTCCACCGCCGACAGCTCCTCCTGCAGCAGCTGGAAGTTCTCGTTCGCCTTCAGCTCAGGATACGCCTCGCTGATCGCGAATAGTCGTCCCAACGCCTGGCTCATCATGTTCGCCGCTTCCGCGCCCTCGTCCGGCGTCTGAGCGTTCATCATGGCTTGGCGAGAGCGTGCGACCTCCTCGAACACGCCTTTCTCGTGAGACGCGTAGCCCTTGACGGTCTCGACCAGGTTCGGCACGAGATCCGCGCGACGCTTCAGCTGCACGTCGATCTGGCTCCAGGCGTTCTCGAACCGATTCTCCAGCGTGATGATGCGGTTGTAGATGGCGACGACGAAGGCGACGATCGCCGCCAGAACGACCAGCGTGATCAGAACTCCCATTTCGACCTCCTGGTCGACAGTGTAAGCCGCCTGGACGCGCCGCGGCGTGTGGATTCACTCGCGACCGAGCCTGAACGACCTGTTCAGTCGCGCGAGCGGGTGCGGATGACGCCGCCCCCCAGCAGCCGATCGCCGTCGTAGAGCACCAGCGACTGACCGACCGTGACCGCGAACTGGGGCGCGTCGAATCGGACGGAGAGCGTGCCGTCCACCAGCTCGGCCTCCGCCGGGACGGGCGTCTGCCGGTAACGCACCTGCGCCGTCACGCGCGTGGGCAGCTCTTCCGGATCGCACAGCAGGTTCACGCGATCGGCGGCGGCCGTCGTCCATTCGCACATCTCCCGCGGCCCGACGACGACCGTGTTCGTCTCCGGCTCGAGGTCGATCACGAAACGGGGCTCGTGCGACTTGAACAGGCCCAGCCCACGCTTCTGACCGATCGTGTAGAACTGGACGCCGTCGTGGCGCCCGACGAGCTCCCGCTCGCGCGACGCGTCGACGACCTGTCCGGGCTTCGCTTCGCTGTTGCGCTGGAGGTGGTCCCGGACCGAGTCGGCGACGAAGCACAAGCCCGACGAGCTCTTCTTGTACGCCGTGGCGAAGCCGCGCTCGGCCGCCATGCGACGGACCTCGGGCTTCGTCCTGTCGCCCAACGGAAACAGCAGGTACGGAAGCACCTCCCGCGGCAACGCCCACAAGAAGTACGTCTGATCCTTGTCGTCGTCCAGGCCGCGATGCAGCTCGACGCCACGCGCGCCGTCGACCCGGCGGACGAAGTGCCCGGTCGCCAGGAACGACGCACCCAGCGCCTGGGCACGGGCGGCGAGGCGACCGAACTTGATCTCGCGGTTGCACCACACGCACGGATTGGGCGTCTCGCCCGCCTCGTAGGTGGGCACGAACGGCTCGACCACGACCTGGTCGAACACCTCGCGCGCGTCGAGCATGTAGAACGGAACGTCCAGACCGTCGGCGATGCGCCTGGCGTCGTACGCCGCCTGCGGGCTGCAGCACAGGTCGTACGCGCCGGCCTCGCGATCGTCGGGCCAGAACCGCAGCATCGATCCCACCACCTCGAACCCCTGTTCGTGCAGCAGCGAGGCCGCGACCGACGAGTCCACGCCGCCCGACATCGCGACGAGCACCTTCGGCCGGTCGGTCGTGTCGGCCGACGAGGGGGAAAGCGAGCGGGCGGAGGCAGCGGGCACGTCGATCATCACGGCCGCTCATGGTATCCGACAGGTCCCCACCTCGCAGGCGGCGCAGACGACGATCGCCGCGAGGTTGGTATCCTCGGAGTGGAGGTCGATCGTGAGGATCGTACGCATCGTTCAGATCGTGATCCTGATCGTCGCCGTCGTGTACGTCGCGATCGTGCAGAACGCGAATCCCGACGCGCTGGCGCTTCCCGGACTGCTGCCGCTACCGGTGTGGCTGGTCGTGGCCCTGACCGCCATCCTCGCGTTCCTCGCCGGGTGGGTCCCCGCGACCGTTCGTGCCTGGAGGCTCCGGCGCGAGGTGGGCCGGCTCGAGCGCCGGGTGGCCGATCTCGAGTCCCACGTCCCCAGCTACGACCGTGCGCCCGCCGCCCCGGTGATCCCGGATCGTGCTCCGCCGGCCGTCGCCGCGGAGGGCGAGCCCAAGGAAGCGGGCTCCGAGATCGAGGACGCCGAGCGTACGGACAGGTGACGGTCGACGCCCTCAGCCTGTCCACGCTCGCCTTGGACGAGTCCCCAGGGCACCCGACCGTACGTTGGAGCGCCCGACCCACCGCGCCGCCTGCCGAGGTCGAGCGCATCGTCACCCGGTTGGGCGTCCCGCCGCTGCTCGCTTCGGTGCTGTGGGCGCGCGGCGTTGCGGGCGAGGAGGCGCAACGCGCGCTCGATCCGGCGCTCGTCCCGTCGGCGATTCCGACGCTCGACGCCGCGGCCGATCGGATCAAGAGCGCCCTCGAGCGGGGCGAGCGCATCCTCGTCCACGGCGACTACGACGCCGACGGCATCACGGGCACCGCGATCCTCCTGCTGGGCCTGCGAGCGCTGGGAGGTCGCGTCGAGCCGTTCCTCCCCAATCGTCTGACCCACGGGTACGGCGTTCACCCGGACCTGGTCGACGGTCATGCCCAGCGTTGCGACCTCTTCGTGACCGTGGACTGCGGCATCACGAACGTCGCCGAGATCGAACGTCTGACGTCGAGCTCCACGGACGTCATCGTCACCGACCATCACACCCCCGGCGACCGACTCCCGGACGCGCTGATCGTTCACCCGAGGCTCGCGGCGGACGGCCGCCAAGGACCGCCCGCCGGCCCCGGCGAGCCGACCGGTGCGGGCGTCGCGTACCACCTGCTCTGGCGACTGCACGCCCGGCTGGGACTCGAGGACCCGCTGGCGTACGCCGATCTCGCGACGATCGGCACCGTCGCCGACGTCGCGCCGCTGCTGGGCGAGAACCGGGCGCTGGTGCGCGAGGGGCTCGCGCGGATGGAGACGTCCGCCTGGCCGGGCGTTCGCGCGATGATGAGGCAGTCAAGGGTGAAGGGCGCTCCGACGGCGCGGGACGTCGCGTTCGCCTTGGCTCCGAGACTGAACGCGTCGGGCCGGCTGGGCGAGCCGGAGCGAGGACTGGAGCTGCTGGTCAGTGGCAGCGAACGCAAGGCGCGCGAGCTCGCCGTCTACCTCGACGCGCGCAACGACGAGCGTAGGCGGATCCAGGACGAGATGTTCGAGGCCGCGCTGGCCCAGGTGGACGCCGCCGCCCCGGCGATCGTCGTCGGCGACGACGCCTGGCACCCCGGCGTGATGGGCATCGTCGCCAGCAAGCTGCTCGAGCGCTTCTACCGGCCGGCGTTCATCATGGCGCGCGGCCAGGGAAGCGTCCGCAGCACGCCGGGCATCTCCGCCGTCGACGCGCTCAGATCGACCGGCCACGAGCTCGTCCGCTACGGCGGTCACGCCGCCGCGGCCGGCTTCGCGATCCGGCCGGAGCGAACGGCGGCGTTTCGCGAAGGCATCTACGCGTTCGTCGCCGGCCACCCGCGGCCGGTTCCGGAGATCACGGCGGACGCGCTCCTTGCACCGCATCAGGTCGACGAGGACCTGTGGCGGGCCGTTCAGCGTCTCGAGCCGTTCGGCGAGGGCCATCCGGCGCCCAGGTTCGCGCTGTGCGACGTGCTCGAGACCTCCAGGGCGGTGGGTCGCGACGGGCGCCACCTGCAGCTGCGGGTGCGGGACGTCAAGGGCGTCGCGTGGAACCTGGGCGAGCGGGCGACGTCACTACGTCGCGGCCTCGCGGTCCAAGCCGCCGCGACGCTGAACGAGAACGTCTGGAACGATCGACGCTCGATCGAGTTCGTGGCCGAGGACGTACGTGCCGCCGAACCGCTGTCGCTGACGGTCCGGCCGGGCACGATCGACGACCCTCGGTCGTCGGCGAGCCGCTCCGAGACGATCCGACGAGGTCGCCCGGACGCGGCCGGAGCCGGCCGGGTGCTGTCGCGCCTGCCGCTGGGCGACGACCCGCTCCGTGCGCACGAGCCACTGGCGCGCCTCCTGGCGGACCGGTCGCCGCTCTGGTTCGACCTGAACGCCGACGCGCAAGCCGAGCTCGAGCGCACCGCGCGTCGCTACCCGACGGTGCACGACGTGCGGCGTGCCTGGCTCGCGATCCGTGCCGGCCGATCGCCCGGTCTGGGAAGCGACGCGACGGCGCTGGCCAGACGGATCCTGGACGAGCTCGAGCTGATCGACGGGCACGGCCGCGCACGCGTGGGCGCGCGCCGCGACCCGTACGGCTCGGCCACGCTGGTCGCCGGCCTGCTCCAGAGGTACCGCCTCGAGACGGTGCTGAACGCCTACCGGCACCTGGACGATCCCGGGTTTGCACGGACGGTGACGACGCTCTACCCGGCCCCCTGACGCGCTGGCCGGCCCGTGCGCCACCGAACCGCCGTGGCATACTGCCGCCATGACCGCGACCGCATGGCCGCCCCGGGATCCTTCGTCCTCCCTCGACGACGCTGCCCTGGCGGCCCTCGAGCGCGACCTGCGGGCGGAGATCCGCGGTGAGGTGCGGTTCGACGATCGGGCGCGGGCGCTGTACGCGACCGACGCGAGTCCGTACGAGATCGCGCCGTTCGGGGTCGTGGTTCCGCTGGACCGCGACGACGTGGTGACCTGCGTGCGCGTGTGCGCGCGGCACCGCGCTCCGGTCCTTCCCCGCGGCGGCGGGACGAGCCTTGCCGGGCAGGCGGTGGGACGCGCCGTCGTGATCGACGTGAGCAAGCACCTGACCGGGATCCTCGACGTCGACCCCGACGCCCGCACCGCGACGGTCGAGGCGGGCGTGATCCGCGACGCGCTGAACGACGCCGTGGCGACTGCGGGCCTGCAGTTCACGCCCGACGTGAGCACGACCAATCGTGCGGCGATCGGGGGCATGATCGCGAACAACTCGGCGGGCACGCGCTCGATCAAGTACGGGAAGTCGGTCGACCAGACGGTCGCCATGACGGTCGTGCTGAGCGACGGCAGCGTCGTGCGGCTGCGGAAGCTGGACGAGGAGGAACTGGACGCGACCTGCGCGCAGGACGATCTCGAGGGCGAGATCCACCGCACCGTGCGCCGGCTCGTGCGTGAGCACGAGGACGAGATCCGTGCGCGCTACCCGAAGGTGATGCGGCGGGTGGGCGGATACAACCTCGACGCGTTCACGGAGGGACGGCCGTTCAACCTCGCGAAGCTCGTCGCGGGCTCGGAAGGCACGCTGGCCGTGATCCTGGACGTCACGGTCAAGCTCGACCCCGTGCCCAAGCGCCGCATGCTGGCGATGCTGCACTTCGCGACCTTGAAGGCGTCGCTCGAGGCCGTGCCGTTCATCAACCGGCACGGACCGTCCGCTGTGGAGCTGCTCGATCGCGGCCTGTTCGAGCTCGCTGGACGTAACCCATCGCTCACGCCGCTGCTCGGGTGGCTCGAAGGCATGCCGGAGGCCGTGCTGATGGTCGAGTTCGACGGGGCGGACGAGCACGAGGTCCGGCGCGGGCTCGAAGCGCTGCGCGCCGATCCCGAGGTCGAGCGGCGCGTCTACCACGTCCATGAGGCGTGGAGCGAACCGGAGCAGAAGCAGATCTTGCAGTTCCGCAAGGACGGTCTCGGGATCTACGCCACCGTGGAAGGGCGGCACAAGCCGACGCCGTTCATCGAGGATGCCGCCATCCCCGCCGAGCACCTCGCGGAGTACATCCCCGCCGTGCAGTCGCTCTGTCGGGATCTGGGCGTCGACACCGTGTTCTACGGCCACGCGTCGGTCGGGGTGATCCACACCCGCCCGCTGCTGGACCTGAAGACGGAGGAGGGGATCGAGCTGTACGCGCGCATCTCGGACGGCGCGTTCGCCCTCGTCCAGCGTTACGGCGGCTCATGGTCCGGCGAACACGGCGACGGGCTGATCCGAAGCCAGAAGAACCGTGAGCTGTTCGGCGACGAGCTGTACGAGGCGTTCCGAGAGCTCAAGGCCGCCTTCGATCCCCACGGGATCATGAACCCCGGCAAGATCACGGACGCCGTGCCGATGACGGAGAACCTTCGCTACGGCGCGGATTACCCGGCCGTCACGCTGGACACCGTGTTCGACTTCGGCGAGGACGGCTTCCTGGGCGCGGTCGAGGCGTGCACCGGCGTCGGCGCCTGCCGCAAGGTGGATGTCGGCACGATGTGTCCAAGCTACATGGCGACGCGGGACGAGGACCACTCGACGCGCGGCCGGGCCAACGTGCTGCGCGAGGCGCTGAACGGGCGGCTGCCCGGCGGACTCACCTCGAAGCAGGTGTACGACACCCTGGACCTCTGCCTGGAATGCAAGGCGTGCAAGGCCGAGTGCCCCAGCAGCGTCGACATGGCGAAGCTGAAGTACGAGTTCCTGCAACAGCACCACGACGTGCACGGCGTACCGCTCGGAACGCTGGCGATCGCGAACGTCGCCCGGGTCGCCCCGATCGGTCGGGCGCTCGCCCCGCTCGCCAACGCCCTGCTGCCGATGCCGGCGGTGCGGTGGACGATCGAGAAGGTGGTCGGCGTGGACCGCCGTCGCGAGCTGCCTGCGTACGCCGACGAAAGCCTGGCGAGCTGGTTCGGTCGCCGAGGCGTCCCCGCCACGACCGGGGAGGGGCGGCGGAGCGACGACCCGGTGGACAGCGCAGGCCCGGACGATGGGGACGGGCAGCGCCGGGTCGCGCTGTTCGCCGACACCTGGACGATGTTCAACGACACCGGTCCCGGAGAGGCCGCCGTCCGCGTGCTCGAGGCGCTCGGGTACCGGGTCGAGCTGGTGCCGTACGGCTGCTGCGGACGACCCCAGATCAGCAAGGGGCTGCTGCGCGACGCGAAACGCGCGGCCGCCCGGAACGTCGAGCGCCTCGCCCCCTACGTGCGTGCGGGCGTGCCGGTCGTGGGGCTCGAGCCGTCGTGCGTCACGGCGTTCACCGACGACTACCGCGACCTGCTCCCCGGCGACGCGACGAACGCCGTCGCCGACCACGTCCGCATGATCGACGTGTTCCTCGCGAAGGAGTGGTCGCAGGGCCGGATCGATCCCGACCGGGCGTTCGCGAGGTCGGACGCCTCCCTCCTGTTCCACGGCCACTGTCAGCAGAGGGCCGTGATGGGCACGGCCGCGGGGCGCGCCCTACTGGGATGGATCTCCGACCACGTCCAGGAGCTCGATGCGGGATGCTGCGGCATGGCCGGGAGCTTCGGCTACGGCCACTACGACGTGTCGATGAAGATCGGCGAGCGCCGGCTGTTCCCCGCCGTCCGCGAGCACGACGGGGAGACGGCGGCCAGCGGCTTCAGCTGCAGGCATCAGATCCACGACGGGACGAACGTTCGGGCGCGTCACCTGATCGAGATCTTGGCCGACGCGCTGATCGTTCCCGAGGGGGGACCACCCCTCGCGTCCGACGACGCTGCGGTTCGCTCAGGCCAGCGGCCTGGCCTCAGCTCACCGGAGTCCGGGGGATCGCCGCCGGCAGGCGACTGACGAACTCGTTGTTCAGCGCGCTCGAGAACTCGGAGAACGAGGCGACCGAGATGGCGTTCCGCTTCTGCCGTCCGACGAGGACGACCTCGTCGCCCACGTCGACGCCGGGAGCGTCGCTCACGTCGACCATCGTCACGTTCATGTTGACGAGACCCACGACGCGGGCCTTGCGTCCGCGGATCAGCACGTGCCCCCGGTTGGACAGCGCTCTCGGGTAGCCATCCGAGTAGCCGACCGGAAGAACGGCGACGGTCATGTCGCGCGGCGCCTGGTACGCGGTTCCGTAGCCGACGAAATCGCCGGCCGCGACGTGCTTGAGGTCCATCACGTCGGTCTTCCAGGTGAGCACGCGCTTGAGCGGGTTGTCGCGCTCTTTCCCGGTCTGCGACAGGTGCATGTTGTAGACGTCCGGGCTGGGCCAGAAGCCGTACTGGGCGGTGCCGACGCGAACCAGGTCGTACACCGTCTCCGGGAACGCCAGCGCCGCGGCGGAACACGCAGTGTGGCGAAGCTTCGCCTGCAGGCCCGCGGCCCGAACACGACGCTCGAACGCCCGGAAGCGCTGCTGCTGGACGACGATGCGGAACTGGTTCGCGAGCGACTCGATGCCCGCGAAGTGCGTCGCGAGGCCCTCGAACGCCAGGGCGTCGGGGTTCTCACGCAGCAGACGCACCGCCTCGCCGAACGGCTCGTCGGTCAGTCCGGTGCGATTGCCCCCGCTCTCGACCTCGAGATGGACGCGGGCCGGTCGACCGACGGCGCGGGCGACACGGAGCGCCGTCCGCAATCGGTCGACGTCGAACACGAAGAAGTCGATCTCGTGCCCGATCACCCAGGGGAGGTCCTCCGGGTAGAGGATCCCCATGATCATGATCCGGCCGTCGTGACCTCGCGCGTTCAAGACCTGGAGCGCCTCCTTGCTCGACGCGACCGAGAAGTGCCTCACGCCGGCATGCTCGGCCATGGGAACGAACGCCTCGATACCGTGGCCGAAGGCGTTCGCCTTCACGACCGAGCTGATGATGGGCGAAGGGCCGATCTTGCTCCGGAGGAACCGGAGGTTCGCGGCGAGTGCCGACCGGCTCAGGGTGATTCTGGACGAGTGACGGGGAGCGGCGGTCGTGCCGACGTCGACCGAATCCATGCGCCGCAGGCTAGCACCGCTCACCTGTCCGCGACGGGGGCGGGCGCCGCAGGACCGAGCCGCTCGAGGGCCTCGCCGGCGGCCGTGGCGGCCGCCAGCGCCGACGCGCTGACGCGAAACTCGGAAAGGTGGCCGGTGTCGCGGATCCAGGCGATGCGTGCGCGCCCGGGCTCGACCCCGCAGGTCGCGAGCGCCAAGCGCACGCAGCTCGCCGCGTCGGGCACGACGACGGGAAGGCGGGCGGACGCCAAGGAGGTGCTGGTGATGGCGTTCGTCCAGGTCGCGACCGGGTCGATCGCGTCCGCGAACGAGCGTGGAACGACGTCGGCGTGGCCCATGCCGATGGCGTTTCCTTCGCTGGCCTCGGTGAGCGACAGCAGTGCGATCCGCGTGGGGTCGGGCGGCTCGTGCAGGCCGGAAGGGTGGCGACCGGTGACGTTGGGATCCATGCCCAGGCCGCTCACGTTCTTGCCGGCGCGCTCGACCACGAGGAGGTCCAGCTTCGCGAACGGCAGACGCGGCATCCGGAGCTTGGCGTCACGGAGCAGCTCCGGCTCGCGCTCGGCGATCGCCTCGCCTGGAACGGCTTCGATCCGCGCGGGTCGCCCGTCGGCGCCCTCGACGACGGCGAGTCCGATCACCGGCGGATAGGCGCGCAGGAGCAGATCACGGGCCTGCTCGAGCCGCGTCGCGAACCCCTCGTACCCTTTCGCATGGAGCGCAGCCGCACCGGGCCGCTTGCCGAGCCCGATGACCAGCATCTTGGTCAGCCCCGACTCGATCGGTCCGCGGAAGCCGGTATGCGATTTGACCCGGTTGAGCACCACGATCGCGTCGGCCGCCAGCGCGACCTCCGAGGCGTGCACCGGCGTCCCGTCGCCGAGCCGGGCGACCTCGCGCGTCGCGTCGTCGGCGTCCACCGCCGTGCCGTCGCCGACCAAGCCGTAGTCGACGAGCACGCGCCGCTGTCCGTCGGGCGTGCCGCCGCCGTGACTGCCCATGGCGGGCATCAGGAACGGCGTCGCTCCCGCCGCGCGCAGCGCGGCGAGGACGCCCGATACGAGCTCCGGATAGGCGCCCAGACCTCGGCTCCCGAGCGCGATCGCGACGCGCGCCCGGGGCGGGAGCGCCGTGCGCCGGACCACGTCCGCGACGGCGTTCGCCGCGGCGGACCGGGGATCGTGCAGGGGTGCGGGCCCGACCGGTCGCCCGACGGGCGTCAGCTCGGGGAGCGCGAGCTCGCGAATCTCGGCCGGCAACAGCGCGTCGGGTACGGACACGTCGATGCGTCCACGTCGTGACGTCGCGTCCGCGTCGGGCCTCATGGCGGCAGCAAGACACGGCGCGCTCCGCCGTGTCAACCGCGCTCCGGGCTCACATCGCGTCCGGCGCCTCGACGCCCAGCAGGTCCAGCGTCGCGGCCAGCGTTCTCCGAACGGCGACCACCAGCGCCAAGCGCGCCTCGCGCAGGCCGGGCGCGGCACGGAGCACCGGCGTGTCCGGACGTCCGTCCGGCCCGCGGTGGTTGTAGTAGCCGTTCCAGGCCGTGGCCAGGTCCAGCGCGTACTGCGCCACCAGGTGCGGCGCCAGCTCGCGGGCCGCCTGCGCGCGGACGTCGCGCAGGCGCGCGATCTGGCGGGCCAAGCGAAGCTCGAGCTCGCCCAGCTGCCCGAAATCCGCGGCCGCGAGGTCCAGCTGGACCTCGTCCGCCGCGCGGAGGATGCTGGCCGCGCGCGCGTGGGCGTACTGGACGTAGGGCGCGCTGTCGCCCTGGAGGCTGAGGGCCTGCTCCCAACGGAAGTCGATCACGCGCTTGGCCTCGCTCTTGAGCATCGCGAAGCGGAGCGCGCCCAGCCCGACTTGGCGCGCGACCTCGTCGGCCTCGTCCAGCTCGGGGTTCTTCTCCGCGACCACCGCGCGCGCGCGCCTGGCGGCCTCGACGATGACCTCGTCGATGGCCAGCGTGATGCCCTTGCGTCCGCTCATCGGCCGACCCTCGAGCGTGACGACCTCGTACGCCAGGTGCTTGCTGTTGCGGAACGCCTCCTCGCCCTCGGGCGTGCCGGAGAGCGCCAGCGCGGTCCGAACCAGCGTCTGGGGATGGCTCTGGCGCACGTCGATGACGTTGACGATCTCTTGCGCGTGCGCGAACGTGTGGCCCTCGGGCCGGGGGTCGCCGCCGGGCGCGCTGGTCCAGAGGACGTGGCCGCTGGGCTGCCGGGCGAACTCGGCGTAGCCGAGCCCCTCGAAGATGCCGGCCTTCCAGAACTGGTAGCCGATGTCCTTCGCGACGTACATCGCGTTGCCGTCGCTGCGGACGAGGACGACCTGCGACTCTTCGAGGCCGGGGATGAACTCGCCGACGTCCATCACCAGCGCCCCGGCGTACTTCCCCTCGCTGGGGCGGTCGCTGTACGGGCTGTCCTCGAGCACCGCGAGTCCGCGTGCGAGGAAGCCGGCGGCGACGACGTCCGACTCCCAGACGAGGAGGTCGTACTCGGCGCCGAGCCGCCAGAACGTCTGGAGCTGGGCGTGGACGATCGCGGCGACGTCGTGGCGGAGCTCGCCGCGCTCGAGCCGGTGCATCGTCTCGCGCACGCCCTCCTCGATCGCCTCGGCGGCCTCCTCCTTGGCGTCGCCGAGGCGGACGTAGAGTCGGCCGTACCAGTGGTCGAGCTTCGTCTCGCCGTCCCACGTCTCGCCGAAGTGGCGGGCGGCGAACAGGCTCTCCGCGGCCTGCCGGCCGGTGTCGTCGATGTAGTTCTGGACCTCGACGTCGTAGCCGTCGGCACGCAGGATCCGGGCGACGGCGTCGCCGAGCACGATGTTGCGAAGGTGGCCGACGTGGGCCTCCTTGTTCGGATTGACGCTGGTGTGCTCGACGACGACCTTCAGGTCGCGGGAGGGCGCGGGTTCGGGATCGGCCACGACCTCACGCACGAACGACGCCGGGTCGAGGAACACGTTGATGTACGGGCCGACCGCCTCGGCGCGGAGGACGCCCGCGGGAGGCTCGAACGCGGCGACGACGTCGTGCGCGATGGCGGCGGGCGGCCTGCGCAGGGCGCGGGCCAAGGCGAACGCGACCGGCGTGCCGTAGTCGCCCGGCTTGTCGTCGGGAACCTCTTGGATCGGGACCTCGGGCGGCTCCGCGCCCAGGCTCCGTACGGCGGCCGCGAAGGCGGTGGCGAGTGCGTCTCGGACGTCGTTCATCGCCGCGAAGGGTAGCACGGGGGCGTCGCGGCGACGGGGCCGGCCGGGCCGTCGCGCGTCTATACTGGTCGGACGAGCCGGACCGTCGCGGCCCCGTCGCCGCACGCCAGGCGGGGTCGCATGTGGTCCAGCTTCCGGCGACGAGACGGCCGCACCGTGTACACTTGATACGTGTTGACTCAGATTTGTCGCAACGACACACTCACAGCGGTTCGGTCGTCCCTGCCCGTTCCGCCTTGCCCGAGAGAAGGAGCCGTCCATGCCTGACGCCCCGATCGAACAACGCTTCGACGCGCCCGTCCCGGTGTGCCCGGTCCGCGGCTCGGTGCTGTACCCCAGCATGGTCATGCCGATCGACGCCGGACGCGCGATCAGCATCCGTGCGATCAACACCGCGCTCGATCGCGACCGCACCATCGTCATCGTGAGCCAGAAGGACCGCGAGACCGAGGAGCCCACGCCCGACGACCTGTTCGAGGTCGGAACGGTCTGCACGATCATGCGGATGAAGAAGAACCCCGACGGCAGCATCCAGATGCTGGTGCGCGCCATCGGTCGGGTTCGCATCGACGCGTACCACGCCTCCGAGGGCCTGATCGAAGCGGACCTCTCCCCCTTCGAGGTCGACGACGGCGACGAGACCGTCGTCGCCGCCAGCTTCCGCGAGCTCAAGGAGAAGTTCTCCGAGCTGCTCGAGACCGGGAGCCGCGGCATCCAGTCCGAGGTGGCCCAGTTCATCTTGAACCTCGAGGATCCCGGACAGTTCGCCGACTACGTCGCCTACCACCTCGACTTCCGCCTCGACGACAAGCAGGCGGTGCTCGAGGCGCCCAGCATCGCCGAGCGGCTTCGCAAGGTCCTCGTCCTGATCGACACCGAGATCGAGCTCCAGGAGACGCAGCGGCGGCTCCAGCGCGAGGTCAAGGAGGAGATCGACCGGAACCAGCGCGAGTACTTCCTGCGCGAGCAGATCAAGGCGCTCCAGAAGGAGCTCTCCGGCAGCGACGAGGAAGAGGACGAGGTCGAGGCGTTCCGCGAGAAGCTCGAGGCCGCCGGCCTGCCCGACGACGTCATGAAGGAGGCGCAGCGCGAGCTGAACCGGCTCTCGCGCATGCATCCCGACAGCGCCGAGGCGTCCGTGATCCGGACCTACCTCACCACGCTCGCCGAGCTGCCGTGGAACGTGCGCTCCGACGACGAGCTCGACGTCGCCCGCGCCGCGGACGTCCTCGAGGAGGACCATTACGGGCTCGAGAAGGTCAAGGACCGCGTGCTCGAGTACCTCGCCGTCCGCAACCTCAAGGCCCGCAAGGCCAAGGAGGGCAAGCTGGACGAGGGCGAGGTCAACAAGGGCCCGATCCTGCTCTTCGTCGGCCCTCCCGGCGTCGGCAAGACCTCGATCGCCCAGTCCGTCGCCAAGGCGCTCGGACGCGAGTACGTCCGCATCAGCCTCGGTGGCGCCCGCGACGAGTCGGACATCCGCGGCCACCGCCGGACGTACATCGGCTCGATGCCCGGTCGCATCATCCAGGGCATCCGGACCGCCGGCACGAAGAACCCGGTGTTCCTGCTCGACGAGGTCGACAAGCTGGGCGCGTCGTACCAGGGCGATCCGTCCTCGGCCCTGCTCGAGGTCCTCGATCCCGCGCAGAACCAGAACTTCGTCGACCACTACCTCGGCGTGCCGTTCGACCTGTCCGAGGTCCTGTTCGTCGCCACCGCCAACTACGCGCAGCAGATCCCCGAAGCGCTCATGGACCGCATGGAGACGATCGAGTTCTCGAGCTACATCGAGCAGGAGAAGCTCGAGATCGCCAAGCGCTACCTGCTGCCGCGGCAGCTTCGCGAGAACGGCCTGGAGCCCAAGCAGCTCACGATCAGCGACAGCGCCGTGTCCAAGGTGATCTCGAGCTACACCCGCGAGGCGGGCGTACGGACGCTGGAGCGCACGCTGGGCACGCTGGCCCGCAAGGCCGCGAGGCGCATCGCCGAAGGCGACGCCAAGCGCGTCCGCATCACCGAGCGGAGCCTCGAGGGCTACCTGGGCGCGGAGCGCTACACGCCCGAGTCGGAAGCCGAGGAGGACCTCGTCGGCGTCGCCACCGGGATGTACTTCACCCCGGTCGGCGGCGACATCCTGTTCGTCGAGACCAGCATCACCCCCGGCAAGGGCGGCCTCGTGCTGACCGGCCAGCTCGGCGACGTGATGAAGGAGTCCGCGCGCGCAGCGCTGACGTACGCGAAGAGCAACGCCGCGCGCTTCGGCCTGGAGCCCAACGAGCTCGACGAGCAGGAGATCCACATCCACGTCCCGGCCGGCGCCACGCCCAAGGAGGGACCCTCCGCAGGCGTCGCCCTGGCGACCAGCCTGATCAGCGCGGTCACCGGCGTGCCGGTCCGCAAGGACGTGTCGATGACCGGCGAGATCACGCTCCGCGGCCGCGTTCTTCCGATCGGCGGCCTGAAGGAGAAGATCCTCGGCGCGAAGCGGGCCGGGATCCAACACGTCATCTACCCCGAGAAGAACGAGGCGGACGTCAAGGACATCGGCAGCCACCTCACCCGCGGCATCCGCATGCACCCCGCCACGACGCTGGACGACGTGCTCGAGCACGCCCTCGTCGGAGGCATCGCGGCGCTCGAGAGCCAAGGCGGCGGCTCGAGCCGCAAGGACGATCGCCGTCCGCGAAAGCCCAAGAGCGAGACTCCGGCCGCGCACGCCTGAGGGCACGACGCGGCACGACGCGACGCGAGCTACGGGGCGGTCCATCGGGACCGCCCCGTTTCGAACGGAGCTCCTGAACCGCTGCGGTATCCTCGACGCATGCGCACACCCCTGATCGCAGGAAACTGGAAGATGCACAAGACGCCCACGGAAGCGCTCGAGTGGATGGGCGCGTTCCTCGCCGGTCTCGAGACGACCCCGCACGCCGGGGTGGACCTCCTTCTCGGCGTGCCCGCCACCCACCTCCCGGCCCTGGCCGCCCGCGCTCGCGGCAGCACCGTCCAGCTCGCCGGGCAGGACCTCTCGGCGCACGACGAGGGCGCGTACACCGGCGAGATCTCGGGCGCGATGCTGGCCGACGCCGGGGCGAGCCACGTCATCGTGGGCCACTCCGAGCGACGCGCCTACCACCTCGAAACCGACGAGCTGGTCCGCGACAAGATCGCGGCCGCGCGCAGGCACGGGCTCGTCCCCATCCTCTGCATCGGCGAGCACGAGGAGGACCGGGACGCCGGCGACGCCGAGGCGGTCGTGCTGGCGCAGCTGCGCGCCGCGCTGGACGGCATCGAGCTGACCGGCCCCAACGACCTGGTCGTCGCGTACGAGCCGGTATGGGCGATCGGAACGGGCCGAACCGCCACCGCGGACGACGCGCAGGCGATGTCGGCCGCCATCCGAGACGCCCTCAGGAACGACCGTCCCGAGCTCGCCGACGGCCTGCGCATCCTCTACGGCGGCAGCATGAAGCCCGGCAACGCCGAGGAGCTGCTGAGCCGTGACGACGTCGACGGCGGACTGATCGGCGGTGCCAGCCTGGACGCCGACGCCCTGCTGGCGATCACCGCGGCGGCGACGTGAGCGATCGACTCGGCCGCGTCCGCGCGGCGATGGACGAGCGCTCGCTCTCCGCGATGCTGGTCACCACGCCGGCCAGCGTGCGCTGGCTCTCGGGGTTCACCGCGCCCGAAGACGCGCGCGTGCTGATCACGCCGCACGACGCCTGGCTGCTCACCGACGGCCGCTACGTCGCGCAGGCGGACGAGGAGTCCCGACTGGAGGCCGTCATCGAGCGGGACTGGATGAGCGAGGTCGCCTCGCGCGTGCGCAGCGGCCCCCTGGGGGTCGAAGCGGAGCACCTGACGCTCGCTTCCGCGTCGTCCCTGGCCGGCAAGCTGGGCCACGAGCCGGTCCGGACCGAAGGCCTCGTGTCGCGCCTCCGCCGCGTCAAGGACGCGAGCGAGATCGACGCGATCCGCCGCGCGGCCGCCCTGACCGACCGGGCGTTCGAGCATGCGCTCCGCGCCTTGAGGCCCGGCGTTCGCGAAGTCGAGATCGCCCTCGAGATCGAGCGGTTCGTCCGCACCCAGGGCGGCGACGGTATGGCGTTCGACGTCATCGTCGCCTCGGGGCCCCGCAGCGCCATGCCGCACGGGACCGCTTCTCCCAAGCCGATCGAGGCGGGCGAGCTCGTCACGATCGACATGGGCGCTCGCGTCGACGGCTACTGCGCCGACATGACGCGCACCGTCGGCGTCGGCGAGGTGGCTCCCGCCCATCGCGAGTTGTTCGAGGCCGTGCTCGAGGCCGAGCGAGCCGCGCTGGCCGAGGTCCGGCCCGGCGCTCACGGCAAGGACCTCGACGCGGTCGCTCGGGACGTGCTCACCGCGCACGGCTTGGGCGAAGCGTTCGCCCACTCGCTCGGCCACGGCGTCGGACTCGACGTGCACGAAGGCCCCGCCCTCTCCGCCCGCTCCAGCGACGAGCTCGCCGCCGGCATGGTCGTCACGATCGAGCCGGGCGCGTACCGTCCCGGCGACGCCGGCGTGCGGATCGAGGATCTGGCGGTCGTGACCGACGACGGCCACGAGGTGCTCTCGAGCTCGCCCAAGGATTGGCGCGTCGTCGAGCCCGACTGAGTCGCGTGGCGGCCTTCATCCGGCCGCCCCGTTCCCGTCCTCTACCACCCGGAAGAGGTGACCATGAACGCACGAACCGTTCGGATCCTCCTCGCATCGCTGGCGCTCGCCCTGCTTCTGGCCGGCTGCGCCGATCCAGGGCGCGTCACGGCGCTCGAAGCGCAGCGCGACGAGCTGCAGGAGCGCGTGGCCACGCTCGAGTCCACCGTCGAGGATCT
This sequence comes from uncultured bacterium, assembly GCA_964561595.1. GTDB lineage: Bacteria > Deinococcota > Deinococci > Deinococcales > Trueperaceae > SLSQ01. The sequence continues at coordinate 210 of CAZLQH010000040.1, read as the reverse complement.
CGAAGCGAACCTCGAAGGCGCCGAAGCCACGCGGCAGGAATCGCAAGAACGGGTCTCGGAGCTCGAGGCGTCGCTCGCCGACGCGCGAGCGACCGCCGACGAAGCCGCAACCCAGCGCGACGCGCTCAGGAGCGAGGTCGACCGCCTCGAGTCGATCGCCGCCTCGCTCCGTGAAGGCCAGGAGAGCGACCTCGAGGCGCAGCTCGCGCT
>CAZLQH010000039.1:2950-20746 GCA_964561595.1 uncultured bacterium | reverse complement strand
CCGTAGAGGTAGAACGCAACGTCGTAGAGCAGCAGGTGCAGCGCCGCCAGCCAGACCAGCACGCCGCGTGGAGCGCCGCGCCGGGCGGCCTCGGCGCCCGCGGCCAGCAGCGCAGGCAGGATCGCCAGCGCGACGAGGTCCGCGCCTCGCATCTGCGACGCGGCCCAGACGCCGTCGCGGTAGGTGCCGGGCAGGAACGCGCCTGCCGCCTTCGTGGCCGCGGCCAGCACGGCAAGCGCCCAGCTGGTCACGGCCCACGCCTTCGGGATCGATGTGTGCATCCAGGCCTCCTCGCTCCGCGCCGACACCGCGGGCCGGCGCGTCCGAACCGCCCCAACGCGTAGCGCGTCCGTGCCGCGGCGTATGCCGGAGAAGCACGGACGGCGGGCTTCCCCGGCGGCCGACGTGCGGAGGGATCGGCGTCGGCGTTCGCGCGTACACTGCCCGGATGACGCGCATCGTCGTTCGCCGCACCGCACTCGGGACCGCCGGCCTGGCGGTCCTGCTCACGACGGCGCACGCCGTCAACGACGCCTTCGCGAACATCCTGCCGGTGTTCCTGCCCACCCTCCAGATCCGGTTCGGTCTGGGCGAGGCGGCGCTGGCCGGCTTCGTCGCGTTGATCTCGTTCTCGTCGAACGTGCTGCAGGCGTTCGCGGGGGCGCTGGCGGACCGCTGGGGCCGGCGCCGCGCCGCTGCGCTGGGACTGATCGTCGGCGCGTCGCTGATGAGCCTGCTGCCGGTCGTGCCGACCGTCTGGGCACTGTTCCTGGTCCTCGCCATCGGCGGCCTCGGATCGGCGTTGTTCCACCCGGCCGCGGCGTCCATGGCGCGGCAGGCGGGACGGCGGAAGGGACTGGCGATCGGCCTGTTCGGCTCGGGCGGGCCGCTGGGCTCCGCGGTGATGCCGGTCTTGGCGCTCTGGCTGCTTCGCAGCTACGGGCCGTGGGCGATCGCGTGGCTGGCGCCGATCGGCGTGGTGCTGGGGGTCGCGCTGCTGACGCTGGCGCCGGAGCAGGTCCGTCCCGAACGCCACGCGCGCCCCAAGCTGTTCGACCGCGAGCTGTTCGCCGGTCCGGTGGGGCTGCTGGCCGGGGTCGGCATCTTGCGGGCGGTCGCCTACATCAGCTTCCTGAACGCCATGCCGCTCTACCTCGTGAACGTGCGCGGCTTCGCGCCGGACGCGGGGATCCTGGGCTTCACGCTGGCGACGTACCAGATCGCCGCGTCGCTGGGACTGATCGTCGCCGGGGGGCTGGAGCCGCACGTCGGTCGAGCCCGGCTGATCGTCGGAGCGATGGCGCTGGCGCTGCCGGCGATGCTGCTCACGCTGGCGCTGGCGCCGGGCACCGTCGCGTTCTACGCCACCGTCGCCGCCGCCGGCGCCTTCACGAACGCGCCGATCCCGCTGCTGGTGCTCAGCGCGCAGGATCTCGCTCCGAACGCGGTGGCGACGGCGTCGGGCATGCTGATGGGGTTCACCTGGGGCGTGGCCGGGGTGGCGTACGTGGCGTTCGGCGCGCTTCAGCAGGCGGTCGGCATCGTCCCGGCGTTGGCCACGAGCTACGCCTTCCTGGTGCCCGCCGCCCTGCTGGCCGTCCACGTGTTCCGCCGTCACCGCGCCGTCCTGAGCTGAGCCGCGGCACGGGCCCGATCGGGACCGGAATCAGGAGCCGGACGCGTCCGAGGGACCGTCGTCCGTGCGTTCGGCCGCTTCCTGCGCCTTCTGGACCATCTCGTCGCGCAGCTCCTTCAGCTTCGTCGACAGCGACACGTGGTACAGGTGCGGCCGCAGCACCCTGCGGACGCCCGGATCGAGCCTTTCGAGGTCGGCACGGCAGCGCTCGCGCAGCGCATCCAGCGTCGGTTCGTCCGACGTCCGCCGACCGTCTCTGAACACCTCCTCGAGCAGCGGCTCCATGCCCGAGAGCTCGCCCCGCTTGAGCTCGCGCCGAACGTTCGTGCGGTTCGGGTGGTGAAGCGTCAACGAGTCCGCCTCTTCCGGCGCCTCGCTCGACAGCGCGACCAGGTCCGCCGTCGCCATGCCGCGCTGGTCGTACAGCCGCCAGACGCGCTTGTCGCCGGGCACGAGCACCTTCTCCGGCGTCTCGGACAGCTTGACCGCCGGCTCCCAGCCGTCGTCGCCGCGGATACCGACGAGCTTGTACACGCCGTCCAGCGCCGCGTCGCCCTGCGAGGTGATCAGGCGCGTGCCCACGCCGTAGCCGAGGCGCCCCAGCAGCGCGTCCGCGTCCACGTCGTAGCGCGGCGCCTCCTCCACGATCTGCGTCCGGATCTGCTGGATCGTGAGCTCGTCGAGCTCGTTCGAGAGCACGATGGTGGCGTCCTCGAAGCCGGCGGCGTTCAGCTGCTGCGCGGAACGCACCGCGAGGTGCGCCAGGTCGCCCGAGTCCAGGCGGATCCCGACCGGCTCGTGGCCCCGCTCGCGCAGGCGCTCGAACACGCGGATCGCGTTCGGGACGCCCGAACCGAGCGTGTCGACGGTGTCGACGAGCAGCAGGCAGTCGTCGGGGAACGCCTCGGCGTATGCCTCGAACGCGCCGAGCTCGCCCGATCCCAGCGCCATGAACGCCTGCACCAAGGCGTGGGCGTGCGTCCCCTTGGGCGTCTCGCCCAACGCGAACGCCAGGCCGGTGTTCGACGTCGCGTTCACGCCGCCGATCAGCGCCGCGCGCGAGCCGGCGTGGACGCCCCGCTCGTGACCGCGGCGGATCCCGAAGTCCAGCACGGTGCCGTCCACCGCCGCCTCGCGCAGGCGTGCCGCCTTCGTGGCCACCAGGGTGGGGTAGTTCAGGTGGTTCAGCAGCGACGTCTCCAAGAGCTGCAGCGCGGCCAGCGGTCCTTCGGCGATCGCGACGGGCGCCTCGGCGTGCACGACGCGGCCCTCCGGGACTGCGCGGATCGTGACGCCCTCGCCCACGCCCCGGCCGCGAAGCCACTCCAGAAAGGCGTCGTCGAAGAGCCGCTCGCCGGCCCGACCGCGGACCTGCTTCAGGTAGGCGAGGTCCTCGTCGCGCCAGCGCGTCTCCTCGAGCCAATCCAGCAGCCAGGCCAGGCCGGCCGAGACGGCGAAGCCGGCCTTGTGCCGTCCGTAGTCGGGGTAGTCGCGGAAGAAGTGGTCGAACCTCGCCGGGCGCTCGTGCAGGCCGTGACGGAAGTACGCCTGCGCCATCGTGATCTCGTACAGGTCGGTGAACATCGCGCCCTGCGTCGTGCGCCAGTCGGCGTCGTTCATTCGGCAGCCTCCGGTTCACTGGGGTTCGGGAGGTACAGCCCGGCCGCCACGATGTAGCGGGCGACACGGAGCGGGGTGAGGTACCGCAGGCTTCGGCCCTGGCCGGCCCGCGTCCGCAGAAGCGTGGAGGAGATCCCGATCGGGACCGTATCGATCCGCTTCGCCGCGCTCCGGAACGGCTCGTCCAGCCTGTCCAGCGCGGCCAGCGACGTACCCGGCCGCGGCACGACGACGACCTCGACACGCCGCACCATCGTCTCGGCCCGGTGCCAGCTGGCGATCTCGAGGTACGCGTCGGCGCCGATCAGGAACACGAGCTCGTCGCTCGGACGCTCGGAGCGGATCTCTTCGATCGTGTCGATCGCATAGGAGGGTCCTTCGCGGCGCAGCTCACGATCGTCGACGTGGAACGCGCGGTGGTCCTCCGTCGCCAGCCGCGTCATCGTCGCGCGCGCCCCCGGCGGCGCGACGACGCCCTTGTGCGGCGGCGCGCCCGCGGGAACGAAATGCACCTCGTCCAGCGCCAGCTGCTCGCGTGCCTGCTCGGCGAGCAGCAGGTGGCCGAAGTGGGGTGGATCGAAGCGTCCGCCCAGCAGAGCGATGCGCACCTCAGGGCCCTCCGGTCGCGTCGGCGAGCAGGCGCTCGACCCGCGCGTCGATCGCGCGGAACTGCCACGGCCACTCCGGATCGAGCTGGAACGGTCGGGGGTCGGAGCGCGCGTCGTCCGCGCCGTAGCCGGACACCCGGCAGCTGGGCGTCGCGATCGTCGCCTTGTGGCGGTTGCGGGCGTACGCGCGGTAGAAGCGCTTCACGAGCGCAGCGACCTCGGCCGCGGGCATGGGAGCCCATTCGTCCGCGAGCCGCTCGAACGTCTCGAGCGGACCGCAGCGCTGGGCGCCCCGTAGCTCGCTCAGGCGTGCCGTCTGCTCGTACGTCAGGCCGATCTCGCGTTCGTCCGTTTGCGGGCCGTGCTCGCCCGGAAGCGTGAGCTCGGCGCTGGGCGTGGCGTCCAGCACCGCGTCCAGGGCGGGGAGCGCCATCGCGTCGCGGGCCCAGATCAGGAAGCGGCGAAGGTCCGTCTTGCGGAGCCCGCCGATCGGGTTCAGGTCCGCCGAGGAGGCGTCGTACTTCGTGACGTACCCCGTCAGGGCCTCGTCGAGGTTCGACGTCCCGAGCACCAGCCGGGGCCCACGCACGCCGCGCAGGGCGGGCGTCCGCTGCGCCAGCAGGTAGCTCGTCACCATCCGCATCCGCGCCTGGAGGTTCTGCAGCGCGAGGTCTTCGGCCTCGCCTCCGCCCTCGGCCGCGAACCGTAGCGGGCGCTCTCGGCCCGGCAGCGCGGCCCGGTCGGTGGCGTTCGCGAGCGCCTCCACGGCCGGGTCGAGCCCCACTTCCAGATGGTCGGCGCCGATCGCCTCGGCCAGGGCGCGCGCACGCTCGCGGCCCCCCTCGCTGGACACGCGGGTCGGCAGGTAGGCCGTGGTGAGCAGCCGCCCCGCCAACGCGCGCGCATCGAGCGGCGTCGGATCGTCGCCGGTCAGGCCCAGCACGCGCCGCACGTCCCGCGTCACGGAGTCGTCGCGCTCGCGGAGGGCGTCGGCCAGCAGCCGGCACAGCGACGCCACGACGGTGGCGACGGCGGCGGAGTCCGTGCCGCCCGAGATCGGCAGGAAGAACCCGCCCCCGCCCGAGCGGCGCAGGTGGTCCCACAGCCACGCGGCGGGGTAGGTGGCGATCTGCTCCTCGCGGGACAGCTGCTTGGGCGGTCGCGGCGGACTCGCGGGCCGGTCCCGGCCGGCGGCCAAGCGCAGATCGGCGTCCACCACAGGATGCGGGGCGGCCTCGGCGTGGTCCCGGGAGGGCTCCGCGCCGGGGAGGCCGACCTCCACGTCGGCGAGGACCACCTCGACCTCTTCGAGAGAGACCGCAGCGGCCTGCGCGACCAGCTCGCCGTTCACGACCACCATCGCGCCGCCGTCGGCGTACGCCCGACCGCCATCGGCGCCGCGCGCTGCGGCGAGCACGACCGTTCCGCCGAACTCCTGGCTCAGGGCCGCGATCCTGCCCAGCCGCGCCTCCATCGCGCCGAGCTCGTGCCGCGTGACGCCGCTGGCCGCGACGATGTCGACGCCGTCGTGCTCCGGCCGGCCCGGCGCCGTCGCTGCGGGCCCGATTCCGTTTCGCTCGTTCGCGTCCCGCTCGACCGCCGGCGTCGTGGCCCCCGCCGACGCGGGGTCGAGCGTCGCGAAGCCGATCAGGGCGTCGCGGGTTCTCAGGCGCGCGTCGCCGATCACGGTCGTCACCTGACCGGTGCGTTCGCGAACCGGGTCCGGGAGCGGGAACGTTTCGACCTGCCGGGTGCGGCTCCACGGCGTGAACCAGCGGCTCCCGTGCCGGCCCGACACCTGGCGTGCAGGCCGGATCAGCAGCACGCGGCGGTCCAGCAGCAGCACGCGGCAGGCGTAGCGCGCGCCCCGGTGCACGACCGGCATGCCGACGTCGCACACGATCCCGTCCGTCAGGTCGTCGCTCACGAGCTCCGCCAGCGCTTCCCAGGCGTGACGCACCGTGTCCGGCTCGAGGAAGTGATCCTCGCAGCCCGCGGCCGTGAGCTCGAGCTCCGGACCCAGCCGGTAGCGGGCGCCCGCCGCCTTCGCCGTGGCGATCGACGACCGCGCCTTGCGCAGGTTGCCGCCGAAGTCCAGCGGCCACGGGGTGGTGACGCACGCCGCGACGGTCGCGACGCTCATCGCGGCGAGGCCGCGTCCAACCTCAGGTTCTCGCTCGCGACGATGCGGCCTCCGTACAGGAAGTCGAGCTGACGAAGCGTGGCGTCGAGGTCGAACGGCGTCAGCGCCGAGACCGCGTCCTCGACCAGCGTCACGTCGAACCAGCGGAGCGCCGCGGAGGCCGCGGTGTGGAGCACGCAGATGTTGGCCACGGTGCCCACCACCACCACGTGTTCGATGCCCCAGTCGCGAAGCACGTGGTCCAGCGGCGTTCCGTAGAACGCGTCGTAACGGAGCTTGCGGATCACCCGGTCGGCCCGGTCGGGTTGGAGCCCGTCCACGATCCGCGCGCCCCAGGTGTCCATCACGGCGTGGCGCGGCCAGACGTCGAACTCGCGGTCGTCCTCCGTGTGCCAGTCCTGAGTGAAGACGAGTCGCGCTCCTGCGTCCAGCGCACGATCCGCCAGCTCGCGGATGCGGGGAACCGTCTCGGCGGCGTCGGGCACGTGCAGCGCGCCGGCCTCGTCGACGAAGTCGTTCTGCATGTCCACCACGATGAGCGCGGTGGCGTCGGCGGGAAGTCGAAGGTCGCTCTGGCGGGGAATGTCGGGAACGTCCACGTGAGCCATCGGATCCTCCTGGAGGCGAGAGAGTTCGCATTCACGCTAGCGCGGACGTGTGCTCGGTCGCGATGATTGGCTTGCATTGGGCGTACGCTCCAGGGTGGTCGCGGGTCGTTCGCGCCGTCGGTCGCGTCTCCGACCGAGGAAGGAGGACGGCCGCGGACCGATCGTGCATGCTCGTCCTCGACGGACCGTCGGCGAACCCGGATCGCCTCTTCGCCCCTCTCGAACGGAGTTCCATCGTGCAGCTCGACCCGATTCCAGTTACGGATCCACCGCCCCGTCCGCCGCGCGGGCGGGGAAGCGGTCGTGCCTGCGGTCCGCGACGCGTCATGCGCCTCGTCGTCGCCTTCCTGCTGGTCGCAGCCACCGCGTACGCGCAGGAAGGTCCGGCCGCATTGGGCGAGACGCTCGGCTACGCGGAACTGCTGACGCTCGTGGGCGACGCGCCCAGCGTCCAGGTCGCGGAGCTGGCGCTGGAGCGGGCCGCGCGGCAGGCGTCCGCGACCGCCGTTCCCCTCGACCTGGCCCTGTCGGGCGGCTACGACCGTCGCTCGGGATCGCTGGTGGCGGCCGAGGGGGCGCCGTCGGAGGACCTGGGCGGAGGCGACGTCGCGCCGCTGGGGCTGACCGTCCGCATCGACCCGGCGCTTCGTGGCGCCGGGGCGGACGAGCTGGCGCGGGCCCGAGCCTCGGTCGCGGCCGCGCGGGACGAGCTGGCCGCGACGCGACGCTCCGCCCGGATCGACGCGGTGGAGGCGTTCCAGACGGCGCTACGGGCCGAGGCCTCGGCCGAGCTGGCGGAGGCGGAGGCGACGCTCGCCGCCCTGGAGGCGGACGCGATGCGCCAGCGCCTCGCTGCGGGAGCCGCCAGCGAGCTGGACGTCGCCCAGGCCGAGCTGGCCCTGGCCCGGGCCCAGCAAGGGCGCGACGCCGCACGACGGCAGCTGCGCCTCGCGCAGCGGGCGCTCGAGACGGTGCTGGGGCGAGCCGTGCCGCCACCGAACGGTCCGCTGCCGGCGCCCCCCGCCCTCCCGGAGCGGAACGACGCGTCGCTGGACCTGCGGCCCGACGTGCGTGCCGCCCGGCGCGACGTCGACGAGGCCGATCGCACCGCCGCCGCCTCCGTCCGCGACGTGCTGCCCACGCTGACGCTCGAGACGGGGTTCACGAGCGGCGACGCCGACCGGTCGTGGAGCCTCGCCGCCTCGATCGACAGCGACCGCCTGGCGCCCCGCCTGAACGCCTCGTTCGATCCGGACGACGGCGTGCAAGGGGTCGGCCCGGGCGGCTCGCTCAGCCGCTTCGAGATCGGCGTGCGCGCCGAGATTCCGTTCAGCCCGGCGTTGTCCGACGCGCTGGCCGCCGTTCGTACGGGGCAAGACCAGGCCCGCGTGCGGAGCGCCAGCGCATCCGATCGCGCCCGCATCGCCGTGGATCGCGCCTACGCGAACGCCCAGGACGCCGCCGAGCGGGCCGAGCTGGCCCGACGCTCGGCCCAGCTCGAGCGCGAGAACGAACGGATCGTGCGGTTGCGGGCCGAAGCCGGCGCCGCCTCCGACGCGGCCGTACGCCGGGCCGAGCTCCAGACGCGCCGCGCCGATCTCGACGCCGATCGCGCGGTGGACGACCTTCGCCTCGCCGTGTTCCGTCTTCTCGACGCGCTCGCCGTCGACCCTGAGAGCCTGGAGTGACCGTGATGACCGACCGCACCGTGACCGCTCGAACCGTGACCACTCGTACCGTCCCCCGCATCCTGACCGCGCTGTTCCTCCTGGCGCTGATCGCCCCCCTCCTCGCCCCCGCCCGGGGCCAGACGACGACCGAGACGCTGGACCTGGAAACCGCTATGGACCGTGCCGTACAGGCGTCGGTCGAGGTCCGGACCGCGCGGCTCGACCTGGACGCGGCCCGGCGCGAGGCGGCCCGCGTCGAGGCCGACCCCACCAGCCTGCGCGTGCCGACGCTGAACGCTGGGCACGACGTCGAGGCGGCCCAAGACGCGCTTCGTAACGCCGAGGCATCGGCACGGGACGCCGCTGCGGACGCCTTCGAAGCCGCGCTCGAGGCGCAGGACTCCGTGGCGATCGCCGACGTGGCCCTGCGGATCGCCCGCGTCGAAGCGCGCGCCGCAGCGATCCGCCTGGAGGCGGGCGCCGCGACGGAAAGCGACGTCGCGCGTGCCGAGGACGTCGTGCGAAGCGCCGAGCGCGACCTGCGCGACGCGCGTCAGGCGTTGGAGCTGGCGATCGATCGGCTGGCGGTGCGCCTGGGCGAGGCCGGCGACCTTCCGGCGCTGGACGGCGCCGCCCCCGAGCCGACGGTGCCGAGCGTGGACGAGGCGACGTCCCGCCTGGACGAGAACGCGTCGCTGCGGTCCGCGCGGCGCGCCGTGCTGGTGGCCCGGGCCCAGCTCGAGGCCGTCGACGTGGCGTTCACCGTGGCGCGCTCGGACGTCGAGGCGGCGCGCGACCGGCTGGACTCGGCCGAGCTGCGCGCCGACGATCTCCGCAGCAGCCTCACGCTGGCCGTGAGGCAGGCGCACAACGCCGTGCTGGCCGCCGAGGGACGGCTGGCCAGCGCCCTTGAGCAGGTCGCGACCGCCGAGGAGGACGTGCGTGTCGCCAGCGTCCGCTTCGAGGCGGGCTCCATCGCCGAGGTGGCGTTGGAACGGGCTCAGCTGGACCTGCTGCGCCGGTCCTCGGAGGCTCGCGTCGCGCGCCACGGGTTGGCCGACGCGCTGCGCTCGCTCGAAGCGACCATCCTGGGAGCCGGTTCGTGAGCCGCGACGATCCTGCCAGAGGCCGGCGGCGGCGTCGACGTCGCGTCGTCTGGATCTTGGCGATCGTGATCGTGATCGGCGTCGCCGCCGTGGTGGCGCTCCGGAGCCGCGGCGGCCCGCCGGTCCAGCAGGTCGTCGTCGAGCCCGCCGAGACCGGTCGCTTCGTCCGGGAGGTCACCGGCAGCGGAACGATCGAGGCGACGCGGGAACGCGGTCTCGCGTTCAGCGGCGGCGGCACCGTCGCCGAGGTCCTGGTCGAGGAGGGCGACGCGGTCACGGAGGGGCAGGCGCTCATTCGGCTGGACGTCGCCGAGCTTCAGCGCAACGTGGCGTCGACCCGCGTCTCGCTGCAGTCGGCGCGAGCGGAGCTCGAGCGGACGCTGGCGCAGCTCAGCGTCGACCGGCTCGACGCCGAGTCCGCCGTGGTGCAGGCCGAGGACCGGCGCCTGCAGGCCGTCGCCGATCTGCGGAGCCGCGAAGCCGACGTGGAGCGGGTCGAGCGCCTGCTGGAGCTCGGCGCCGCCTCGCGTGACGAGCTTCGCGACGTCCGCGACGCGCGCGATGCGGCCGCGAGGGCGCTGGAGCAGGCCGAGTTGAGCCTCGACGCCGCCCGCAGCCGGCTCGCGAACCAGCGATCGCTGGCCCAGGCGCAGCGCGCCAGCGCCGAGGCGAACGTCGCCCGCCTCGAGACCGACCTCGCGAACCTGCAGGCCCGCATCGAGGACGCGGTGCTGAGCGCGCCGTTCGGTGGCGTCGTCGCGACGCTCGCGGTGGAGGTGGGCGACGCGACGGGGACGCAGCCCGTCGCCTCGATCGCCGATCCGAGCGAGCTGCGGATCCGCGCCTCGTTCGACGAGAACCGGGCCGCCGAGCTGGCCGTGGGGCTCCCCGCGGACATCGTGCCGGACGCCGACACGCGCCTGCGCCTCCCGGCCGAGGTCGTTCGGCTCGCGCCCGTGGCCGCGCGCGAAGGCGGCAGCGCTCAGGTCGAGGCGATGCTGGCGTTCGCGGAAGGCGCGCTCGAGGGCGACGTGCCGGTCCGTCCCGGCTACACCGTCACGGCCCGGGTGCGGGTCGCGGACCTCGAGGAGATGCTCCTGATCCCGCTCGAGGCGATCACCGAGGACGAGACGGGCGACAGCTTCCTGTTCCGGGTCGACCGAGGCGAGGAGCCGGGCAGCGGAACCGCCCGGCGCGTCGAGGTCGATCCTGTGGACCGCAACGCCACCGTCGCGGCGGTGGATCCCGACGGGACCGACGGCCTGTCGGGCGGCGACACGATCGCGGTCGTCGGCATCGACGAGCTCGAGGACGGAGCGCCGGTGCGGTTCACGCCTCCAGGCGGATCGTGACCGCCGGGGACGCCGGCGGCAGCACCCCGGTCATCGAGGCGCGCGGTCTCCGCAAGATCTACCGCCTGGGCGCGGACGTCGAAGTGCACGCGCTGAGGGGCCTGGACCTCGAGGTGCTCCCCGGCGAGTACGCCGCCATCATGGGGCCGTCCGGCTCCGGCAAGAGCACGCTGCTGCAGATCCTCGGCTGCCTCGACGCGCCCAGCGAGGGATCGTACCGACTCGCGGGCGAGGAGGTCGCCGACCTGAGCGAGGAGCGTCTGTCGCAGGTCCGGAACCGGCGCATCGGCTTCGTGTTCCAGGCGTACAACCTGCTGGCGCGATCCAGCGCCCTCGACAACGTCGCGCTTCCGTTGATGTACCGGGGCCTGGGGCCCGGGCAGCGGCGCAGGACCGCCACCGAGGCGCTGGAGCGCGTCGGCCTCGCCGACCGGCTCCAACACAAGCCCAACGAGCTGTCCGGCGGTCAGAAGCAGCGCGTGGCGATCGCGCGGGCGCTGGCGACCGAGCCGGACATCCTGCTGGCCGACGAGCCCACCGGCAACCTCGACTCGCGCACCGGGCAGGAGATCCTGGCGCTGTTCGACGCCCTGCACGACGAGGGGCGAACGATCCTGATGGTCACGCACGAGAAGGAGGTCGCCGACCACACGGAGCGGATCATCCACATCCGCGACGGCGTGGTCGAGTCCTCCGAGGCCGTGACGTCGCGGCGACGACCCGGCGTCGACGGAGGCGCCGCCCCGGCCGACGACACGGCGCACGGCGCGAACGAGCAGGGGGCCTGAGATGCTTCTCGAGAACCTGAGGACCGCGCTGGCGGCGCTGTTCGAGAACCGCCTCCGCTCGCTGCTCACGTTGCTGGGCGTCGTGATCGGCGTGTTCGCCGTCACCGCGACGGTGAGCCTGGGCGAGATCGCGACGGCGGGGATCACCTCCGAGATCCAGGAGTTCGGCTCGCAGTCGCTGTTCGTGCAGCGGGTGTTCGACGATCCGGACGCCGAGCGGTTCACGGACGACGACGTCGAGGCGCTCTCGCGCCTGCCGATCCAGATCCTGCGTCAGCAGAGCGCGCGCGTCACGGCCGTGGTGGGCGACACGCGCGAGAACATCAGCCTGAACGGAACGACGCCCGACGCGCCCGAGATCGATCGCTCCATCGAGCTGGCGCGGGGTCGCTATTTCGACGAGCGCGACGCGGCACGCACCGCGTCCGTGATCGTGCTGTCCGCCGACGCTCGGCGCGAGCTGTTCGAGGACGTCGTCGATCCGGTGGGTCGCGAGATCCTCCTCGAAGCGCGTGGCGTACGCACGACGTACACCGTCATCGGGGTGAAGGAGCCGATCGGGGGCGCGCTGGGCACGTTCGCGAACGACGTGTCGGGCGACGTGCCGTTGGGGGCGTTCTACCGTGACGTTCCCGGCGTGCCGCGCGGCGAGTACGATTTCCTGCCGATCTCGATCGATCTGGACCGTGACGCCGGCGCCGTCGAGGAGCAGGTCCGCTCGATCCTGGATCGGCGCCGGCCGCCCGACAGCTACCAGATCCAGACGATCGAGGGCGCGCTGTCGCTGTTCGACACCGTCACGGTGATCCTGCAGGCGCTGCTGGGCGGTATCGGCGCGATCAGCCTGCTGGTCGGCGGCATCGGCATCCTGAACATCATGCTGGTCAGCGTCACCGAACGCACCCGCGAGATCGGCCTGCGGAAGGCGCTGGGCGCCACGCCGCGCACGATCCTGCAGCAGTTCCTGATCGAGGCGGTGGTCCTGACCGTGATCGGCGGGACGGTCGGCGTCGCGCTCTCGCTGGTCACGCTATGGGGCATCGTGCAGATCGTGCCGTTCCTGGACGTGTTCGTGATCAATCCGTGGGTCGTCGGCATGGCGTTCCTGGTCAGCGTGCTCACCGGCGTCGTGTTCGGCGTCTGGCCGGCGCGCCGGGCGGCGGCGCTGAGCCCGATCGAGGCGCTCCGCTACGAGTGAGCCCGTGCGGGCTCCGCACGGCGTGTCCGCCCGTCGCCCGAACCTGGGCCGGGCGACGGGGCGGACCGCCGGGGCCGTGCTACCCATGACTGGACGAACGCACCGATTCGTGAGGAGGAGCGTATGAGCCACCCGTCCACGCACGTTCCCGCCGGCGCCAACGCGTTTCCTGCTCGCCTCCTCGGCCTGCTTCTGCTGGTCGCCGGGATGGCGGGCCTGGCCCAGGCGGCCACCTTCCGCGCCGGCGACCGTGTGGTCGTCGCCGCGGACGAAGTGCTGGCCGACGACCTCTACGCCACCGGCTCGAACGTCGAGATCCTCGGCCGGGTCGAGGGCGACGTCGTCGCGGCGGCAGCGACGGTGACCGTCTCGGGCGAGGTGACGGGAGATCTCATCGCCTCCGCCTCGACCGTCCGGGTGGACGGCCGCGTCGGCGACGACGCCCGGCTCAGCGGCGGGCTGGTGCGCGTCGACGGAACGATCGAGGACGACCTGGTCGGCGCGGGCGCCAGCATCGAGCTCGGCGCAGGGGCGACGGTCGGCGGCGACTTCGCCGCCGCGGCCGGTCAGGTGCTCGTCGCCGGCGTGGTCGCCGGCGACGCTCGTCTGGGGGCCGGCGCGGTCGAGCTGCGGGGCGGCGTCGACGGGACGCTCCACGCCGAGGTCGGCGGCCGGCAGGGTCTGTCGCCGACGATCTGGCCCGGCGTGCCGGACGAGCTGGAGCGCGTCGCCGACGGCTTCACCTTCGGCGCGGACGCGCGGGTGGGCGGCGACCTGACGATCGTGGCGCCCGGCGAGCCGCCGGTCGACACCGAGCGTGTCGGCGGCCGGTACGCGTTCGAGCCCGATCCGGGGCCCGCGCCGCGCTCCTGGGCGGTGCGCCTCGTCGAGCGCTACCTCCTGCTGCTCCTGGTGGGGGCCGCGGTCTGGGCGCTCGCGCCGCGGTGGACCACGGCCGGCGCCGACCGCGTGGCCGGCGCCCCCGGCTCGTCCGGTCTGCTGGGCGCGGCGACGCTGGTCGGGGCCCCGCTGGCGCTCGCCCTGTTCCTGGGTCTGCTCGCGGCCGTCGCAGCCGTCGCGGCGCTGGCCGACCTTCCCGGCCTGTCGGTGGGACTCGTGTTCGTCGGGATCGCCGTCGCGATGGTACTGGCGGTGCTTCTCGGCCTCGCGTCGGCCGTGGTGGCGCCTGCCGTGGTCGGACTGACGCTGGGTCGCTTGCTGCTGAGCCGCTCGGAGGCCGGAGCGGCGACCGGCCTCGGGGCGCTGGCGCTGGGCCTGCTGCTGGTGGCTCTTGCCACCTGGCTGCCGGTGTTCGGCGCGCTGGCGGGCCTGCTGGTGGCCGCGCTCGGGATCGGCGCCGGCCTGGCGCAGGGGTGGTCGGGCTGGCGGGCGGGTCGGCACGGGAGCCGGGCGGGCGAGGCGTCCGCCTAGCCTCGCCCGGCGGCGGTCCAGCGGTCGCGTCGGACGTGCCGGCGACAGGTCGCGCGTCCGACCGGCGCGGGTGCCGGCGGTCCAGTAGGCTTCTCGTGTAGGGCGCCGATCGAGCGGCGTCGTCCACCTTTCGGAGGTTCCCATGCGCAGACTCGTGCTGTCCCTTCTCGTGCTCTTCGCGGTCGCGTCGGCGTCGGCGCAGACGCTGACCACCGCGATCGGGTCGAACCCGCCGACGCTCGATCCGCACAAGACGTTCAACGGCTTCTCGTTCTCCGTGACGAACCAGGTGTACGAGGCGCTGTTCGACGTCACGCCCGAAGGCGAGATCGTCGGGCGCCTGGCGGAGAGCTGGGCGTTCGTCACCCCGTCGCGTCTCGACGTCACCGTCCGCGCGGGCGTGACGTTCCACGACGGCAGCCCGCTGGACGCCGAGGCCGTGAAGGCGTCGCTGGACCGGCTGCTGGACCCCGACACCGGAGCGCCGGGACGGTTCGTGGTCTCCGCCATCGACGAGGTCGTCGTGACCGGCGAGCGGACCTTGACGATCGACACCGGCGAGGCGTTCGCGCCGCTGCTGGCGCACCTCGCCCACCCGGTCACGGCGATCGTTCCCGCGTCGCTGGGCGACCAGCTGGGCCGCGAGCCGGTCGGGACCGGTCCGTTCCGGTTCTCGTCGTGGACCGACGGATCCGAGGTCGTGCTGGAGCGGAACGACGCCTACTGGGGCGGCGCGCCGGAGCTGGACGGCGTGACGCTGCGGATCGTGCCGGAGGTCTCGACCCAGATCGTGGAGCTGCGGTCGGGTGGCCTGGACATCATCTTCAACCTCCCGCCCGACGCCTACCGGTCGATCTCCGAGCGGGACGACGTGGTCAGCGACGCGTTCCTCGGCTGGGGCTCCGCCCACCTCGGCTTCAACGTTCAGCACCCCGAGCTCCAGGACGCACGCGTTCGCCAGGCGCTGGCGTACGCGATCGACAAGTCCCTGATCATCGAGGAGTTCCTCCAGGGGCTGGGACAGCCGGCCGTGGCCCCCATCCCGCCGACCGTCCGGTTCGCCGCCGCCGAGCTCGACGAGCCGTACCCGTACGATCCGGAGCGGGCGCGCGAGCTGCTGGCCGAGGCGGGCGCCGAGAACCTGTCGTTGCGCCTCGACATCTTCCAGAACCCGGACCTGGAGTCGGTCGCGCAGATCGTGCAGTTCATGCTGTCCGAGGTCGGCGTCGACCTGGACATCCGGACGCAGGAGTACGCCGCGTACGCCGAGGCGATCCAGCAGGAGGACGCCCAGCTGTACGCGACCACCTGGGGGACGGTCACGCTGGACGCGGACTACACGCTGTACGCCTTCTTCCACTCGAGCCAGATTCCGCAGAACAACGCGTCGCGCTACGCCGATCCGGAGGTCGACGACTGGCTGGACCAGGGCAGGGGAACGCCGGACGAGCTGGTCCGCGCGAACGTGTACCGCCAGGTCCAGCAGCGCGTCCTCACGGACCTGCCGATGGTCACGCTCTACTACCCGCTTTCGACCTACGCCAAGCGCGAGGCGCTCCGGGGCGAGATCGTCGCCTACTCGTGGATCGATCTGGATCTGCGGAACGCGACGCTGGACGAGTGACCCGCTCGCGGCCGGGCGCCGCGAGCGGACAGGGCGCTCGTGACGGGCGCATGGGACGCTGGATGTGACGACGTACGTGCTGCGCCGGCTCGTGGGACTCGTTCCGGTCCTGCTGGGCGTCACGCTCCTCGTGTTCGCGATGGTCTGGGTGTCCCCCGGCGACCCCGTCCTGGCGATCCTGGGCGAGTCGGCGCAAGGCATCGATCGCGCCTCGCTCGAGGAGCTTCGCCGCGCGTACGGCCTGGATCGGCCGCTCGCGGTGCAGTACCTGGACTACCTCGGCAGCGTCCTGCAGGGCGATCTGGGCGTCTCGGTCCGGAGCGGCCGGACCGTGGTGGCCGAGATCGCCACCCGACTCCCCGCGACGTTGCTGCTGGCCGGAGCGGGGATGACGATCGCGATCGCGATCGGACTGTCGCTTGGCGTCGTCGCAGCGCTTCGTCGCGGCACCTGGATCGACTACCTCGCGGTGCTCGTCGCGCTTCTGGGGGTCAGCGTCCCGGTGTTCTGGTCGGGGCTGCTGATGATGATGCTGTTCGCGCTCACGCTCGAGTGGCTCCCGGCGTCTGGGATCGGCAGCTGGCGTCACCTGGTGATGCCGGCGGCCGCGATCGGTTTCGCCAGCTCCGCGTTCATCGCCCGCATCACCCGCAGCAGCATGGTGGACGTGCTCCGCCAGGACTACGTCCGGACCGCGCGCGCCAAGGGCCTGCCGCCCGCCCGGGTCGACCTGGGCCACGCCCTGCGCAACGCGCTGCTGCCGGTCGTCACCGTGGTCGGGCTGCAGTTCGGGTCGCTGCTCGGAGGGGCCGTGCTCACCGAGACGGTGTTCGCCTGGCCCGGTATCGGCCGCATGCTGGTGGACGCGATCCGGAGCCGCGACCTTCCGCTGGTCCAGGGCACGGTGCTGTTCGTCGCCACCGGCTTCATCCTCGTCAACCTGCTGGTCGACCTGTCGTACGCCGCCCTGAACCCGAGGATCCGCTATGACTGACGCCGTCGGTCGTCGCCCCGGCCCGCTGGGGCTGGCGGCCCGGGCATGGCGCTCGAAGCCCGCTCTTCGCTTCCGCCGGAACCGCGCGGCGATGGTCGGGTTGGCGCTGGTCCTCGTGCTGGTCGCCGTCGCCCTGTTCGCGCCGTGGCTGTCGCCGATCGAGCCGGATCGCCAGAACCTCCGGATGCGGCTCGAGCCGCCCTCGCTGGCGCATCCGTTCGGCACCGACGAGTTCGGACGCTCGCTGCTGGCGCGCGTGATCCACGGCGCGCGCATCTCGCTGCTCACCGGGCTGGTGCCCGTCGCGGTGGCCGGGACGATCGGGACGACGATCGGGCTGCTGGCCGGCTTCTACCGCGGGCGCGTCGACACCGTGCTGATGCGAGCGATGGACGTTCTGCTGGCGTTCCCGTCGCTCCTGCTGGCGCTGGCGGTGGTCGGCGCGCTGGGTCCGGGGCTGCGGAACGCGGTGATCGCCGTGGCGCTGGTCGGCATCCCGCAGTACGCGCGGATCGCCCGGTCGGTGGTGCTCGCCACGCGCGAGGAGGAGTACGTCCAGGCCGCGCGGGCGTTGGGGGCGCGCGACGGCCGGCTGCTCCGCCGTCACGTGCTGCCCTCGACGATGGGGCCGCTGACCGTGCAGGCGACGCTGGGGATCGGCTTCGCGATCCTGAGCATGGCGGGACTGTCGTTCCTGGGCCTGGGCGTGCAGCCGCCCACGGCCGACTGGGGCGAGATGCTGGCGCGTGGACGGCGCTACCTTCCCGACGCCGGCTGGCTGCTGGTGTTCCCGGGTGCGGCGATCTCGCTCACGGTGCTGGGGTTCAACCTGCTGGGCGACGGCCTGCGCGACGCGCTCGATCCGCGCGACTGAGTCCGCCGAGTCCGCGCGCGCGAGCCCGCGACACGCGCCGGACCCGCGCGACCGAGCACCGCGTATCCGACCGCGTCGCGACCGGCCGCATCGCGCCCGGCGCGACGCCGCCGCCGAGGAATGCCATACTGATCGCCGCCCATG
>CAZLQH010000039.1:0-2850 GCA_964561595.1 uncultured bacterium | reverse complement strand
ATCGCGCCCGGCGCGACGCCGCCGCCGAGGAATGCCATACTGATCGCCGCCCATGCTCATCTTCCTGTTGCGGCGCCTGCTGCTCACGATCCCCACCCTGTTCGGCGTCGCGCTGATCGTCTTCGGGCTGATGCGAGCGATTCCCGGAGACGTGGTCACCAGCCTGGTGGGCCTGCAGGGGAACGTGTCGGCCGAGCGTCTGGACGAGCTCCGGCGCATGTTCGGGCTGGACCTGCCGGTCCACGTCCAGTTCGGGCAGTGGATCACCGCGGCGCTGCAGGGCGACCTGGGCAGCTCGCTGCGGACCGGCCGGCCGGTCGCGACGGACCTGGCGCTCCGCTTCCCGGTGACGCTGGAGCTGACCTTCCTGGGGCTCGCCATCGCCGTGATCCTCGCCGTCCCCCTGGGCGTGATCGCCGCGCTCCACCGCGGGCGCTGGCCGGATGCGGTCAGCTCGCTGTTCGCGCTGCTGGGCCTGTCGATCCCCGGGTTCTTCCTCGGCATCCTGCTGATCCTGGCGTTCTCGCTGCGGCTCGGCTGGCTGCCGCCGGCCGGCTACGTGCCGTTCACCGAGTCGCCGCTGGACAATCTGCGTCACATGCTGCTGCCCGCAGCGTCGCTGGGCCTGATCCTGGCGGCGGCGACGACGCGCATCGTGCGCTCGTCGCTGCTCGAGACGCTGGGGCGCGACTACGTCCGCACCGCCCGCGCCAAGGGCCTGCGCGAGCAGGCCGTCGTGTACCGGCACGCGCTGCGGACGGCGCTGATTCCGGTGGTGACGGTGGTCGGCCTGCAGTTCGGCCAGCTGCTGGGCGGCGCGGTGATCATCGAGCAGGTGTTCAGCCTTCCCGGCGTCGGCCGCTTCGCGCTCGAGGGGATCAACCTGCGCGACTACCCGATCGTCCAGGGCGCGGTGCTGCTGATCGCCGCGGCGTTCGTCGTCGTGAACCTGCTGGTCGACGTGCTGTACGCGGTGATCGATCCGAGGGTGCGCTATGGCTGACGCGGCGGACCGATCGAGCGCGGCCGCCCGCGCGGCCGTCCCCGCCGGGCGGACGGCGGAGATCGCACGTCGCCTGCTACTCGGCGTGGGCGGCGTGGGGCTTCTGTTGGTGCTGGCCGCCGTCGTCGCCGCGGTGGCCGCGCCGTGGGTGGCGCCGTACGATCCGATCGCGCTGAATCCGCCCGCCCGGCTTCAGGGTCCCTCGCTCCAGCACTGGCTGGGGACCGATCAGTACGGCCGCGACACGCTGTCGCGCATCGTGTTCGGCGGGCGCGCGTCGCTGTCCGTCGCGTTCGCCGCCACCGGCTTCGCGCTGCTGGTCGGCGGCAGCCTGGGCGCGCTGGCGGGGTTCTACCGCGGCGTGACGGACGCCCTGATCATGCGCGTCACCGACGTGTTGCTGTCGTTCCCGGCGATCCTTCTGGCGATCGCGCTGCTGGCGTTCCTGGGTAGCGGGTTCGTGAACCTGGTCCTCGCGATCGGGGTGGTGTACGTCGGTCCGTTCGCGCGCGTCGCCCGGGCGGCGGTGATGACGGTTCGCGAGGAGCAGTTCGTCGAGGCGTCCCGGGCGCTGGGCAGCCGCGACATGCGGGTCCTGCTGGGCGCCGTGCTGCCGGCCGCGGCCGCGCCGATGCTGGTCGAGACGACCCTTCGCCTGGCGTACGCCATCCTGGCGGAGGCCTCCCTCTCGTTCCTCGGGCTGGGCACCCAGCCGCCCGCACCCAGCTGGGGGATGATGATCGCCGAGGGTCGGCGCTTCCTGGCCCTCGCCCCATGGGCGACGGTCGCTCCGGGTCTGGCGATCATGGCGGTCGTGCTGGGGTTCAACCTGCTGGGCGACGGGCTTCGCGACGCGCTGGACCCGCGGCTCCGCCGGCGCCGCTGACCGCGTTGGCCCGGCTCGCCTCGACTCCCCGTGACCGGCTCCGGCACCCTTCCGCTCGTCTCAGCGTATCCTCGACGCTCACGTCGCCCGTTTCCCGTTTCCGCTCTCACTCCCGGAGGTAGCTCATGATTCGTCGTCTCCTCGTTCTTCTCGCCGCCGCGGCGCTGGCCTCGCTGGCGCTCGCCCAGCCCACGATGGGCGGTGTCCTGCGGGTCGGCATGCAGACCGATCCGGTCGGGCTGGACCCGCACATCACGAACGCGACCTCGACCCGCAACATGCTCGAGAACGTGTACGACACGCTGGTGATGTTCGACTCCAGCCTGCAGATCGTGCCCGGCCTGGCCGAGTCGTGGACCGCGTCCGACGACGGCCTCACCTGGACGTTCACGCTGCGAGGCGGCGTGACGTTCCACGACGGCACCCCGCTGACCGCGTCGGACGTGGTCTTCTCGATCCAGCGCATCGGCGATCCCGCCATCGCCTCGCCGCGCGGCGACGACTTCGCGGTGGTCGAGGAGATCTCCGCGCCCGACGACCGCACCGTGGTGATGAACCTGTCCGAGCCGTTCTCGCCGCTGCTCTCGAAGCTCGCGGCCAGCCTGAACGTCGTCGTCAGCCAGGCCGCCGTCGAGCGCTACGGCGACCTGCAGGAGAACGTCATCGGCACCGGTCCGTTCCGGTTCGCCGAGTACCTGCCGCAGACCCGCATGATCCTCGAGCGGAACGACGACTTCTGGGGGACCGACGACGCCGGGAACGCGCTTCCTTACCTCGACGGAATCGAGTTCGTGTTCTACCCCGATCCCACGGCGCGCACGACCGCGATCGCGACCGGCAACGTCGACTTCATCGAGTACGTGCCCGCCGCGGACGTCGAGATCCTCACCGTCGATCCGAACGTCGCGGTCGTCGGCGGCCTGTCGGCGAACTTCCGCAGCATCTACTTCAACGTCGAGCG
>CAZLQH010000038.1:0-21438 GCA_964561595.1 uncultured bacterium | reverse complement strand
GGTCGCACAGCTCCTCGGCCTCGCTCATCACGTGCGTGGACCACACGACGGCCCGGTCACGACCCGTGGACGCCCGGGCGAAGTCCAGCACGGCGCGCCTGGCCAGGACGTCCAGACCGCTGGTCGCCTCGTCGAAGAACAGCACGGGCGGATCGTGCACGACGGCGCGCGCCACCACGATCTTCTGCTTCATGCCGGTCGAGAAGTCGCCGCAACGACGGTGCAAGGTGTCGCCGAGGTCGAGCAGGCCGTCGAGCTCCTCGATGCGCGACTCGATCGCGGCGGCGCTCATGCCGTACAGCCCGCCGAACCAGTGCAGCGTCTCGCGGCCGGTCAGGCGATCGTACAGGCCCATGCCGCCGTTCACCACGCCGATGCGCCGCCGGACCTCCTCGCCCTGTCGCGCCACGTCGAAGCCGGCGACCTGGGCGCTGCCTCCGTCCGCCCGGACGAGCGTGGCCAGGATCCGGAGCGTGGTCGTCTTGCCCGCGCCGTTCGGGCCCAGCAGGCCGAACACGGTGCCCGGCTCGACGTCGAAACCCACGTCCCAGGCGGCGTGGACGCCGCCGAACGACTTGCGGAGGCCGTGCGCGTGAACCATGCCCGGAATGTACCGCGGGACCGCGGATCGTGCCGCGGACCCGCGAAGGCGCGCCCGCGGCGGTCGTGACGGCGCGCGGTAGCATGACGGCGTGGACCGCGACTTCGCCGCCCTCGACGCGCATGCGCTGCTCCCCCGGCTCCTCCACGGGGTCGAGCGACCGGACGCGAGCCTCCGCCTGCTGGATCGCAGCGTGCCCGCCCCGATCGTGCCGCTGGCCGAGACGTGGCGCGAGGAGCCGCCGCCCTGGCCGCTGGTGCGGATCGACGCGGACGAGTGGCCCGGCGGGAACGGACCGGCGCAGGCCGCGGCGTTCCTGGTCAGGATCGAGGCGGGACGCATGGCCGACCTGGTGCCGCAGGCGCGACGACTGGGGGCGCTGGAGCCGGCCGGCGTGCTGCTGGACCTGACGCCCCTCGCCGATGGAGCCCCGTTCGGCGAGGTCGCCTGGCGTCCGCGCCGGCGCGAGGAGCTCGCCGAGCTGCGCGCCGCCGCCGGCAGGCCGCTGTGGCTGGACGGCGTCGCGAGCCCCGCCGACGCGGAGGTCGCGGCGGAGGCAGGGCTGGACGGCATCGTCGTCCGCTCGGCGGTGGGCCGGCACCTCGGAGGGCCGGCCGTGGCGGAGGTCCTGCCCGAGATCCTGGACACCGTGGCGGGCATGCTGGGGGTGTACGTGGGCGGACCGGTCCGCGGCGGCGTGGACCTGTTCCGCTACCTGGCGCTCGGGGCCGAGGCGGTGCTGCCCGACCCCGGGATCGAGCCCCGCAGGCTGGCGGCCGAGCTGGCGTACGCGATGCGGACGACCGGCTGCGCGACGCTCGAGGACATCGGCTACGAGGCGATGTTCGCGCCGCTCTGGGAGGAGAACGGGTGATCGCGTTCGTCGAGGGCGTCGTCGAGGAGGTCCGGGCCGGCGCTCTGGTGGTCCGGGCCGGCGCGTGGGGGGTCGAGGCGCTGGCGCCCGCGTCCACCACCGCCACCGCGCGGGTGGGCCAGGTGGTGCGCCTGCATACCCACCTCGTCGTGCGCGAGGACGCCTGGACGCTGTACGGATTCGGCGACGAGGTCGGGCTGCGGCTGTTCCGGCTGCTGCTCGGGGTGAGCGGCGTCGGGCCCAAGCTGGCGCTGGCGGTGCTCTCGCACCTGCCGCTCCAGGTGATCGCCAGCGCCGTCGTGAACGACGATCCTGCGCTGCTGGCCGCGGCGCCGGGCGTGGGCAAGCGCACGGCGGAGCGCATCGTGCTGGACCTCAAGTCGCGGATGCCGGACGACCTGCTGCTGCCGGCCGACGCGGACCGGGCCGCGCCGCGCTCCGCGTTCGGTGCCGAGGCCCAGGACGCCGTCGACGCGCTCATCGCGCTGGGCTACCGCGAGGCGTCGGTCAAGGCGACGGTGGCGGAGCTGGCCGGCGATCAGCCGGACGCCGCCGCCGAGACGCTGATCCGCAAGGCGCTGGCCAAGATGCGCTGAGCGCGCCCGCGCTCGAAGACCGCGCGCACCGAGCGTGATCCGCGCTCAGGCCCCCAGCGCGGTGGCGGGATCCACGACGTCCAGCCCGAACGTCTCGCCGACCGCGGGGTGCGTCACCTGGCCGCGATGCACGTTCAGCCCGCTCAGGAAGCCGGGGTCGCGCCGCAGCGCGTCCAGGCCCTTGTTCGCGAGCCGCTCGGCGTACGCCAGCGTCTGGTAGCTGAGCGCCCGCGTGCTGGTGTTGGGCACCGCGCCCGGCATGTTCGCCACGCCGTAGTGCACGACGCCGTCCACCACGTACGTCGGGTCGTCGTGGGTGGTGGCGTGGATCGTCTCGACGCAGCCGCCCTGATCGACGGCGACGTCGACGATCACGCTGCCGGGACGCATCTCGGCCAGAAGGTCGCGCGGGACCAGCCGCGGCGCGCGGGCGCCCGGGATCAGCACCGCGCCGACCAGCAGGTCGGCGCGCGCGGTGGCGGTCGCGACGGTGCCGACGTTGCTCATCACCGTCTCGACCCGGCCGCCGAACACGTCGTCGAGGTACTGCAGACGGCGGTGATCCACGTCGAGCAGCGTCACGCGCGCGCCCAGTCCGACCGCCATCTTCGCGGCGTTGATGCCCACCACGCCGCCGCCCAGGATGACGACCTCGCCCGCCGCGACGCCGGGGACGCCGCCCAGCAGCACCCCGCGCCCTCCCAAGAACCGCTCCAGGTGGTACGCCCCCACCTGCGGCGCCATGCGGCCGGCCACCTCGCTCATCGGCGTCAGCAGCGGCAGCCCGCCCTGGCTCCCCTCGACCGTCTCGTACGCGATCGCGGTAGTGCCCGCCTCGATCAGGGCGTCGGTCAGCCCGCGGTCGGCGGCGAGGTGGAGGTAGGTGAACAGGATCAGGTCGTCGCGCAGATGGCCGTACTCCGACGGGACGGGCTCCTTGACCTTCAGGACCAGCGACGCCGCCCACGCCGTCGCGGCGTCGGGGACGATGCGGGCGCCCGCCCTGCGGTAGTCCTCGTCCGGAAAGCCGCTGCCGTCGCCCGCGCCGGTCTGCACGCGCACGTCGTGACCCGCCGCGATCAGCGTCCGGACGGCCGCCGGGGTGGCCGCCACGCGGTACTCGTGTCGCTTCGTCTCCTTGGGAATGCCGATGTCCATGGGTCGCTCCAGGTCGCCGGAACCGGCGCCGCGTCGTGAGAATTGGTCGAAGATGCCTTCCGCCAGTCTAGCCAGCGCTCGTCTCGTCCGCGGCCGGTGTCCCCGTCGGGCCGTGTTCCGGGTCGGACGTCGGAACGTTCCACACCCGCCGCAGCCGCATGCCGCCGGGGGCGAGGTCCGCGATCGCGGCCAGCCGGCCTTCCGGATCGAGCAGCGCGACCGCGCCCTCGCCCGGGACCGTGCCCACCGGCAGGCGCTGCCCTTGACGCACGCGGGCCGCGTCGTCCGCGCTCAGGCGCACGCTGGGCAGCGGCAGGGCGTCGGCCTCCGCGATGCCGGGATCGTCCGCCAGCGCGTCCAGCGGCACCGCGTCCTCGAGGCCCACGGAGCCGACCCGCGTCCGCACCAGGCCGGCGAGGTGGGCCGGCACGCTCAGCGCCTCGCCCAGATCCCGCGCGAACGCCCGGACGTAGGTGCCGGCCGCCACCTCGACCGACAGCAACGCCACCGGAAGCCCCGCCAGCGGCGGCGGAAGCTCGAACGTCCGACCGTCGGGGTCCGGCCGCCAGCCGTTCTGGGTCGGCCCGAACCGTCTGGGCAGGGTCTCCCGGTCCCCGAACGCAAGCAGCTCGATCCTGCGGTACGCCGCCGGACGCGCCGGCAACGGCGTCACCTCCTCGTCTCCGCGCCGGGCGGCGCGGTAGGCGGCCTCGCCGCCCGTCTTGATCGCGCTGAAGCGCGGAGGAACCTGCTCGCTCAGCTCCAGGAACCGGGGCAGCGCACCCCGGATCGCGTCCGGGTCGACCGGCCCCGGGTCGGCCCGCTCGGTGATCGGCCCCTCGGCGTCCCAGGTGGGCGTCGCGGCGCCGAACGCGACCCACGCCAGGTACGCCTTGTCGGAGCCCGTCAGCCAGGTCGAGAGCTTCGTGGCGTCCTCGGCGAGCAGCAGCAGCACGCCGGTGGCCAACGGATCCAGGGTCCCTGCATGACCGACCCTGCGCGTCTTCAGCGCACGCCGGGCGCGCGCCACGACGTCGTGCGAGGTGGGACCGAGCGGCTTGTCGACGACGTGAACGGGCATCGCCGGCATGCTACCCGGGGCAGCGGTCCGAGACGTGGGCGCGACGGGCCTCGCCCCCGGTCGGCAGGCATGATGGGGGGCATGCGACGCATCGTGTCCGTGCTCGTCCTCGCCTTCGCAGCCGCGTTCCTGGGCTCGGCGGCCGCGCAGGCGCCGTCCCTGCCCGGCGGCTGGGAAGGCTCCATCGATCCGAACGACCTCGACCTGTACGTCCGCCTCCGGTTCGAGAGCGGCCCCGCCGGCCCGACCGGCGAGCTGGACGTCCCGCTCCAGGGCGCGTTCGGGCTGCCCCTCGCCGCGATCGAGACGGGCGCCGACGGCACCGTTCGCTTCATCGCGCCGACGCTTCCCGCCGCGCCCACGTTCGTGGGTCGGTTCCGAGGCGACGACGCGATCGAGGGCGACTTCGTCCAGGGCGACGCGTCGGTTCCGTTCGCGCTGGAGCGGGCCGGCGAGCCTCCCGTGGTACGGACCCCGCCCGGCTGGGTGGGGACGTGGCGCGGCGTGCTGGCTCCCGAGCGTGCGCCGCTCCCGATGGTGCTGACGCTGAGCTCCGACGAGGGCCGCCTGCGAGCCACGCTGGACCTGCCCAGCCAGGGATTGACGGGGCTGGAGGCCCGGCCGCTCGCGGCCGTGAACGGGGCGGTGACGCTCAGCGTTCCCGCGCTTCCCGCCGACGCGACGCTGGGACTGCGGCGACAGGACGGAGCTCTTTCGGGGACGTTCCAGCAGGAGGGCGTGACGTTCTCGCTCACCTTCGTCCGCGACGGCGACGCGGCGGCGGGCTCGGCTGCGGAAGGCGCCGCGGCGGCGGGCGACGCCGAGCGGCCGCAGACCCCGCGCCCCCCGTTCCCCTACGCCACGCACGAGGTCGCGTTCGACGGCGCCGCCGGCTCCCTGAGCGGCACGCTGGCGCTGCCCGAGGGCGAGGGCGCGTATCCGGTCGTGGTGCTGCTGAACGGATCGGGCGCTCAGGACCGCGACGGGACGGTGCTGGGCCACCCGACGATGGCGGTGCTGGCCGACCACCTCGCGCGGAACGGGCTCGGATCGCTGCGCTGGGACGACCGAGGCGTCGGCGGCAGCGAGGGCGAGCTCGGCGCGGCCGGCCTGGACGGCCTGGCGGCGGACGCGACCGCCGCCGTGACGTTCCTCGCCGGCAGGGACGACGTCGACGGTCGGCGCATCGCCGTGCTGGGTCACAGCGAGGGCGGCCTGGTCGCGCCGCGCGTCGTGGCGGGCGACGCTCCGGTCGCGGCGATGGTGCTCCTCGCGGCACCCTCCGCGTCGGGCCTGGACGTGCTGGAGCTGCAGAACCGCCTGATCCTCGGCCAGCGTGGAGCCGGCGAGGACGAGATCGAGGCGCAGATCGCCTACCTGCGGGCGCTGCACGCCGCGCTCACGGAGGGCGATGCGGACGCGGCGCAGCGGCTCACGAGCGCGCGCGTGGAGGCGCAGCTCGCCGCCCTGCCGGAGGGCGAGGCGCCGACCGGCGCCGCCCGCGAGCGGTTCGTCGCGGCGCAGGTCGACACCGTCGTGACGCCCACCTTCCAAGACTTCCTGCTGGCCGAGCCCGGCGCCGTGCTGCGGCGCGCCGACGTTCCCACCCTGGCGGTGTTCGGACGTCAGGACGTGCAGGTCCCGGCCGTCCAGAACGAGGGCCCGATGCGGGCAGCGCTGCGCGAGGCCGGCGTGGACGACGCCACGGTCGTCACGCTGGGCGGGCTGAACCACCTGATGCAGCCCGCCCGGGTCGGAGGGCTGGACGAGTACGCCACCCTGCGGACGACCGTCGCGCCGGAGCTGCTGGACCTCGTGACCGAGTGGCTGGGCGCGCGCCTGGCGCAGTGATCGCTCCCGCTCGGCGCGCGCTACGGGACGCGTGGCGCCCCGTCACGGCCCTGCACGTGCGCACCGTCGTGCGCACCGTCGCGCGCGTCGTCGTGCTCGCCGTCACGCTCGCGGCGATCGCGCCGGCGGTCGCCGGTGGCGCTCCCGCACCGGGCGACCAGCGTCCCTGGGTGCTGGACGCCGGCCGCGTGACGGTGATCGCGCCGGACGCCGCCTCGCTGGAGACGATTCGCGAGGTGGCTCGCCACGCCGACGCCGCGCTGGCCACCGCGGCCGCGCTCTTCGCGACGCCGGCGCCCCATGTGACCGTCGTGATCCGGCGCGACGACGACGTGTACAACGCCTGGGTGGACCCGCTGGGCGGACCGGTCGTGACGGTGCCGCTGCAGCCGCCCTGGCCCGGCGAGGTGGGCTCGGGCGCGCCGGACCCGTTTCGCCTGCTGCTGGTGCACGAGATGATCCACGCCGTGCACTTCGGCGGCCGTCCCGGGTCGCTTCCCGTGCCTACCGGGGTGGTCGGCGCCGACCTGCCGTGGCCGCCCCCCATGTGGCTGCTCGAGGGCGTGGCGGTCTGGGCCGAGAGCCGGGCCGTTCCGGGCGGCGGCGGGCGGCTGGACGATCCGGACGCCCGCGCCGTCATCCGGGCGCTGGCGGACAGCGACGGCTGGCCCACGCTGGCGGACGCGGCACGGCTGCCGAGCGAGGCGTGGCCGGGGGGACGGACGCGCTACCTGCTGGGCGGCGCGTTCGTGGCGCAGCTGATCGATCGTGCCGGGCTGCCGGCCTTCCGCGACGCGCTGCGTCGCTTCGAGACGGCGCCGCCGTGGACGGGCTTCGACGACGCTTGGCGGGAGGTCGTCGGCGGCGATCTCGAGGTCGCGTGGGCCGCGCTGCGCGCGCAGCTCCGCGCCGAGGCGAGGGCGCTGGAAGACGACGTGGGCGAGAACGTGCTCGACCGATGGGCGGGACCGTCGTCGCAGGCTCGGCAGCCGGCCAGGTCGCCGGCCAGATCGCCGGACGGTGCGCGGCTCGCGTGGGTCGAGGGACGGACCGTCCGCGTCGCGACGGTCGGGACCGACGGCGAGCTGTCGGAAGCCGCGGCCGTGCAGCTCCGTTCCACGCCCCGGGGTCCGGCTTGGCGCGATGCGGACACGCTGGTCTACGTCCGGCTACGCGACGGACCGCACGGGCGGTACGGCGAGCTGCACGAGCTGCGCCTGGCGACCGGCGCCGAGCGGAGGCTCACGCATGGGGCGCGCGCCCACGCCGCCGCGCCGCTGCCCGACGGTTGCATCGCGTTCGTCCGCGATGACGGCCTCGGACCGTCCACCGTGCGGCGCTGGTGCGCCGGCGGTCCGGACGCCGGCACCGACGTGTGGTCGGCCCCGGCTGGGGTCCGGATCGTGGGCCTGGCCGCGTCGCCCGCCGGTCGCGTGGCGGCCATCCTGGACCGCGCGGGCCAGCGATCCCTGATCGCGTGGCCGCCCCTCGACGCCTCGGTCGCTGGAGCGCCGCGACGGTGGCCCGAGCCGGACCCGGTGCCCGTCGCGCTGGGACATGCGTTGCGCGACCCGGTCTGGGAGGGCGAGTCGGCCGTCTGGCTGGTCGCGGCGGCGGACACGGACAGGACAGGCGCGTGGCGCGTCGAGGTGGCGACCGGGCGGGCCGAGCTGCTGGCCGCTCCCCGCCACGGCGTCGTGGACCTGACGCCCGGCGTGATCGCGGCCCGGCGTGCCGGGGGTCCGGTGCTGGCGCGCGTCCTGGAGGCGCCGCTACGGAGCGTATCCGGTCGCGTCGACAGCCCGGCCTTCGAGCCCGCCGTCTCCGAACGGAAGCACGCCGAGCTGGAGGACGCCGGGCCGGAGGACGCCGGGACGACCGGCTTCGAGCCGCGTGACGCGAGCACGGCGCGCCTCGACGCCGCGGCGGCTCGGCCGTACGACCCGCGCCGCGGACTGCGGGTGCTGGGCTGGCTCCCCGACGATCTGGGCGTCGGTGGCATTGGGGCCAGGCTCGTCGCAGCCGAGCCGACGCGGCGCTACGCGATCGAGGCGGTCGCCGGTCGCGTGCCGACGGGGGACGGCGCCTGGGGTCGGCCGGCGTTCGGGATCTCGCTGCAGGCGGGTCGTGCCAGCCTCGTCCCCACACCTGCGCCACGCGATCCCCTCGCGGTCACGCTCCGGCTCGGCCTGCTTCCCTTCGCCCCCCACCGGGCACCGCTGGAACGGCCTCGACCCCACCTCGAGCTGGCCGTCGACGCCACCACGGTCGTCGAGCCCGCCGTTCGGATGGGGGCGCGTCTCGTCACGCGCGTGGCGGACGACGGAGCCGTCCGCAGCGGTGGCTCGCTACGGATCGCCGCGTCGGACGGCGTGGCGGACGGATGGGGCGTCCCGAGGGGAGGCTGGGCGGCGGCGGCCACGTTTCGGAACGATCCGGTTCGGAGCGATCCGGTGCGGGGCGATCGCTCCAGCGGCGCCTGGCTCGACGCGGCCGCCTGGACGCATGCCGGCCTCCCCGGCGACCCGACGGCCGAGGCGACGATCCGGGCCGGTTGGCGTCCGCCCGCGCCGGTGCCGGCGACCGCGTTCGCGAACGTCGCGGCGTCCACGACGCTCGGGCTGGGCTGGACCGTGCCGGTGGGCGCGCACCTGGCCGACGGGCGCTGGGCGCTGGAGCGCGTTCGTCTCGCTCCCCGTCTGCGGCTGGGTGCGGGCGAGACCTCCGCGTTGGGCGTCGAGGCGCTCGTCGCCGCCGACCTGGTGCTGGGGTACGGCGCCACGGCGTCGCTGGCGCTCGAGGGCGGCGTGGCGTGGAGCGGCGCGGACGGCCGTCCGGGCGCGTGGCTGAGGTGGCGCGTGCCGGGCCTGCGCTGAGGGACGGTGGCCGGCGAGCTCGCGACGATCGCCGCGCGCCCTAGCGGCGCGCGACCCGCTGCTAGCATGGGCCGGATGGTCACCACGCCGCAGGCGAGCCTGTTCGCGAGCGCCGACGAGCCCCTCGCAGCCCGGATGCGCCCCCGCACGATCGACGAGTTCGTCGGTCAGGAGCACGTGCTGGGGCCGGGCCGGCTGTTGCGGCGCGCGATCGTGGCCGACCGGCTGTCCAGCGTGATCTTCCACGGTCCGCCCGGCACCGGCAAGACGACGCTGGCCCGCGTCGTGGCCGGCTCCACGAAGGCCGAGTTCGTGGCGTTGAACGCGGTGCTGTCGGGCGTCAAGGACATCCGCGAGCAGGTGGCGGCGGCCGCCGATCGGCAGCAGGTCGGAAGGCGCACGCTGCTGTTCATCGACGAGGTCCACCGCTTCAACAAGGCGCAGCAGGACGCGTTGCTGCCCTCGGTCGAGGCGGGCACGGTGACGTTCATCGGCGCGACGACGGAGAATCCGTACTTCGAGGTGAACCCGGCGCTGGTGTCGCGCAGCCGCGTGTTCCAGCTCGTTCCGTTGAACGAGGACGATCTTCGACGCGTCGCGCGCGCTGCGCTGACGGACGTCGAGCGCGGCTACGGACGTCTGGACGTCGTTCTGGACGACGACGCGCTCGATCACCTGGTGAACATCGCGAACGGCGACGCGCGCTCGCTCCTGAACGCGCTGGAGCTCGCGGTCGTGACGACCGAGCCGGACGCGTCCGGCCGCATCCGGATCGATCGGCCCACCGCCGAGGAGTCGATCCAGCGGCGTGCCGTGCTGTACGACAAGGAGGGCGACGCCCACTTCGACGTGATCAGCGCGTTCATCAAGAGCGTGCGCGGCTCCGATCCCGACGCGGCGCTGTACTGGCTGGCGAAGATGGTGCAGGCCGGCGAGGATCCCCGCTTCGTGCTGCGGAGGCTCCGGATCCTGGCGTCGGAGGACATCGGCCTGGCGGACCCGCAGGCGCTGGTGCATACCGAGGCGGCGGCGCAGGCGTTCGAGGCGGTCGGCATGCCCGAGGGCCGCTACCACCTCGCCCAGGCCACGCTGTACCTGGCCACCGCGCCGAAGTCGAACAGCACGATGGCGTTCTTCGACGCGCTGGCCGCCGTGCAGCGCGAGGGTCGGGGCGAGGTCCCGAGCCACCTCAAGGACGCGAGCCGCGATGCGGAGGGGTTCGGCCACGGGCAGGGCTACCTGTATCCGCACGCGTACCGCGACCACTGGGTGGCGCAGCAGTACCTTCCCGACGCGCTGCAGGGCCGGCTCTTCTATCAGCCCAGCGATCAGGGGGCGGAGGCCGAGATCCGGACGGCCGTCGCCCGGCGGCGCGAGGCGCAGCTCGCGGCGATGCTGGACGAGGACACGCAGGCGCCGCCCGAGATCCTGTCGTGGAGTCCCGGCGACGCCGCCCGCGATCGCTGGGCCGCGCGAACGCTTTCGGGTCGCGGCGAGCGGATGGCGGCGCTCCGCGACGCGGCGTTCGACCGGCTCGGGGTGGCGCGGCACCACCGCGTCCTGGACCTGACGGGCGGGTCGGGCTGGACGACGTTCGAGGCGCTCAGGCGTGCGCCGGAGGGGGAGACGTGGGCGGTCGCGGAGGACGAGCGCTCGGCCGACACGATCCGTGGCCAGACCGCGACCCTGCCCGAGCTGGAGCGGCCGGTGGTGGTCGTCGCGGACGTCGCGTCGGCCGCCGCCGAGGTTCGCCGCGCCGCCGCCCAGCGTTCCGACTCGGCGCAGGCGGAAGGCACCTTCGATCGCATCCTCGCCGTGCGCGTGCTGGCGAAGCTCCAGGAGATCGACGCGCTCGCGCAGCTGAGGAGCCTGCTGGCGCCGGGCGGGCGGGCGGTGTTCGGCGACGCGCTTCCCGGCGCCGGCACGCGCCTTCATCAGGTCGTGGACCTCGCAGGACTCGCTGCCGCGGTCGCCGACGCCGTTCGGGAGGCCGAGGAGGCGGCGTACCGCGAGGCCGGCGACGCCCGGTTCCGCTACGACGTTCGGGCCGGGACGGACCTGCTCGAGGCCGCCGGGTTCACGGTGACGCGCGCGGAGACCGTGGTCGCCGACGAGGTGCGTCGGTTTCCGCCGCGGGCGCTGGACGGCTGGTTCGGGCCGGAAGCTCCGTTCCGGGCGCGACTGGCGGCGCTGGGCGTCGGGAGCGCCGACGTCGCGGACGTGGAGCGGCGCTTCCGCTCGGCGCTGCAGGAGCGGGACGTGCCGTGGCGCGTGGCGTGGGCGTGGCTGCGTGCGGAGGCGGGCTAGGAGGAGGCCTGTCCCGGACGCAGGCGCGCCGCGCCGATGCGGCGCGCCTGCGTCCCTGCGCTACTTCGACTCGGACAGCGCGAACCCGCGCATGAACTGCTCCTGAAGCAGCATGAACACCAGCAGCGGCGGGACCAGGCTCAGCGTGGCGCCGGCCATGACGTAGCCCCACTCGACGCCCTCGCCCGTTCCGATGATCAGGTTCAGGCCGACCTGGACCACCTGCAGCTCCTCGCGGCGAATGATCACCTTGGGCCACAGGTACTGGTTCCAGACGTACACGAACTCGATCACCGCCAGCGCGCCGATCGTGTTCCAGCTCATCGGCACCAGCACCTTCTGCAGGAACTGGAACGGCGTGGCGCCGTCGATGCGGGCGGCGTCCGCCAGGCTGCGCGGGATCGACATGAAGTGCTGGCGGAACAGGAACGTGCCCGTGGCCGAGGCCAGGAACGGCACGATCAGCGCCCAGTAGGTGTTCGCCCAGCCGTAGCCGTACTGGGCCGGCTCGAAGAGCATCTTGTCGGGTCTGCGAATCCACTCGGAAAAGTCGGCCCAGGTCTGCGGCGGCTGCAGGCTGATCACGTCGAAGAGCGGAACGATCAGCACCTCGACCGGGATCATCAACGTCAGCAGGATCAGGCCGAAGATCACGCGCTTGAACGGGAAGCGGAAGAACACCAGCGCCATGCCGGCCATCAGCGACAGCGTCGTCTTCCCGACGGTCACGGCGGCCGCGACGATCAGCGAGTTCCGCATGAACGTCAGCAGGTTCGCGTTCAGGAACACGTTCCGCACGTTCTCGACGAACGCGGTGCCCGGGATCAGGCTGGGCGAGAGCACCTGACTCCGGATCTGCGTGGCCTTGACCAGCGCGAACAGGATCGGGAACGCGACGATGAGGCTGGCGATGATCAGGATCAGGTGAAGCAGCCAGGCCCGACGGTGCAGCATCAGTTCGCTCCGTACTGCACGCGGCGGCTGCCGTAGCGGAACTGGAGGACGGTGATGATGGCGGTGAACAGCAGGATGATGTTGCCCAGCGCCGCGGCGAGGCCGGTGTTGCCGCTCCCGCCGAAGCCGTCGATCGTCACCTGGTAGATCATCGTGGTGGTGATGCCGGCCGCGTCGACCGGCGAGGGTCCGACCGGCCCGCCCTTCGTCACGATGTCGATCAGGCCGAACGACTCGAAGAACGCGAACGTCAGGTTCGTGAACAGCAGGAAGAAGGTCATCGGCGACAGCATCGGAACGGTGATCCGGAAGAAGCGCTGGATCGGACTGGCGCCGTCGATGGCGGCGGCCTCGTTCAGCTCCTTCGGCACGTTCTGGAGCGCCGCTAAGTAGAAGACGATGTTGTAGCCGAGGTTCTTCCAGACCGAGGCGATCACGACCAGCGCGAACGCCAGCGTCGGGGTGTCCAGCCAGCGCGGCCGGATCCCGAACACGGTGCCCAGCACCTCGTTCACGCTACCGACGTCGGGGTTGAACATGAACAGGAAGATCGTTCCCGCGACGGCCGGCGACAGCGCGAACGGCCAGATCAGCAGCAGTCGGTAGACGCGCGCGCCGCGGATCGGACTGCTGGCCAGGGTGGCCAGGACGATCGCGATCGACAACCCGATGCCGACCACCAGGGCCCCGTACACGAAGGTCTGGATCACGACCTGGATGTACTTGTCCGCCAGCGGCCCGGTGAACATCAGCCGGAAGTTGTCGAAGCCGATGAACTGCCGCGTGCCCAGGAACAGGTTCGACCGGTGGAGCGACAGCACCCACGCTTGGATCGCCGGGTAGTAGATGAACCCCAGCAGGATGATGAACGACGGGAGCAGAAGCAGCCACGGCAGCACCCGGCTGGTGAACACGGCATTGTCCTTCATGCCGAAGAGCGTACCTCGTCACGGGAGGAGGCGGGCCGTGATCGGCCCGCCTCCTCCTCGTGCATCGGTTCTGGCGTCGCGCGGTCAGCGCGACCGGTCGACCTCAGAAGTTGGCGTTGTACTCCGCGAGGCGGGCGTCGGCCTCTTCCTTGGCCTGCGTCATCGCCTGCTCGACGCTGGCGCTGCCGTTGTAGATGCGCTGCAGCGCTTCGCCGATGATGGTGCGGGTCTCGAGGAACGTTCCGAGCAGCGCGCCGGCGGTGGCCTGGTTGGGGATCGTCTCGAGCAGCTGCTCGAACGCGACGGCGAAGTTGGGCTCTTCCTCGAACCAGCCTTCGGACTCGAGGATGTCGACCGACTCGGTCACGACGGGGTAGTAGCCGGTGAGCTTGTGCCAGCTGACCATGTTCTCGGGGTTCGTCATGAACAGCGCGAAGTCGCGGGCGAGCTCGAGCTCTTGCTGGGGGTGTCCGTCGGTCAGCCAGACGCTGGCGCCGCCGATGACCACGCCGTTGCGCTCGACGCCGTCGGGGATCGGGAGCAGGCCGGTCTTGACGTCGAAGCCGTTGTCGGCCGCGGCGCGGGTGATGTTGCCGGCGTCGGCGGTGGAGGTGATGAAGAACACCGCTTCCTGGCCGGCGAAGATCGCCTCGGAGCCGCTCCAGTCCTCGAGCGTGCCGGTGTAGCTGTACCAGCCGCCTTCGGCGAGATCGGCCATGAACTGGCCGACGCGGATCGATGCGTCGCTGTCCAGCAGGACCTCGGTGGCGCGGGCGTCACGGCCGTTGCCGTTGTTGACCAGGGGGGCGCCCTGCTCGGCGACCCACTGCTCGAACATCCAGGAGTGCAGCGGGAAGGTGATGCAGTTCGCCTCGACGCTGGAGTTCTCGATCACTTCGCAGGCGCCCAGGAGCTCGCCGAAGGTCGCCGGCAGGGTCTCGGGGTCGAGGCCGGCCTCTTCCATCAGCTGCTGGTTGGCGTACAGGATCGGGCTGGAGGAGTTGAACGGGATCGAGTTCACGGAGCCTTGGATCGTGTAGTAGTTGATCACCGGCTCGATGTAGGCGTCCACGTCCAAGCCCCCGACCTCGCCGATCGGCTTGAAGATGCCCGAGTCGGTGGCCAGCTGGCTGCCGACCTCGAACAGCTGCACGAGGTGCGGCGGGTTGCCCTGCCGGGCGGCCAGCACCGCGGCCTGCAGCGTCTCGCGGTAGGAGCCCTTGCGCTCGCCGACCATCTCGTAGTCGAGGCCTTGCGCCTCGAGCTGGACGTTGAACTCCGCGATCCGGTCGTTGATCCAGCCGGAGCGGGCCGCGTCGCTGAACCCGTACCAGAATTCGAGTGTCGTCTGAGCCGTGGCGACGGTCAGGAGAGCGGCGGCGAGGATGACGAAGATGCGTTTCATATAGCCTCCTTCGGGCATACGTGCCCTGGACGTTCGGGGCCCTCCCCGAAGCGCCTTACGTAGCGTGCCCACCGTGCGTCAGTGGAGCGTCAGCGCGGTGGCGTCGTCCCTCACAGTAGCAGGTCGGAGGGGCTCAGAGGCAAGCACGGTTGCGCTTGTAGGAGGTCACGTAGGCGACCGCTCGCTCCAGGGGAAGCTGCGCTGCGGGCCGCAAGGCCAGGTCCGGATCGAGGTCCAAGCGATCCGCACCCAGAGACGCTCCCGCCCGAAACAGCTCCTCCTTGGCGCGCCAGTCGTCCGCGGCCGCCGTCCACGCCCGATAGGACGCCGCCACGTCGGGAGGCAGCGCGGCGAGGTGGTCGGCGGCGGCGTCCAGCGACGAGAACGCCAGCAACGAGCGTCCCTGCGGTCCGGAAGCGGTGAGCGGCGTGAGCGTCTCGGGCCCGCCCGAGACGAGCGCCGTCAGCGGACCGTCGAGCGACACGTACGCGGCGTTCACGTCAGAGCCGGCGTCAGAGGAACAGGGCGCGCGCCCACGGACTGACGAGCACCGCGACGACGAGGCCCACGTGCAGCGTCAGCTGCGCCGCGAGCAGCAGCGCGCCGCTGCGCGTGCGGCGATACAGCTCGGCCATCAGCAGACCGATCGGGAGCAGCAGCGCCACCGGCGTCGCCAGCACCAGCGTGGACAGCGCGGCGGAGAGGAACAGCGCCGTGTTGCTGTCGTAGCGATACTCGAGCGCATCGAACGCGAACGGCCGGAAGGTCAGCTCGGCCAGCGGCAGGACCACCACGGCGGCCAGCACGGCGGGGCTCAGGCGCGACAGGTCCAGCCACAGGCCCGAGAAGAACGCGGACTCGGGTCGGAACGAGAGGTACGCCAGCGTGACCGCCAGAAGGCCGAGCCCGATCCCGACGCCGGACGCCCAGGTGTCCACCTCGCCCAGCAGGCGCGGGCCGGTCTGCCAGCCGCGCCGCCGCACGGCGCGCGCCGTGAGGAGCGTGGCGACCAGGGCGAACACGACCGCCATCACCGCCCGCGTCTCCGTGGCCTGATGCGGCGTCAGGACGGCGAGCAGGTTGTCGTAGACGACCACGCCCATCGCGAGGCCCGTGGCCGCCGCGACAGCGACCGAGAGCAGCACGATGCCGTACGCGTCGCCCACCGTCCACGGCTGGGGTCCCTCGATCACCTCGAGCGTGCTCCTGCTCTCGATGCGGCTCTCGCCCAGCAGGTGCACGATCAGCAGCGCCAACGCCAGCAGCAGCCACAGCAGCGCGTTGCCGCCCAGCAGGTCGACCTGGTTGCCGCGACGCCCGGCCTCCCGCAGCGCCAGCGTGCCCTGACCCAGCTCGCCGCGACCGAGGTAGACCAGACCGAGGGTCCGCAGGTCGGACGCCTGCTCCGCGACGTCGAGGTTGCTCCACAGCGCCAAGGCGGTCTCGAGCTGGCCGGCGGCCTCCTCGAGGTCGCCCTGCGCCCACATCACGCGACCGAGAAGCGACCGCACGCGCGGGTCGCGGCTGTCGCCGGACAGCGCCTGGTACGCCTCGAGCTGGGCCCGAGCGCCGGCGGCGTCGCCCAGCAGGAAGCGCAGGCGCGCGTCGGCCAGGCGGTACTCGACTTCGAGTCCGTCGCCCGACACCGCTTCGCTGTACGCGTCGAGCGCGTCGCGAACCTCGCCACGGGCCTCGAGCACCCGACCGTGCAAGAAGTCGTAGCGCGCCGCGAGCGTCCTGTCGGGCGCGTTCTCCAGGTCGGCACGGGCGCGATCGAGGTGCCCCTCCGCGTCCAGCAGCCGGCCCTCCTCCAGCGCGATGCGCGCCAGCAGCAGCGAGGCTTCCGCGCCGTCGCCTTCGCGGACGAGCTGCAGCAGGCGCGACTCGGCGCTGGCGAACGCTCCGAGCTCGACCTCGACGCGCGAGAGCGCGAGCTGGACGTCGGCCCGGTCTTCGTCGATCTGGAGGGCGTTCCGGCACGCCTCGCGCGCGGAGGTGTAGTCGCCGCCCGCCTCGAAGCGGAGGCACTGCGCCAGGTAGCGATCGGCGTCGAACCCTTGGGCGCCCGCGCTGGGCGCCCACGCAAGGAGCGCCGCCAGAACGGCGACGAGGACCGACCACCTCGAACGGGAACGGAGGTACTGGTGCATACGACGACTCCTCAGATACGCGAACCGCGCGACCGCGCGGCGAGTTGCCACGGCGGAAAGATTGCTTCTCTCATCATGCAATAACGCCGCATGGGCGGGCGTCGATTGGTTCACTACGGCTCGGTCGCGGTCGCGGCGGACGTGAACGACTCTTCACGGCGCATGTGCGCGCCGTTCACGCCCGCATTGCTACGATTCGGACGTGACCTGGCTGATGCCCTGGCTCCTGATGGCGCAGGCCGCCACGTTCCCGATCCTGGCGCCGGGCGCCGAGGTGCGGCTGGTGTCGCCCGACCTGCTCGAGATCCACGCGACCGGCCGGGTCGAGGACGGACTGCTGACGCTGGTCGGCGACGCGCTTCCCGTCGGCCTCGAGCTACGCGTGCTGGTGTTCCCGGCCGGCGCCGACGACGCCGATCGGGCCGCCGCCGCGGCGGGCGCGACGGCCATCGCCGGCCGTGTCCAGCCCGACGGGATTCTCGTCGCGGCCCCGTCCGGGGACGCACGCCTGTTGCGGGCGATCCTGGCCGAGCAGGGGATCGTGCTGCGGCTCCCCGGCGACCCTCGACCATGAGCGCGGAGGGCTCGCCCGCCGCTGCCCGCCCGCGCGTGCTGGTGATCGAGGACGACCCCGACATCGGGCGGCTGCTGCGCCTGGAGCTGGACGAGGCCGGATTCGAGGTCGAGCACCACGATCGCGGCACGACCGGCCTCATCGCGCTGCGCGAGCGCGCGCCCGATCTCGTGGTCCTCGACCTGGGCCTGCCCGACCTGCAGGGCGACGAGATCGCGCGTAGGATCCGTCGGACCGACTCCGTTCCGATCATCGTGCTCACGGCGACCGACGCGCTGGGATCGAAGCTGCGCCTGCTCGAGGACGGCGCCGACGACTACCTCGTCAAGCCGTTCCACGTCGAGGAGCTCGTGGCCCGCATCCGTGTGCAGCTTCGGCCTCGCAGCGACGCCGCGACGCTGCGGCTGGGCGACCTGAGCGTGGATCGCATGGCGCGCGAGGTCCGCTACGCCGGGCACGAGGTGACGCTCAGCCCTCGCGAGTTCGAGCTGCTGGCGTTGCTCGTGGCGCAGCCCGGCCGCGTGTTCACGCGCGAGGAGATCGAGCGGCGCGTCTGGGGCGAGCGGAGCGTGCCGGCCAGCAACTCCGTCGACGTCCACGTCGGGCATCTGCGTGGCAAGCTCCGCGACGCCGGGGCGCACGGACTGATCCGGACGGTGCGCGGCGTCGGCTACGCCGTGAAGTCGCAGGGGTGAGCCGCACGGATCCGAGTCGTGCAGCGTCGAGGCGCGCGGCCCTGAGGCGCGACGCTCGACCCGGGCCGTCGTTGCGCGTACGTGTCGCCGCCTGGGTCGCCGGCGCCACGGTGGTGCTCGTCCTGCTCGTCGCGCTCAGCGCGTTCGCCGCCGTTCGCGCGGCGCTGCGGACCGATCTTCAGGAGGCGCTGCGGCGCGACGTGCGCCAGGTCGCCGCGGCGTACGAGGCCGCCGAGGCGGGTCGGACCACGGCGCGGCCGGGCCCCACGGGACGCGTGCAGGTGCAGCTCTACGGACCCGACGGTCGGCTGTTCGCGGCCAGCGAGCCGGCGTTCGAGGCACCCTCCGCCGCCCTTCCCGACGCCGCGATCCTCGGCGCGCCGGCCGATTGGCGCGGCGAGCTCGACGGTGCGGCGCTGCAGGCCGCGACCGCCCCGTTCCGGTACGGGACGGTCGCGGTCCTGGCCGACGCGTCGCACGTCGGTGCGGCGCTACGGGGCGTCGCGAGCACCTTGGCGCTGGCGGGCGCCGGGTTGCTGGCGTTGGCGCTGCCGGTCGCGTGGCTGGTCGCGCGGGCAGCCACCACGCCGATCCGGCGTCTCGCGGCCTCCGCGTCACGGCTCGGACCGGACGACCTGGAGCCGCTGGGGCTGGTGGTGCCCGACGACGAGGTGGGTCGGCTCGCGGCGGTCCTGGACGCGCTGCTGGCCCGGCTTCGAGAGGCGCGTGACGCGCAGCGGCGGTTCCTGGCGGAGACGAGTCACGAGCTGCGCACGCCGCTGACCTCCCTACGCGGGTTCTTGGCGCGCGCGCGGCGGACGGCGGGGGGCGAGGCCGAGCAGGACCTGGCCGACGCCGAGCGCATCGCGGCCTCGATGGCGCGCCTGGTGGAGGACCTGCTCGAGCTCTCGCGCGGGCGGCTGGTGCGCGAGCTGGACCTCCGCCTGGTCGACGTCGGTCCCGAGGTGGTCGGTCCCGTGGCCGCCGAGTTCGGAGGCGTGCGCACGACCGCGAGCGGCGAGGCGCTGGTGCTGGGCGAACGGGAGCGTCTGCGCCAGGCGCTCCGCAACCTGGTGGCCAACGCCGTACGCGCCGCCGGCGCGGCAGGCAGCGTCACCGTCGACTGGCGCGACGAGGCCGAGGGCGTCCTGATCGAGGTTCGCGACGACGGACCGGGCATCGCGCCCGACGTGGCCGCACGGCTGTTCGAGCCGTTCCAGCCCGGGCCGGGCGGCGGGACGGGCTTGGGCCTCGCGATCGCGAAGCAGCTCGTCGAGGCGCACGGCGGACGGATCGAGGCGCGCTCCGCGCCGGGAGCCACGACGTTCACGATCACCCTGCCCGGCGTGGACGAGGCGACGGAGGACGCGTTCGACGAAGCCGCCGACGCGTCCTAGCCGCGACCGCAGCGCCTCACAGCTTCGGCAGCGTCACCCCGCGCTGGCCCATGTACTTGCCCTTGCGATCGGCGTACGTCGTCTCGGGCCGCTCGTCGCCCTGGAAGAACAGGAGCTGCACGATGCCCTCGTTCGCGTACACCTTCGCCGGCAGCGGCGTCGTGTTCGACAGCTCCAGCGTCACGTGGCCCTCCCACCCCGGCTCCAGCGGCGTGACGTTCGCCACGATCCCGGTGCGGGCGTACGACGACTTGCCCAGCGCGACGACCAGCACGTCGTCGGGAATCTTGAGGTACTCGACCGAGCGGGTGAGCACGAACGAGTTCGGAGGGATGATGCAGGTGTCGGCGTCCACCTCGACGAAGCTGGCGGGATCGAACGCCTTCGGGTCGACGACGGTGTTGAACGCGTTGACGAACACGCGCCACTCGGGCGCGGCGCGCAGGTCGTAGCCGAAGCTCGAGAGGCCGTAGCTGATCACCCCTTCGCGCTCGAGGTGCTCGACGAACGGATCGATCATGCCCTCGCGGGCGCGCTCGCGGATCCAACGGTCCGATCGGATGGCCATGCGCGAGTCTACCCGCGAGCCCCGCGGTACGCTGCCGCCATGCTGCTCGCCGTCGACGTCGGCAATACGAGCACCGTTCTGGGCCTGTTCCGGGGCGATGCGCTGGTCGCGCACTGGCGCATCTCGACCGACGCGCGCCGGATGGCGGACCAGTACGCCGTGCTCCTCGCGAACCTCCTGGCGCTCGACGCGGTCGAGGCGCCCGACCGGGCGATCGTGTCGTCCGTCGTCCCGCCCGCAGATCGCGAGATCGCCCAGGCGCTACGCCGCCGCTTCTCGGCCTCGACCACGGTCGTGAACCACGAGCGGGTGGCGTCGCTGCTGCGGATCGAGACGGAGCGTCCCTCCGAGGTCGGCGCCGACCGACTCGTGAACGCCGTGGCGGCGCTCCGCTACGAGGGCGACGCCGTCATCGCCGTCGATTTCGGGACCGCCGCGAACTTCGACCTGATCGTGCGGCCGAACCGGCTGCTGGGCGTGGCGTTGGCGCCCGGCCCGATGATCGCCGCCGAGGCGCTGTTCCACCGCGCGGCCAAGCTCCCCCGGGTCGAGCTCACCGCGCCCCAGCGCGCCGTGGGCCGCAACACCGTCGACGCGCTGCGCTCGGGCCTGGTGTTCGGCTACGCCGAGATGGTGGACGGCATGGTGGGCAGGATCGAGCGCGAAGCGCGGGAGGAGATCGGCGAGCACGGTCGCGTCCGGGTCGTCGCGACCGGTGGCTTCGCCGAGGTGGTGGGTCCGCACGCCGAGCGGATCGAGGTCGTCGACCCGCTCCTCACGCTGCACGGGCTCAGGATCGTGGCCGACGCGGCGGGCTGAACGCCGCCTGGGGCCGGACAGCGGCTCCGCGCGGGCGGATCAGAAGTGCCAGTTCACCCCGAGCGCCGCGCCGACGGCGGGCAGGCGGGTGTTGGCGCTCACGCCGCCCAGACTGATCCGTCCGCCGAGGGTGCCTTCGAGGAACAGCCCCAGTCGGTCGAGCTGGACGTCGCTGAAGCGGAACTCGCCGCCCAGCAGGGCGTGCACGTCCAGGACGAGGTCGTCGCCACCGATGTCCAGCGCCGGCCCGGCGCCGTAGTAGGCGGTGAGCGGACCCTCGCTGGCGAACGCCCTGAGCAGGTCGAGTCCGACGCCGACGCGGACGTTGCCGCCGTCCGCGACGACGCGCCCCGAGACCCGCAGGTCGAACGCGTCGAGCGGCGTTCCGTAGTGGACCGTGACGCCCAGGGGGTAGCCCGAGCGCACGCCCGCCCACTGTTGGGCGTGGGCGCTGCCGGCCAGGAAGAACACGGTTGTCAGGAGCAGAAGCAGAGGACGCATGCGCCAAGTCTAGGGTACCGGCGGCCGTCGCGACGTCGGCGACCGGGCATCGGGCCCACTGCCGTGCCGACGCGGAGGTCGGTCGCGACGCGACCCCGCACG
>CAZLQH010000037.1:14972-21461 GCA_964561595.1 uncultured bacterium | reverse complement strand
CCACGCCGCGCTCAGATCACGCCCAGCTCCCAGGTCGCCCGCGCCACCCGGCGGAACCCCGCGATGTTGGCGCCCAGGACGTAGTCGTCGGGATCGCCGTACTCTTCCGCCGCGCTGCGGCAGCCGAGGTGGATGTCGATCATGATCTCGCGCAGGCGCGCGTCGGTGCGCTCGAAGCTCCAAGCGTCGCGGCTGGCGTTCTGCTGCATCTCGAGCGCGGACGTCGCCACGCCGCCCGCGTTCGCCGCCTTGCCGGGACCGAACGCCACGCCCGCCTCGCCGAACGCTTCGATCGCCCCGGGCGTGCACGGCATGTTCGCGCCCTCGCCGACGACGACGACCCCGTTCGCGATCAACGTGCGGGCGTCCGCCTCGTTCAGCTCGTTCTGGGTGGCGCACGGGAACGCAGCTTCGCACGGGACGTCCCACACGCTCGCGCCGGCGAGGTACGTCGCGCCGGGCCGGTGGTCGACGTAGCCCGAGATGCGCTCGCGCCGCACCTCCTTGAGCTCCTTCACCACCTCCACGTCCAGCCCGTCGGGATCGTGGATCCGTCCGCCCGAGTCGCTGCACGCCACGACGTTCGCGCCCAGCTGCTGGAGCTTCTCGATCGTGTAGATCGCGACGTTGCCGGACCCGGACACCACGCAGGTGCGGCCCTCGAGCGACCTGTCGCGGCTGGCCAGCATCTCCTCGACGAAGTAGACGCAGCCGTAGCCGGTCGCCTCCTTGCGTCCCCGCAGGCCGCCCCACGACAGGCCCTTCCCCGTCAGTACGCCCGCCTCGTAGCGATTCGTGATGCGCTTGTACTGGCCGAACAGGTACCCCAGCTCCCGCGCGCCCACCCCGATGTCGCCGGCGGGAACGTCGGTGTGCTCGCCCAGGTGGCGGTACAGCTCGGTCATGAAGCTCTGGCAGAAGCGCATCACCTCGGCGTCGCTGCGACCTTTGGGATCGAAGTCGCTGCCGCCCTTGCCGGCGCCGATCGGAAGGCCGGTCAGCGCGTTCTTGAACGTCTGCTCGAACGCCAGGAACTTCACCGTGTCCAGCGTGACGGTCGGATGGAACCGCAGCCCACCCTTGTACGGCCCCAGCGCGCTGTCGAACTCGATCCGGAACCCGCGAGCCACGTGCACCGCGCCGGCGTCGTCGGTCCACGGCACGCGGAAGATGATCTGGCGCTCCGGCTCGCAGATCCGGTCGATCAGCTGGTCGTCGAGCACCCCTGGGTGCTTGGCGACGAACGGGCCCAGCGAGTCGAGC
This sequence comes from uncultured bacterium, assembly GCA_964561595.1. GTDB lineage: Bacteria > Deinococcota > Deinococci > Deinococcales > Trueperaceae > SLSQ01. The sequence continues at coordinate 20,198 of CAZLQH010000037.1, read as the reverse complement.
ACCTCGTCCACCGCCTGCAGGAAGTCGTGCTCCCCGCGGTTGCGACGCTCGATCCGCGAGCGGATCTCGTGGAGCGCCTCGTCGGGCAGGCTGGTTCCGTTGCTGGGCATGGCGACCGTCCCTTCCGTGCCGTCGCGGATCGACCCGTCGCCGATCGGCGGCGCCCTCGAGCGCCGCGTGGCGCCGGCTCGGTCCTGGAGCGATTCAACCTACCACCGGCGCGGTTCGCACGGACACCTGTCCTACGGGCCGCCGGCTACGCTGCTGGCCACGAAGCGCGTACGCGCCGGACCCCCACCCGAGGCGCGCTTCGGCATCGCTGGGCGCCTTCGCGTCCGGTCGCGGGGTTCGGCCTCGTTCGGAACGGAGCACCTGCATGCTGGACTTCACCGGAAAGGTCGCGGTCGTCACCGGCGGTGGCGGCGACATCGGACGCGCCGTCGCGGTCACGCTGGCCGAACAGGGAGCGAAGCTGTTCGTCGTGGACGTGGACGGCGAAGCGGTCACGGCGACCGTGCACGCCGTTCGATCGGCGGGCGGCACGGCCGAGGGCATGACCGCCGACGTTTCCGAACCCGAGCAGGTCGAGGCGTACGCCCAGAAGGCGGTGGACACGTTCGGCGGCATCGACCTGTTCTTCAACAACGCGGGGATCGAGGGGCCGGCCGCGCCGATCCCCGACTACCCGGTCGAGGCGTTCGACAAGGTGTGGAGCGTCAACGTCCGCGGCGTGTTCCTGGGGCTCAAGTCGGTGCTGCCGCGCATGAAGCCGGGCGGCGCGGTCGTCAATACCGCCAGCGTCGCAGGACTCATCGGCTCGCCCGGGCTCGTGGGGTACATCGCGTCGAAGCATGCGGTGATCGGCATCACCCGCACCGCTGCGCTGGAACAGGCCGACCGCAACGTGCGCGTCAACGCCGTCTGCCCCGCCCCGATCCAGGGCCGGATGATGAAGAGCATCGAGACGAACGTCGGCGCGACCGAGGAGGACGCGTTCAAGGGCACCGTCCCGATGGGCCGTTACGGCACGCCGCAGGAGGTCGCGAACCTGGCCGTGATGCTGCTCTCGGACGAGGCGAGCTTCATGACCGGCAGCTTCTACACCGTGGACGGCGGGACCAAGGCCACCTGACCGGAGGGCGTCTCCGCCCCCGGACCGACCCGGCTCACGATGCGGCATTGGCGGGCCCTGCGGACGCGTAGGGCCCGCCGCCGTGTACCTGCGTTGTCCGCGCGTCGAACCGGGACGCCTTGACCGGCGCACATCCGCTCCGTACAGTGCGGGTGCACTCACAGTCGAACGCCGTCGCTCGTCGCCCCATGCCTTTGGAGGTACCCCATGAAGCGTCTGTTCACCCTCGTGCTCGCCGTCGCGACGCTCGGCCTGACCGCCGCGTTCGCGCAGCCGTCCAACGTCCAGTGCATCGCCCCCGCCGATCCGGGTGGCGGCTGGGACTTCACCTGCCGCACGATCGCTCCGGTCCTGGCGCAGCTGGACCTGGTCGACGGCCAGATCCGCACCCAGAACATGGCCGGCGCCGGTGGCGGCGTCGCCTTCGCGCACGTCGTGGCGCAGCAGGAAGGCAACGAGAGCCTCCTCGTCGCCGCGTCCACCGCGACGACCACCCGCCTGGCGCAGGGCCAGTTCCAGGGCTTCACCGCCTCCGACGTCCGCTGGGTCGCCGCCGTCGGCGCCGACTACGGCGTGATCGGCGTGGCGCCCGACAGCGAGCACGACTCGATCAACGACCTGATGGCGCTGTGGGCGGACGATCCTGCGGCCCTGACGGTCGTGGGCGGCTCGGCCGTGGGCGGCTGGGATCACCTCAAGGTGCTGCTCGCCGCGCAGGCGGCCGGCGTCGAGAACGTCGAGCGCATCCAGTACGTGTCGTTCAGCAGCGGTGGCCAGGCGATCATCGAGATCGTCGGCGGTCGCGCCGACGTGTTCACCGGCGACGTCTCCGAGGCGCTGCCGCAGATCGAGGCGGGCAACCTCAAGGTCCTCGCCATCCTCGCCGACGAGCGCATCGACAGCCTTCCCGACGTGCCCACCGCCGCCGAAGAGGGTGTGGACGTCGTCGGCGCGAACTGGCGCGGCTTCTACGTGCCGGCCGGGGTCAGCGACGAGCGGTTCGAGTACTGGGCGGACGCGTTCCGTCAGCTCGAGGCGTCCGAGCGCTACGCCGAGATCCGCGAGCAGAACGGCCTGGCTCCCTTCGCCCGCTTCGGGGCCGAGATGGAGCAGTTCGTGCTGGACCAGGTCGACGACATCGAGGAGCTGTCCTCCCGCATCGGCCAGTAATGGCCTCGACCCTCACGACCCGGAATCTGGAGCAGGGGCGCCTCGCGCGCCCCTGCCTGCGTAGGGAGCCGCACCCGCCATGAGCGACCGGATCGCTTCCGGCATTCTGATCGTCGTCGCCGTCGCCTTCATCGTCATGGCGTTCGGCGTCCAGTCCAGCATGTTCACCGACCCGCTCGGACCGCGATTCGTCCCGATCCTGATCGGCGTGTTTCTGATCGGGTCCAGCGTCGCCCTGATGCTTCAGCCGCGCTCCGTCGCGACATGGCCGGACGCGCCGACGGCCACGCGACTCGTCGTGACGCTGGCCGTCTTCGTCGCCTACGGCTTCCTGCTGAACCCGATCGGCTTCATCGCCGCGACGACGGTCGCCTACACAGCGTTCGCCCTGCTCTTCCGCGGCAAGCCGCTGCCGTCGCTGGTGGCGGGCGTGGTCTTCGCGTTCGCGTCGTACCTGCTGTTCAGCAGCGCGCTGGACCTGTACCTTCCCACCGGCCGGCTGTTCCAGGGGTGGTTCTGAGTGGACGCCTTCGCGGCCCTGATGGGCGGGTTCCAGACGGCGCTGACGCCGCAGAACCTGCTGTTCGCGTTCATCGGCGTGTTCCTCGGCACCGTGATCGGCATGCTGCCCGGCATCGGACCGATCAACGGCATCGCCATCCTCATTCCGATCACGTTCGCGCTGGACGTGAATCCGACGACGATGATGATCCTCTTCGCGGGGATCTACTACGGCTCGCAGTACGGCAACTCGATCAGCGCGATCCTGCTGAACGTGCCCGGTACCGCCTCGTCGGTCGCGACGACGCTGGACGGGTACGAGATGTCGAAACGGGGGCGCGCCGGACCGGCGCTCGCGATGTCGGCGATCGCGTCGTTCATCGGCGGGACGCTGGCGATCTTCGGGCTGGCGTTCCTGGCGCCGCTCCTGGCGCAGTGGGCCATCCGCTTCGGCCCGGCGGAGTACTTCGTGCTGATCGTGTTCACCTTCACCACGATCTCGGCCCTGACCGGCAAGTACTTCGTCAAAGGCCTGATCGCGACCGGCATCGGTCTGCTGCTTGCGTCGATCGGGCTGGACCCGGGCACCGGCGTGCCGCGCTACACCTTCGGGCTGCTCCCTCTGTACGACGGGATCGACTTCGTGTCGGCCACCATCGGGCTGTTCGCGGTCGCCGAGGTGTTCCTGCTGCTCGAGCAGACCCGCGCCGGCGGCGAGGTGCGTACCAAGATCGGCCGCGCCATGATCAGCGCACGGGAGTTCGTGCAGAGCTTCTGGGTGATGATCCGCAGCGCCGTCAGCGGCTTCCTGGTCGGCGTGCTTCCCGGCGCCGGCGCCACGATCGCGGCGTTCCTGGCGTACTCGAACGAGAAGCGCTGGGTCGACAAGGAGCAGACGTTCGGCGAGGGCGACATCCGCGGCGTCGCCGCGCCCGAGGCGGCGAACAACGCCGCCGTCTCCGGCGCCCTCATCCCTCTTCTCACCCTGGGCGTCCCCGGTAGCGGCACGACGGCCGTGATCCTGGCCGCGCTGCTGTCGCTGAACCTGAACCCGGGCCCGCTGTTCATCTCGCAGCAGCCCGACCTGTTCTGGGGCCTGGTCGCCTCGATGTACATCGGGAACGTGATGCTGCTGTTCCTGAACCTGCCGCTGGTCGGCGTGTTCATCCGGATCCTGCTCATTCCGCGCTGGGTCCTGGTCCCCGGCGTGGCCGTGATCGGCTACGTCGCGGTGTTCTCGGTGAACAGCTCGGTGTTCGACCTGATGGTGATGACCTCGCTGGGCGTGCTCGGCTACCTGATGCGGAAGATGAACATCCCGGTCGCGCCGGTCATCCTGGCGCTGGTGCTGGGACCGCTGATGGAGACGAACCTCCGGCGCGCGCTGTCGCTGGCGCAAGGAGACTGGCAGGTGCTGTTCGGCTCCGGCATCACCCTGGTGCTGTGGGCGATGGTGGCCGCCTCGATCCTGCTGCCCATCTTCACGCGCCGCACCCCGGTCGCCGCGATGGGCAAGGAGGCCGCAAGCCGCGAGGACGAGGACGCGCCGCCGCTGCAGGACTGACCACCCGTCCGTACCGACCGTCCCCGCGACCGCCCACGCGTTTTCCTCGCGTGGGCGGTCGCGTATCGTGGGGAACGCCTGGCGGGCCGAGGGCGCTCGCCGCATCCGTCGCCCACGTCGCCCACGTCGCCCACGCTCCGAGCCCACCGTTCCCGGGAGACCGCATGACCGATCACATCGTCACCGTCCACCCCTCCTCAGCGTCGCTCCCTCGCGAGCGCCAGCTCGCCTGGAAGCTGGCCGAGGCCGCGACCGGCACGCGCGACGTGGCGGACGACGTCGCCGACATGGTCGTCAACCGCGTGATCGACGACGCCGCCGTCGCGGTCGCCTCGCTGTCGCGCGCGCCCGTCGTCGCCGCCCGTGCCCAGGCCGTGGCGCACCCCAGGCCCGACGGCGCGACCGTCGTCGGGCTGGGCAACGACCGCCGCGTGCACGCCGAGTGGGCCGCCTGGGCCAACGCCGTCGCGGTGCGCGAGCTGGACTTCCACGACACCTTCCTCGCCGCCGACTACGCCCATCCGGGCGATACGATCCCGCCGCTGCTGGCGGTCGCGCAGCAGACGGGCGCAAGCGGGGCTGCGCTGCTGCGCGGCATCGTCGCCGCGTACGAGGTCCACGTGGCGCTGGTGAAGGGCATCTGCCTGCACTGCCACAAGATCGACCACATGGCGCACCTCTGCCCCGCCACGGCCGCCGGCCTGGGCGCGATGCTGAACCTGGACGTGCCGGTGGTGTACCAGGCGATCCAGCAGGCGGCGCACGTCGCATTCACCACCCGCCAGTCGCGCAAGGGCGAGATCAGCAGCTGGAAGGCGTACGTGCCCGGCCACTCCGCCCTGCTGGCGATCACGGCCGT
>CAZLQH010000037.1:0-14872 GCA_964561595.1 uncultured bacterium | reverse complement strand
GCAGCTGGAAGGCGTACGTGCCCGGCCACTCCGCCCTGCTGGCGATCACGGCCGTGGATCGCGCGATGCGCGGCGAGACCTCCCCCTCTCCCCTCTACGAGGGCGAAGACAGCGTCGTCGCCTGGCTGCTGGACGGGCCGGACGCCAGCTACCGCGTGCCCCTGCCCGGCCCGGGCGAGCCGCGGGGCGCGATCCTGGAGACCTACACCAAGGCCCACTCGGCCGAGTACCAGGCACAGGCGTTCATCGACCTGGCGTTCGAGATCCGTCAGCGGCTTCCGGGCGGTCCGGACGCCCCGGACGTGGGCGCGATCGACGAGATCGTGATCCGGACCAGCCACCACACCCACACCGTGATCGGGACCGGCGCGAGCGACCCGCAGAAGCTCGATCCGCACGCCAGCCGCGAGACGCTGGACCACAGCCTGATGTACATCGTCGCCGTGGCGCTCCAGGACGGCGCCTGGCACCACGAGCGCAGCTACGCGCGGGAACGCGCGACGCGTCCGGACACCGTCGCGCTCTGGCACAAGATCCGGACCGAGGAGGACCCGGCCTGGACCGCCCGCTACCGGGAGGCCGACCCCTCGCGGCGTGCGTTCGGCGGCGAGATGACCGTCCGCCTCACGGACGGGCGCGAGGTCCACGCCCAGCGCGCCGTCGCCGACGCGCACCCCAACGGCGCCGCGCCGTTCGGACGGCCCGACTACCTCGCCAAGTTCCGCGACCTGGCCGAAGGCGTCGTCGCCGAGGAGGAGCAGCGCCGCTTCCTGACGCTGGCGCAACGCCTGGCCGAGCTCACGCCGGCCGAGGTCCAGGAGCTGAACGTCCAGGTGCCGCGGGTGGACGCCCGAACCGTCCACGGCGAAGGGAGGGGGATCTTCTGATCCGCTTCGCCCCGCACGATCCGCACGCCGCCCGCCTTGCCCTGCGCGACGGGCTGGCCCGCTCCGGGCCGCCGCTCCGGTACCCCGGCGCGTTCTCGCCCCTCGTGGCGAAAGCCGTCGAGGAGGCGGGCTTCGACGGCGTCTACCTGTCCGGTGGCGCTCTGGCCGCCGACCTGGGGATGCCGGACGTCGGTCTCACCACCCTGAGCGAGGTGGCCGACCGCGCCCGCCGCATCGCGACCGCCACCCGCCTTCCTCTGCTGGTCGACGCCGACACCGGCTTCGGCGAGCCGCTGAACGTCGCGCGGACCGTCCAGCAGCTCGAGCGGAACGGCGTTGCGGGTCTTCACCTCGAGGACCAGGAGAACCCCAAGCGCTGTGGCCACCTGGCCGGCAAGCGCCTGGTCGACGTCGCCGACATGGAGCGTAAACTCCGCGCCGCCGCCGGCGCCCGCAGCGATCCGGAGATGGTCCTGGTCGCCAGGACCGACGCGCGAGCGGTCCACGGCCTGGACGCCGCGATCGAGCGCGCCAGGGCGTACCTCGCCGCCGGCGCGGACATGATCTTCCCCGAGGCGCTGGCGGACGAGCAGGAGTTCCGCGCCTTCCGGGAGGCGATCGACGCACCCCTGATGGCGAACATGACGGAATTCGGCCGCTCCCCGCTGCTGGACCTGGCCACGCTGCAGCGCCTCGGCTACGACCTCGTGATCTACCCCGTCACCACCCTGCGGCTGGCGATGGGCGCGATCGAGCGCGGCCTGCGCGCGATCCACGACGAGGGCACGCAGGAGCGCCTGGTTCCCGAGATGCAGACGCGCGCCAGGCTGTACGAGTTGCTCCGCTACGGCGATCACGAGGCGTTCGACGCCGCGATCGCGGGCTTCGAGCCGGAGGCGGGCGACGGCTAGGACGGCCTCGCCTCCCGGCGGCGACGTGGCGTTCCGACGCCGTCAGGTCGGGTCCTGCCCCCGGTAGCGCTGCCGTGCGGTGCGCACCGCGGCGCGCACCGGCGTTTCCAGCGGGTCGATGGGCGCGGGGAGGTCCAGGACGCGGCACGCCCGGTCGAACGCGGACGCGTACGTCTCGTGGTCGAAGAGGCCGCCCGCGACGGAGACCGGCAGCGCCTCCGCCAGCCGCTCGCGGGCCGTCGCCACCTGCCGAGCGAGCTCCATCGCCGCAGCGTCCACCAGGTCGGACGCCACCGCGTCGGCGCGGGCGGCGTCCAGCACCTCCGCGGCGAACGCCGCCGTGGTGCGGCGCAGGCGCGACAGGTCGCCCAGCAGCTCCCGAACGATCTCGCCCACGGCGTCGACCCCGAAGTGCCCGAGCGCGGCCGGAAGCAGCACCGTATCGGGACCCCGACCGTCGGCCGCGCGACTCGCCGCGGCCAGGCCGCGGCGGCCGAGGTCGTAGCCCCCGCCCTCGTCCCCGAACGCGAAGCCCCAGCCCCCCACGCGGGCCTGCCGCCCGTCCTCGCTGCGGCCCCACGCCATCGCGCCCGTGCCGGCCAGCGCCAGCACGCCGGGGCCCGACGCGAACGCCGCCTCGCGCGCGAGGCGAACGTCGTTCACGATCCGGACGTCGGTCGCGGGGAGCGCCGCTCGCGTCGCCTCCTCGATCGCCCGGTCCCACGCCGCCGAGGTGCCGTAGGCGGGGATGCCCACCGCCGCGGTAGCGATCTCGCTGCGGTCGATCGTGGCGGCGGCGCAGACGGCGGCGACCGCGCCGTCCAGGTGGGAGGCCATGCCGGCCGCGCCCAGCGATCCGATGTCGCCGCCGGCCACCTCGACCGACGCGACGCGATCGTCGCCGCCGACGGTCGCGACGTTCAGGCGGAAGGTGCTGCCGCCTCCATCGAGGCCCAGGACGTACGCGTCACGCGCAGCGCCGCTCACGCGCCACCGCCAGGCGCGTAGGGGCCCGAGCGCCGTCGCGTCGCACCGTCGCGTGGAGGGACCGACATGTCCTCGGCGACCATCGCGTCAGATGTCGTCGAGCTCGACGGCGAAGCTCAGGTGGCGGGGGTGGTCGGGGTCGATCCCCTTCGCGGCGGCGCGGGCGTGCGCGAGGTGGTGCAGCAGCGGAAGGGCCGCGACGGGGTGGAACGCCGTGGGCACGTCGTCGCCCCACAGGTAGCTCGCGTCCTGCCCCGCCTCGACCGGCCGCGCCGAGGCGGTGAGGACGCGCGCCCCCAACGCCCGCGCCTCGGCGAGCACGGCGCGCTCGGCCTCCTCGGCCGCGTCGCTCACCAGGCCGACGATCAGCGTCTCCGCGTCGATCATGCTCTTGGGGCCGTGCCGGAACTCGAGCGTCTGGAACGCCTCCGCCTCGGTCAGCGCCGACTCCTTCATCTTGAGCGCCCCCTCCTGCGCCGCACCGAACAGCGGGCCGGTGCCCAGGAAGTAGGCCCTCGTCCAGCTGCGGGGGTCCACGCCGTGCGCTGCGGCGCGCCCCGCGTCGATCAGCTCCCCGGAGCGGGCGGTCCACCCCGTCGCGCGTTCGTGCGCCGGCGCCCCGGCGGCTTCCAGGCCGATCGCGAGCGCGGCCAGCAGCTGGCCGGCGAACGACCGGGTCTGGACCGTCGCCTGCTCGGCGGCGCGCTCGAGCACGACGGTGTGATGGGCGGCCCGCTGAATCGGCGTGCCTTGGCGCGTGGTGATCGCGACGGTGTAGGCGCCGGCCTGACGGGCGCGCGTCAGGGCCGTGACCGTCTCCGTGGTGGAGCCGCTCCTGCTGACGCCGAAGGCGACGTGATCGGGCCACAGGTAGGCGCTGGCGTGCAGAAGCGGCTCGGAGGCGGGCACCGATTCCGCCGCGAGCCCCGCCTGCCGCCAGGCGACCGCGGCGACGTTGCCGAGGTAGAACGACGACCCCGCCCCGACGAACCGCGTCGTCCTGCTTCGCAGCTCGGCGCGCAGCGCCTCGGGAAGCGAGCGCGTCGCCTCGACGGCGTCGCGCCACGCCTCGCCCTGGGCTTCGATCTCGTTCATCATCTGGGAACTCACGTCATCCCTCCGTTCCTGGTGCGCGTCGTCCTGAACGGGCTCGCGCAGCGAAGCGACGCGTCACGTCCGACCTGGCGCGTGCTCACTTCTGACTGCCCAGCGAGAGCCCGCGGACGAGCGCCCGTTGGAACACGACGAACAGGATCGCGACCGGCACGGTCGCAGCCAGGGCGGCGGCCATCACCTGATGCCATTCCACGGTGTAGCGACCGCCGACCAGCGAGTAGACGGACAGGGTGAGCGTGAACTTGTCCGGCGACCGCAGCAGCGTGAGCGCCAAGACGAACTCGTTCCAGGCGAAGATGAACGCGAACAACGCGGCGATCGCGATGGCCGGCACCGTCAGCGGAAGGAACACGTGCACGAAGCTCTGCACCCGATTGGCCCCGTCGATCCACGCCGCCTGCTCGAGCTCCTTGGGAATCGTGTCGAAGTAGCTCTGCAGCATCCAGACCGTGAACGCCAGGTTGAACGCCGCGTAGGTCGCCGTGAGCGCCCATAGGCTGTCGATCCCGTTCAGGGCGGCCATGAGACGGAACACGCCGACGATGAGCACGATGGGCGAGAGCATCTGCGTCACCAGCAGAAGCTGGCTGAACGGGCCGCGGCCACGGAAGCGGAAGTGCGAGATGGCGTAGGCGGCCGGCGCCCCCAGGGCCAACGCCAGCAGCGTCGATCCGACCGCTACGCCGAGGCTGTTCAGCAGGGCCGGCCCGAACGACGCCGCCTCCCACATGTCGACGAAGTTCGACCAGACCGCGTGCGACGGCAGCCACCGTGGAGGGTAGGAGAACACCTCGTCGCGCGCCTTGATCGCCGTCGAGAGCATGACCGCGTACGGGAACAGGATCACGACGACGAACGGAGCGAGGATCGCCCAGTACAGCAGGGTCTTGCGCATTCGGCGGGTCACGACGCGCTCCTGGAGACCGCCCGGGCGTAGAGGACGCTGAACGCGAGCAGGATGACGAACATGACCAGCGACATCGCCGCGGCCGCCCCGAGGTCGCCGAACTCGAAGGCGAGCTTGTAGAGATAGGTGACCAAGATATCCGTCCCGTTGGCGGGCCCGCCCTTGGTGAGGACCCAGATGATCGGGAACGAGTTGAAGACGTAGATGACGTTCAGAAGCGTCGCCAACGTGATGAACGGCGCGAGCAGCGGGACGGTGATGAACCTGAACTGCCCCCACGGCGAGGCGCCGTCGATCCGTGCCGCTTCGTACAGCGTGGGCGAGATGCTCGCGAGGCCGCCCAGGAAGATCGAGACCGTGAACGGAATCGAGACGAGGATGCCGATGCCGATCTCCATCGGGAACGCGGTTCGCGCCGACGCGAGCCACTCGATCGGACCGGCCAGCAGGCCGAGGCTCGAAAGCGTGGCGTTGAGCATCCCGTACTGACCGTTGAGCGCCCAACGCCACACGATCGCCGTCATCGTCAGGCTGATCGCCCACGGCAGCAGGATGACCGTCCGGGCGACGACCCGACCGTGGAAGTCGTCGCTCAGGATGATCGCCAGCGGCATCGACAGGAGCAGCGTGCCGCCCACCACGCCGCCGGTCCAGATGCCGGTGCGGATCAACGCGCCGACGAACACGGGGTCGCCGAACAGGAACGCGAAGTTGTCGAGCCCTGCGAACCCGAGGATGCGACCGAAGCGGTTGATGTCCGCGAGGGACGTCCGCACCAGGTCGAAGATCGGGTACCCGAAGATGAGGGCGATCAGCGCAAGACTCGGGGCCAGCAACAGGTACGGCAGGAACTGGCTGCTCCGACGGTTCACGTGGGATCCCCCTCCAGGCCTCGCAGCTGCGCGCGGGGGTCTCGGAGGCCACCGGCTCCGGACGCCGCTCGGTAGCGGCGTCCGGAGGGTGTCGCAGCGACTACGGTCGCGCCCGTCGCGCGTCGCGACCGTTCATGAGCCACGCGACGACGGCCCCGTCAGCGGCTCAGCTGGCGGTCGATACGCCGTGCAGCGTCCTCGAGCGCCGGCTCGACGTCCCGCTCGCCCAGGTAGATGCCCTGCAGCGCCGTGGTCGTCGTGTCGGCGACCTCGCCCCAGCCCTCGATGTTCGGTGCGAACTTCGCGTCCGGGAGCAGATCGGCGAAGATCCGCAGCTGGTCGTTCTCCTGGAAGTACTCGGACTCGGCCTCGCCCTCGAGCACGGGCAGGAAGCCTTCGGCGACGGTGAAGTCCAGGTGAACGTCGGGGCGGAACAGGAACTCGAGGAACTGCGCGGCCGCCTCCTTGCGCTCGGAATCGGCGAACATCATGATCGAGTCGGTGACGCCGTAGGTGACTTGGGTCTCGGCCCGAGGAATCGGCGCGATGCCGTACTCGAGGTCGGGCGCTTCGGTCTCGATCTGGCCGATCAGGAACGGGGCGCTGAACATGTACCCGACGCGACCCTGCTTGAACAGGTCTTGGACGTTCTCGCGAGAGTACGCGGTCGGCCCGGGCTGCGTGAGGCCCTCGTCGATCATCATCTTGTAGAGCCGCGCCGCTTCGAAAGCGGGCTCGGCGTCCAGACCGCTGGTGCCGTCCTCTGCGATGATGTCGCCGCCGAACGACCACATCGCGTAGTAGAAGTAGACGTCGGTCTCGATCTCCGCGCCCTGCAGGCCGAAGCCGTAGACGCTGTCGTCGAGGTCCCGGATCGCCCGAGCCACCTCGACGGCTTCGTCCCACGTCGCGGGGGGATCGTCCACGCCGGCCCGCTCGAGCAGGGCGGCGTTGTAGAACATGGCGCGCGCGGACGCCGCCATCGGCAGGCCGTAGGTGGCCCCTTCGAGCTCGGACGGTCCGAGGAACGCCGGAATGAAGCGGCCGAAGATGTCGTCGGACAGGTGGGGCTCGAGCGGCTCGGCCACCCCTTGGTTCACGAAATCGGTCAGCCAACGGGTGCCGATCACGGCGACGTCGGGTGCCTGGCCGCCGGCGATGTCGGTGGTCAGCTTCTGAAGCAGGGTGTCCCAGTTCACCTCGGTCAGCTCGATGTCGATGTCCGGGTACTCGGCTTCGAACTCTTCGACCACCGCCTCGAAGAACGGTGCGGTCGCCGAGGAGTAGTACGGGAAGACCACCCGAACCGTCTCCTGACCGTATGCGGCTCCGATCACGAGGATCGAGGCCAGCGCTGCGAAGAACGTGCGTTTCATACGTACGTCTCCTTTCCACGCTCGCGTGGTGTGAACGTGCCTCAGCGTAGCGCCTGGGGTCACCCGCCTCAAGACCGCTGGTGCGCGAAACTCCGGAACTCGTGCATCACGCTACGTGGTCATGCGCATGCGCCCTGTCCGCTTCATGGAGAGGCGACCGCAGCGTGAGCACGATCCGCTACCGAAGCGGAGGTGTTCGTTTTTCGGTTGGCCCCGGGGCACCCTACGGACATGACCAAGTTCGCAACGATCCTCGCCGGCACGCTCCTCCTTTTCGCCTTCCTCTTCGCGTTCGCCCAGACCGGAACGACGTCGGGCTCGGCCCGCGACGAAGCCGTCGACGTGCCCCGCGGCGACGCGAGCGAGGCGACCGTCGACCTAGTGCTGACGGTCGCCTCGCTGAACCTGCGTGCCCTCCCGTCCGGCGCCACGAGCGCCATCTCCGGCGACGTCGGCCTGGAGCGTCGCGACACGCTCGTGCGCGACGTCGACCCCGGCGACCCCGTCCGCGTCTCGCTTCGGACGCGTTCCCGCCCCGGCATCCGCTTCTCGAACCGCGGACCGTCGTGGGACCTGGGTCTGAACCGCGACCTTCCGATCCGCCTGAACGTCCGTAGCGAGGTGGCGGACGCGACGCTGGATCTGCGGGGCACGCGCGTGCACGCCCTGACCGCTCACGCGGAGGTCGGGCGTCAGACGATCTACCTTCCCGACGGCGACGTCGAGGCCGTCGTCGGCAGCGAGGTGGGCCGCGTCGAGGTGTTCGTGCCGCGCGACGCGAACGTCCGGGTCACCGTCCGCGAAGGCATGCGGGTCGTGCGCGCCGATCCGGCCTTCCGGCGCGCTTGGCGCGGCTACGAGCTGACCGGTGGCGGATCCACGATCGATCTCCAGATCCGCTCGTCGCTGGGCGACGTCGTGCTGCGCACCTACTGAGCCCGAGCGTTCGGACCCCCGTACCGCCTCGAGCCGTGCCCCCACCGCGAGATACGGTGGGGGCATGGCCGACACCGAGCCGTCCGCCCGCATCGTCGAAGATCCGAAGGCCGCGAGCGCCCTGATGGACCTCGGCCTCCTGCCCCTCCTCGCCCACTTCCTGCGGACCGAGTCCAGCGCCAGCGAGGCGGCCCAGGCCGTAGGAGCCGATCTGGACGAGGCGTACTACCGCGTGCGGAAGCTCGCGAGGCTCGGCATCCTCGAGGTGACGCGCACCGAGTCGCGCGCCGGCCGGCCGATCAAGCGCTACCGCGCCAGCGCGCAGGCGTTCTTCGTCCCCTTCATGATCCTGCCGCAGGAGACGCTGGCACGTGCGCTGGCCGAGAGCGCCCGCGTGCCGGACGAGCGCCGCGCGGAAGCGACGGCGCGTGCCCTGCTCCAGATGACGGACGATCCCAGCGAGTGGGGCTTCCGCGTGTTTCGCGACGCGTCGGGCGCCGTGAACGCGTTCTGGGGTCCGCGCGAGTCCGGCGCGGAGTGGAGCGTGTTCGACTTCCTGCTGGGCCCGGACAGCCCGCCCGTGTACGGCACGAACCTCACGCTCTCCCTCACCCGCGAGCAGGCGAAGGCGATGCAGCACGAGCTGCACGCGTTCGCCGAAGCGTGGCGGACCGTCTCGCTGCGGAACCGCCGGGAGGGCGCGGGCGAGCCGACCCGCGAGATCCTCTTCGGGACGGGGATGGCGCCCGAATGACCGGCAGCGAAGTCCTGCCCCCCTCGCTCCACATCGAGGCGATCACGGTCGGGCCGATCGACACGAACGCGTACCTCGTCGGCGATCCCGTGACGCGCGACGCGGTGCTGGTCGATCCCGGCGCCGAGGCCGGGCGGATCGTGGACCGCGTGCGCCGAGGCGACTGGCGCGTCCGCGAGATCTGGCTCACGCACGCGCACTTCGACCACGTCTGCGCTGTCGACGAGGTCGTCGCCGCGTTGGGCGCAGGGGGCGGCCAAGAGGCGGGTGCGGGGACGGAGGTGGGCGCCGACGGTGGCGACTTGCCCGTCCGGATGCACCCCGACGACCGCGAGCTGTACGCTGCCGCGGCCCGGCTCGCCCGGGCGTTCGCGGGCGTCGTCGTGCCGCAGCCGCGGACGCCGACCCTCGACCTGGCGCACGACGAGCGGCTGCGGGCCGGCAGCGTGAGCGCCGTCGTCCGTCACGTGCCGGGCCACGCGCCTGGACATGTCGTGTTCGTGCTGGACGGCGCCGACGACGCGGTGATCGCGGGCGACACGCTGTTCCTGGGGAGCGTGGGCCGCACGGACATTCCCGGCGGCGACCACGAGCTTCTGGTGGCCGGCATCCGACGGGAGCTGTTCCCGCTGCCGCCCGAAACCGTCGTGTGGCCGGGCCACGGCCCGCCCACCACGATTCGCCGGGAGGCTGCGGAGAACCCGTTCCTGGCGAGCTGATGCGGGGCGGCGCATCCGGCGGGAGCCCGAACCGTGCGCGCCGCTCCGCAAGCCCGCGCCGCGGGTGACGCACAATGAGGCGTGACTTCCGAACCGACGTCCGACGTCCTGATCATCGGTGCCGGCATCGCCGGCCTCGCCGCAGCCGGAGCGCTCCGCGAGGCGGGGGCGCAGGTCCGCGTGCTCGAGAAGAGCCGGGGACTGGGTGGGCGCGCGGCGACGCGGCGCCTGCACGGCGTGCGGGTCGACCACGGCGCGCAGTTCTTCACGGTCCGCGACGCGCGGTTCCGTCGCCGCGTCGACGCGTGGCTGGCCTCGGGCGACGTGGACGTCTGGACGCACGGCGTGCCCACGTGGACCCGCGAGCACGGCTGGCGCGCCCCCGATCCTGGCGGGCACCCGCGCTACGTCTGTCCCGAGGGGATGAGCACGCTGGCCCGCCTTCTGGGCGCAGGGGTGGAGGTCGAGCGGAGCGCGCGCGTCACCTCGGTCCGAGGCCGGGACGGCGCCTGGACGGCGACGCTGGACGACGCGACGTCGCGCAGCGCCCGCTCGCTGGTCCTCACCGCGCCCCTGCCGCAGTCGCTCGATCTGCTGCACGACCGTTCGCTATCCGCGGCGGAACGCTCGGAGCTGGACGCCGTTCGGTACGCGCCGTCGTTCGCGGTGATGGCCGGCTACGAACGCGTGCAGGCGCCGGACGCCGTCGGGGTTCGACTCGAGGATCACCCGGACTTGGGCTGGATCGCCGTGGACAGCAGCAAGCGCGCACGCGGCACGCGCGCGGGCGACACCTCGATGACGTCCTACCCGACCGTGCTTGTCCTGCACGGAACCCCTGCCTTCGCCCGGCGCCGCTTCGACGATGCCCACGGCCGCGTGGCTTCCGACCTGCTGGACGCCGCTGCCGCGGTGTTCCCCTGGGCGTCGACGCCTGACTGGCACGACGTGCACCGTTGGCGCTACGCCATGGTCGAGACGCCCCTGCACGAACGCGCCCGCGACCTGGGCGACGGTCTCGTGCTGGCCGGCGACGCGTTCGGCGCTGCCCGGGTCGAGGGCGCGTACCTGTCCGGGCTCGCCGCGGCCGACGCCGTGCTGGCACAGGTGGGCTTCCGAGACGCGGACCGCTGAGCTGGGGACGGCCGAGCCGCGCCGGGGAGCGCCGGCGGATCGGCGACCCGGCGGTCGGAGGCGGTAGCCCAGCAGGTTCCAGGACGCCAGGGTCGGGACGGCGGTCAGGTCGGTGCCAGCGCGTCGACGACCGAGCCCACGAGCGCGTCGATCTCCGTTCCGTCCGACGCCGCGTCGCGGCCCGGGCCGATCGCACGCGACGACCGTCCACCCAGGCGGCGCGCCTCGAACGGCGCGGCCGCCGAAGCGCGGACGCGGGCGTGGGCCTGCTGCGCCAGCGACTCCGGCAGCAGCGGCGCCGTCAACGCGAGCGCGTGCAGCGTGGCGGGAAGGAAGCGATACCGCGAGGCGGTCCGCAGCGCCTCCGCCGCTGCGTGACGTGCCGCGCGCTCGTCGCTCTCCGCCAAGGCGATCCGGAGCTCCAGCCGTAGCAGCTCGGTCCATTCCGCCAGCCTGGCCCGGGTGATCGCCAACGAGGTCAGGTTCGATCGGGCCGCCTCCGCGGCGCTGCGCGCCGTGGAGGCATCGCCCAGCGCCAGCTCGACACCGCCTCGCACGAGGTGCATCTCGGTGCTGGGCATCTCCGTGGCCCACCTGCGCCGCGTGAGGGCCTGCCGCGCCTCCTCCGCCTCCCCGCGCAGGAGCCGCGCCTCGGCCATCCGGGCGACGGCGCTACGGACGTCGAAGTAGTGCCGCCTGCCCAGCCAGCCGGCGATCTCGAGCGCCTCCTCGGCGTCGCCGGCGGCGGCGCCGAGGTCGCCTGCGAGGATGCGGGCCTTGGCCGCTGCGGTCAGCGCCTGGGCCAGGTCCAGCACGTTCCACGCCAGCTGGCGCTGCGTCGCGATGACGTCGCCCAACACCGCCAGCGCCTCGCCGTAGCGGCCGTGCGACTCGCTCAGGTCGATGCCGTGCGGAAGGTCCGCCTCGGCCGCCGCGGCGCGATTGGACAGCCGTGAGCGCACCGCCTGCCCTGCGCGGTAGAAGCGGTCACGCTCGGCGAGCTCCAGCGACCTCGTGTGGAGCGCCTGGAACGCCATCGAAGCGAGGTCGGGCTGCCCCGCCCGCGTCCAGAGCCGTGCCGCGTCCAGCGTGGCGGTACGTCCCTCCTCCACCTGCCCCGCGTCCAACGCGGTGAGTCCGTGGTGGTAGAGCGCCCAGCCGACCGCCCACGGATCGTCGTGCCGCCGGGCGCGCTCGGCAGCACGGCGGCAGCGCTCGTACGCCCGGCGGTACCGATCGATGAACGCGTCCACCGAGCCGGCGTGGGCTTCGAGCACCGCCCAGGAAAGGTGATCCTCGGGCAGGCGCTGCAGCGCGGCGTCCAGCAGCCTCAGCCAGTCGTCCTCCCGTCCCGCCAGCGCGTAGGAGAACGCGAGGAACGCACCGCCCGCCATCAGCGCCTCCCAAGGACCGTGCTCCACGGTCCACGCCCAGGCCGCCTCGAGGTTGCCGTGCTCACGCTGCAACGTCCCGACGGCTTCCCGTGGCGAGCCGCGCTGGCCACGCTCCTCCTCCGTGCGCAGCAGACCGAGGTAGTGCCTGGCGTGCCGGGCGCGAACGGCGTCCAGCGTCGCGTCCCGGTCGCTTGCACGATGGCGCACGTAGCGGTCGACGAGCGGGTGCATCCGAACGCGGCCGGCGGAGGTCACCTCGATCATCGACGCGTCCCGCAACGCGGCCAAGCGCGTCAGACCGACGCCCGCCACCAGCTCGGCCGCCTCGACGTCGCAGCCGCCCCGAAACACCGTCAGGCGCACCAGCGCAGTCCGGTCCGCCGGGCCCAGCAACGACCACGACGCGTCGAGCACGCCGTGCACCGTCGCGTGCCGCGCCTCGTGGTCGCCACCCGGGACGGCCTCGAGAGCCACGTCGTCGGCCCAGCGCTCGGCCACGCCGGCGACCGAGAGCACGCGGGCCCAGCCGGCGGCCAGCTCGAGCGCCAGCGGCATCCCGTCCGAGATGCGACAGATCGTCGCGATCGCCTCGGCATCGAGGTCCGCGTCGACGTCGCCGCCCGCCTCGCGGACGCGCGCCACGAACAGGCGTCCCGCCGGCGAGTCGGCCACGTCGCCACCGTCCTCGGCCCCGTGCGGCAGCCCGCCCAGCGTCAGCGTCCGCCGGCCGGGAACGTCCAGGCGACGCCTCGACGTGACGAGCCACGCGACCGACGGGCACGCGTCCGAAGCGTCACGCAACAGCGCGTCGATGCCGGCGATCTGCTCGGCGTTGTCGAGCACCAGAACGACGTGCCGGTCGCGCAGCGCCTCGATCGCGCGCGCCTTGGGATCGACGCCGCCGAGGTCCTCCATGCCGAAGCGGTTCGCGATCGCCGCGGCGGCCGCCTCCGCGGTACGCACCTCGGCGAGCCGGACGTGGACGGGGTCGAGCTCGAACACGCCGCGTGCCCGGAGCGCCGCCTCGCTCGCGAGGCGCGTCTTGCCCATCCCCCCGGGCCCCGTGACGACCACGACGCACGGTGGATCGTGGAGCCACGAGGCGAGGCGCGCCAGCTCGGGCTCACGCCCGACGAACGGTCGACGCCTGGATGCGTCGCTCACCTCGGCGAGCCCCGACCCGTCCGAGCGCGCCGTCGCGGCGTGCGCCGCGTCGGTCGCGACGGGGCCCGCGACGCTGGGGGCCCGCAACGTAGCCGCGTCCGCCGGGCCGTCTTCCGCGGGACCCAGACCGGCGACCAGCGTGCGCGTCTCGGGGGCCGGCTCGAGTCCGAGCTCGGCCGCCAGCCGGCCGCGGAACGCCTGGTAGCGCGCCCACGCCTCCTGCGCGCGACCGTTGCTGCGACACGCCTGCAGGGCCAGCCGCACGACGGGCTCGTCCAGCGGATCGATGCGAAGCGCCGTGTCGAGCAGGTCCAGCGCAGTGACCGGGCGCGCACCGTCGAGCTCGTCCTGCGCCCGCTGGAGGAGGCGCGCTCGGCGCCGCTCGTCGACCGCCGTGCGCTCGGTGTCCAGCCACGCCTCGAACCCAGGTGCGTCGGGGAGGCGGAAGCCGTCCAGGAGGACGAGCGGCCGGCCGGCCTCGTCGGCCCACGGCAGGTCGCCGTCGGCGGGCGCGCCTGCACGCGCGTCGGCGCGCACGTCGCTCGGAACCTGCCAGCGAAGCCGGCTGCGCTCGGTCTCGAGGCCGACCGCCCACGGCTGGGCGCGCAGGCCGTGGAGCACCTGCCGCAGACTGGCGCGCGCGCTGGCCTCGTCGCTCTCGGGCCACAGCAGCGCGCACGCCTCGCCGCGGTCCAGCCAGGAGCCGCGGTACGCGAGGTGGAAGGCCAGCGCCGAGCCTCGGCTCGGCGCCGGCTCGTAGAGAACGTCCTCGATGCGGACCGACGGTGCACCGAGGAGCCGCACGAACACCGCCATGCGCCATCATAGGGCGCAAGCTTCAGGGAACGTAGCTCGGTACGCCCGGCCGGTTCGCCGTCGTCGCTTCGCTCGGACCGTAGGACCGTCGCGCCGCGGTCGGCCAATCGCCCTTCACGAAGCGCTCGATCATGCCCAGCACCAGCTCACGCTCGTCGTTCCACACGTGGTGCGCCGAGGCGGGCAGCTCGGCCCAGCCGACGTCGGGAAGCAGATCGGCGTACGCCCGCACTCCGGTCAGGTCCCAGCCCTCGCGGGCGCCGAACACGAGCAGCACCGGGGCCCGGACCGAGGCGGCGTCGTCGCGCCAGTCCCAGGCGCCGAACGACGCGAAGATGCCTTCGAACACCACCTCCTCGATCTCGCGCCAGACGTCGTCGAGGTCGTGCCGCACCGGGTTCTCGGGCGGGCCCATCGCCGCCTCCTGGACGGCGAGCGGACTGAGCGCCACGACCCGCTCCACGCTCCCGGGGTGGCGAGCGCCGTACAGCACGGCGAGGTTCGCCCAGAGCGAGATGCCGACGTAGGTGACGCGATCGGCGCCGAAGTGGCGCCGCATCGCCTCGGCGTCGGCGAGCTCGGCGTCCACGCCGTAGCGCGACAGGTCCCCCGGCCGACTCGACAGGCCGCGACCCCTGGGGTCCCAGGTCACGGCGTCGAACAACGTCTCGAATAGCGGTGCGAAGCTGTGGACCAGCTCCAGCCGGTTCGGGACGAACAGCGTGGGCGTGCCGGTGCCGTAGCGCTGGTAGAACAGGCGAACGTCCTCCTCGACCTGCACGAAGCCGGTCTCGGTAGGCTCGGGCTGCGCCGACGCCGGGCCGCCGGACAGCGCCGCGATCGCCAGCGCCGCGATCGCCAGCGCCAGAATGCGCCTTGCTCCATTTCCGATCATCTCC
>CAZLQH010000036.1:0-22010 GCA_964561595.1 uncultured bacterium | reverse complement strand
GTGGACGCGCCGCGACCTCGAGCGCAACTGGCGCACGCTGGACGTCGTCCGCGAGCTCGCCGAGGCGCACGGCGCCACGCCCAGCCAGGTCGCGCTGGCGTGGCTGCTTGGACGGCCCACCGTCTCGACCGTCCTGATGGGGGTCCGCACGCCGGAGCAGCTCGAAGACAACCTCGGGGCGGCGAGCCTCCGCCTGACGGAGGACGAGCAGGCGCGGCTGGACGAGGCGTCCGCGCCCGCGTCGCGCTACCCGTACCGGATGATCGACGTCTACGGCGCGCGCGACTGAGGCGGCCCAGCGGCCCGCGCGCCGAACGGGTCGCGCGGACCGCGAAGGTGCTAGCCTTTCGCTCGAGATCATGCGACCCCTACGCATCGCCCACGTCGCGTTGGCGCGCCCGGCCTTCAAGGGCGACGCCCCCTCCGCCGTCCGGCGCTCCCGCGACGGCCTCGAGGCCGCTGCCCAGCGTCTCGACTTCGAGCTGGTCACGCCCCCCGGCGGGGCCGCGCGCCATCCGCGCGGCGACGCGCCGCTGCCGCCGACCACCGTCACCAGCGCGGAGGAGGCGCACGCCGTCGCCGCCGCGCTCCGGGACGACCCGCCCGACCTCGTGCTGCTTCAGCACGTCACGTTCGCCACCGGCGACCTGATCGCGCCGCTGGTGGACGCCGCGCCCCGGCTGGCGGTCTGGGCGCTGCCCGAAGGCGACGTGCTCACCGGCCCGCTCCCGTTCAACGCGCTGTGCGGCCTGCAGATGACGCTGTCGATGCTCGGCACGCCGCAGCTGCGCCACGGCGACGCGCCGGTCAAGTGGCTGCACGGCGAGGTGGACGAGGACCGCTTCCTGGCGCCGTTCACCGCCACCGTCGCCGCCCTGCGAGCGCTGCGGACGATCCGCGAGGCGACGGTCCTGCGGATCGGCGGAACCGCGCCCGGCTTCTACGCGCTCGAGGAGGCGCCCGCCGCGTTCGCCGGCGTGCGCGTCGAGGAGCGCGGGCTGGACGACCTGTTCCGCACGATCGAGAACGTGGCGGACCGCGACGCCGCCCGCCGCGCCGAGGCCTCCCGCGTCGGCCACGACGTCGAGGTGGACGACGCCACGCTGGCGCGGAGCGCCCGCATCGAACTGGCGCTCGAGGCGATGGCGAACGAGGTCGGCGCGGACGCCCTGGCGGTCCGTTGCTGGCCCGAGCTGCCCGACGCCTGCGACGCCATGGCGTGCGCCGCGATGGGCGCCGTGGCCGGTCGCGGCACCCCGACCGCCTGCGAGGGCGACCTGATGGGCGCGCTCTCGATGCTGGCGCTGCAGGCGGTGTCCGGCGGTCCGGCCGTCCTGATGGACCTCTCCGACCTCGACGAGCAGACCGACGCCCTGCTCCTCTGGCACTGCGGCAACGCGCCCGCCGCCTGGGCCGACCCCGCGGGACCCCGGCCCCGGCTGACGACGCACTTCAACCGCGACGGCGTCGGGCCCGTCCGGGACCAGACGCTGACCCCCGGACCCGCCAGCGCGTTCCGGCTCGTCGACGGGGGGCGCGGCGCGCTGGTCGCCGGCGGCACCTTCCAAGGCGCCGCCCGGGAGGGGTTCGACGGCGTCCGCGGCTGGTGGGCGCAGCCGGCGTGGGGGGCCACGCCGGTGACGGCCCGCCGGTTCGTGGCCGAGCTGCTCGAGCAGCGCGTGCCGCACCACCTGGCCCTGGCGCACGGCGATCACCGGGTCGCCTTGTCGGAGCTGTGCGGCTGGGCGGGGACCGAGGTGCGTGCGCTGCGCGACCGGCCGTTCCCAGACGCGCTCGCGGGCGGCGCCCCGTCCCGGTCGCAGGCCGAGGTGGACGGGTGAGCCGCAAGAGCCCGGTCGTGCTCAGCGTCGGCCTCAGCTGCCTGGACCTCGTCTGGCACGTCGCCAGCTTCCCGCCGCACGGCTCGCGCACGCACGCCAGCGCCCATCACCGGCACGGTGGCGGCCCCGCGGCGACCGCGTCCGTCGCCGCGGCGCGCTACGGCGTGACGTCCCGCCTGTGGGCGATCCACGGCGACGACGACGCGGGACGGTCGCTCCTCGGCGAGCTGACGGACGAAGGCGTGGACGTGAGCGGCGTGCGCGTGCCGGCCGGCGCGCGCAGCTTCGTGAGCGCCGTGCTCGTGGGCCCCGACGGCGAGCGCTGGATCTTCCCCTACCGGGGCGAGGGGCTCGACGACGATCCGGCGTCGTGGCCGATCGAGCAGGTCGCGTCGGTCGACGCCGTCCTGACGGACCTCCGTCATCCCCGCTTGGCGCGGGCGGTGCTCCGCGCCGCGCGCGCGGCGAGCGTCCCCTCGGTCGTGGACCTGGGCAACCTGCGCGACGTCGACGCGACGGAGGATGCGACCGTCGTGATCGCCGCGCGAGAGGCGGCGGAAGAGCTGCTGGGCGGAGCCGAGGCGGACGCGTCCGAGATGGCGGAGGCCGCGCTGGACGCCCTGCGCTGGCGCGACGACCAGACGGTCGCGATCACGTTAGGCGACGAGGGCGTGGTGTACGACGCGGGCGACGGCCTTCGTCACCTGCCGGCGCTGCCGGTCGAGGTGCGTGACACGACCGGCGCCGGCGACGTGTTCCACGGCGTCTGGGCGGCCGCGGCGGCGTCCGGAGCGGACGCCGACAGCTGCGCGCGGCACGCGTCGGTCGCGGCGGCGTTGTCGTGCGGCGCGCCGGGCCGCGTGGCGATTCCGCGCGGCGACGAGGTGGCGCGCATGTTGGAGCGACGCACGGCGCGCGAGATGAACGAGCTCCGATGGTCCTGAGGCGGCGACCCGCCTGCACGGACGAAGGGAACCCACCGTGACCGAACCTGATTCGCTGAGTGCCGGAAAGCTCCGTGGCCTGGCGCGCCTGGCCGACCGGGACGGCCGCTTCCGCATGGTGGCCGTCGACCAGCGCCCACCCCTGTTCCGTGCGCTGGCCAGCGCGCTGCAGGTCGCGGAGGACGAGCTCGCCTGGGAGGAGGTGGCGGACGCGAAGGCGCTGCTGGTCCGCGAGCTCGGTCCGCACGCCGGCGCGGTGCTCCTCGATCCGGTCTGGGCGCAGCCACGCGCGCTTCTGGACCTGCCCGGCGACGTCGGGATGCTGTCCACCTTGGAGGGCTACGCGTTCCGCGAGGTGGATGGCGAGCGGCGCTCGCAGCCGATCGAGGGCTGGTCCGTCGCGAAGGCCCGCCGTTCGGGCGCGGACGCGATCAAGGTGCTGGCCTGGGATCGCCCGGACGTGTCCGAGGCGACCCGCCGGCACCAGGACGCGTTCGTGCGTGAGGCGGCGGACGCCTGCCGGCGCTACGATCTCCCGTTCGTGCTGGAGCTTCTCGACTATCCTCTGCCCGGCGAGGACGTGAACGATCCCGTCTGGATCCGTGCGAAGGCGGAGCGGGTCCTGGGCTCGCTGCGGCACTTCGCGGACCCGTCGTTCGGGGTCGACCTGTTCAAGCTCGAGCTGCCGTTCGATCCGCACCGCGTCCGCGAGGTGGCCGCCGGCGCGCTGGACGGCGTGTCTCGCGAGCCGGTTCTGGATCTGGACGAGGCTCGGACGCTGCTGGCGGAGATCGACGCGGCGTCGCCGGTGCCGTGGGTGCTGCTCTCGGCCGGCGTCGGCCCGCGCGCGTTCGAGTTCGGCGTGGAGCTGGCTGTCGGCGCCGGCGCCAGCGGCTTCCTGGCCGGCCGCGCGCTCTGGCTGTCGGCGCTCGACGCCTGGCCCGATCGGGACGCGGTCGCGGTGTCGCTCCGCACCCGGTCGCTGCCGCTGATGCGGCGCCTGGGCGCGCGCGTTCAGGAGGGGCGCCCGTGGACGGAGCACCGACGCTTCGCGGGAACGCCGAGGCTCGAGGGCGCGGGCCCGGAGTGGGTGCGTCGCTACCCGTCGCCCGACGCGGCGTCCGGGGTGCCTGAGGAGACGTCGTGACGGCGGAGCGGCGGGCCGTCGCCGTGATCGGGGCGGGCGACATGGGCGCTCGGCACGCCCGGCACTGGGCGGCGACGGGCGCACGCATCGCGGTCGTGTGCGATCCGGACGAGGCTCGCGCGACCGATCTCGCCGCCGCGTACGGCGCGCACGCCGCGGCCGATCCGATCGAGGCGGTCGCCCGTCCGGGCGTGGACGTGGTCTCGGTCTGCACGCCGACGTACCTGCACGCGCCCGTCGCGATCGCGGCACTGGAGGCCGGCCGCGACGTGCTCTGCGAGAAGCCGGTCGCGCTCACGTTGGCGGACGCCGACGCCATGGCGGCGGCCGAGCGGAGCTCGGGGCGCCGGCTTCGGATCGGGTTCATGCGACGGTTCGACCCGGTGTGGCGCCGGGTCGAGTCGGACGTCGCCGAGCTGGGCGCGCCGGTGATGGCGCAGGCCACGCTGGCAGCCGGGGTCCGTCCGAAGCTGTTGATGCACGACGCCCGCGCCAACGGCGGTCCGGTGATCGACATGGCGTGCCACCTGTTCGATCGCTGGGAGCGCGTGTTCGGCGTTCCTCCCGTCCGGATCTCGGCCCGCGGGCACACCTTCGGTGCCGGCAAGCCCGAGCTGGCCGGGATCGAACACGTCGCGCTGGACACCGTGCAGGTGT
Organism: uncultured bacterium; assembly: GCA_964561595.1. GTDB lineage: Bacteria > Deinococcota > Deinococci > Deinococcales > Trueperaceae > SLSQ01. The sequence continues at coordinate 17,421 of CAZLQH010000036.1, read as the reverse complement.
CGCTCGACTACGGGAAGGCGGGATCGGGCCAGATCCAGCTGTCGTGGGGGTTGCCGTCCGGCATCCCGGCGGTCGAGCGGCACACCTACGTGGGCCCCGACGGCCTGATCGACACGGACGGCACGACGGTGCACCTGGTCCGTGGGGCGGAGCCCCGCGTCTACCAGCGTGACGGCGTGGACGCCTGGGCCGAGCAGATCCGCGCGTTCGCGCGGGAGCTCGACGGCGACGGTCCGCAGGGTCTGGCGGACGTGCAGGCGGGCACGCGGGCGCTGCGCGCCTCGCTCGCGGTGCTCGCCGCGGTGCGGGACGCTCGGCCGGTCGAGCCCGGCGGCCTGCCGGTCGAGGCGATGCCGACGTGAGCGGCTCCGGCACGCATCTTCGTGTAGGCCTGATCGGCGCGGGTCGCTGGGCGACGCTGCACCGCGATGCGCTGGCGACCCTCGGCGTTCCGTTGGACCGCGTCCTGGTCGCGACGGAGAGCAGCGCCGAGCGGGTGCGCCGCGACTGGGGCGTGCCGGCGTTCCGGTCGCTGGAGCGCTTCCTGGACGGCGGTCCGGACGCCGTGATCGTCGCGAGCCCCAACCACCTGCACGTCCAGCACGCCTCGGCGGCGCTGCGCGCGGGACGGCACGTGCTGCTGGAGAAGCCGATGGCGCTGGACGTCTCGGGCGCCGAGCGGCTGCTGCGAGAGGCCGAGGAGGCGGACCGCGTCCTGGCGCTGGGTCACGAGATGCGGACGTTCGCCTGGGCCGAGCGCGCGAAGCGCTTGCTGGACGACGGCGTGCTGGGGACCCCTCGCCACGTCGCGCTGGACCTGTGGAGGCGGCCGTACCGGTCCGGCTCGGGCGGCTGGAAGGCCGATCCGGAGAAGCTGGGAAGCTCGATCCTGGAGGAGCCGATCCACTACCTGGACCTGGCCCGTTGGCTGCTGGGCGAGCCTCGCGCGTTGCAGGCGTTCGCGACGAGTCGCGGGGGGCGCGAGGGCGACTGGGAGAACCTGGACGTGAGGCTGTGGACCGAACACGGACAGGCGTCGGTGACGCGCTCGGTCGCCGCGTGGGGGCACCGCGTGACGCTCGCGATCGTCGGGGACGAAGGCGCCTACCGGGCGCACTGGGTCGGCGCGATGGACGCCGATCCCGAGCCGCGGGTCGAGGCGTGGCTGCACGCCTACGGCGATCGTGACGCGCCGCCCGAGCGCCTGGACGTTCGGGAGGCCACCGGTCATGCGCACGACCTGCCCCGCCAGACGGGCGCGTTCCTCGCCGCCTGCGCCGGCGGCCCGCCTCCGCTCGCGGACGGCCGCGACGGCTTGGCCGCCGTCCGGCTGTGCCTGGAGGCCGAGCGCTCGCTTCGCGAGGGCGAGGTCAGGATCGAGCTGCGCTCGGCGTCCCTATAGGCGGGGGAGCGCTTCGGCTGTCGTCGCGGGTCCTCGCGCTGCGACGATCTCGTCCGCGGCCCCGGGCCGGGACACCGTTCGCGTCGGGGACCGTTGTCGTGCATGCGCAACGAACACGCGAACGTGCGCACGTCGAAATCGGGATCGCGTCAGAGACGGCGAACCTTGGGCGTCGACGGCTCGACGTGCGCATCTTGCGGCCGTCGTTGCGCATGCGCGACAAGAGGCGGTGGGATGCGAGACCGTGTCGTCCAGGCCGGCGCACGCGGTCGGTGGGCCGGTTCGTGCGTAGCGATGCTGGGCGCGCGCCGCGGCGTCGCCACCGAGCGTGAGCGTGCGGCGTCGACGACCCGCGTCGCCGATCAGGGCCGCCGACGAGGCTCGCCGACTCAGCGACCCTCGCCACGGTCGTGCATCGCGAACGCGATGATGGAGACGGCCACGTAGCCGGCCACGGCGATGAGGCTCACCGTCCGGAAGCCGGCGAGGTGGGCGACCGCGATCGCGCCGACCCCTCCCAGCAGCGACCCCGCGCCGTTCAGCGCCCACGCCCGAGCGATCGTGCCGGGACCGGCGGCGGACGCCCCCAGGCGCCGGAGCAGCAACGGAAACGGCGCCCCCAGCGCGACGCCCAGCGGCGTCAGAAGCGCGATCGTGGCGACCGTCCGGACGATCGCCTGCTCGCCGGCGACGGCGGCCGCGACGGGGGGCCAGGCGGCGGTCCATGCCGCCGTGGCCAGGCCGGCCGCCCCGGCCGCCACGGACACCGACCGCCAGGCGTCGGGGCGACGGCGGGTGCGGACCGCGCCGATGCCCGCGCCCGCCAGGAGGGCGCCCAGCGTCGTGGCCAGCGCGGCCGCGGGATGCCCCAGGAGCAGGCCGGCGCGCGACAGCAGCGCCATCTCGAGGCCCAGGAAGCTCACGCCCAGCAGGGCCGCGAGCGTCAGGCCTCGGCGCGTGCCCGGTGGAGGCGCGGCCCGCCGCGACCAGAGCAGGATCAGGGCCGACCCCGTCAGGAGGGCCGCGACGCCCAGGCCGGTGACGGCCCGTTGCAGCGAGGCCGGAAGCCGCGGCTCGAACGACCAGAAGAACGGAGCGTCGTCCCGTGTGGGCGCGACGTCCACCTCGGTGCTGGCCGCCACGAGCGACGCGAGGCTGGCGCTTCCGCCCGCGACGGCGTTCAGCGGCGGATTCTCGAGCAGGCCGGGCAGATGCAGCAGCGCCAGCCCGCGAGCCTCCGCCGCGCGGGCGATCGTCACGACGGCGCCGCGGTCCGGAGCGTCCCGGAACGCGAGCAGCAGCGGCGTCGGCGGGGCGGTGGCGGGGTCGAGGAGCATGACCAGACGGTCCAGCGCGGCGGCGTCGTCCGGGGCCGCGCCCATCTCGACCAGGGCCGTCCCGACCGTCGTCAGCGCCCGGGTCAGCGTCAGCTCGTCGTACAGCTCGTACGCGACGGCGCCGCCAGGCGCGAGCGCCGCGAGCCAGTCGCGGGTCGCCTCGACGGTATAGATCCCGTTCTCGGTCAGCGCCAGCCCGCGCGCCTCCGCCGTGCGCGTCACCGCTTGCGACAGCGTGATCAGGTCGTACGCGCCGTCCGACGCACGAAGCACGGCGCGCGCTTCGTCGCCCACCCAGCGCACCCGGGGATCGCCGAACGGGTCCGCCGGGTCCGCCGCACCGCCCCCGGACGCGGCGTCGCCGCGAGCCGCGGCCAGCCGCTCCCGCGCCAAGTCGGCGCCCGCGCGGTTCACCTCCGCCACGACGACCTCGTGCGCGCCGGTCTCGAGCGCGTGCGCGACCTCCAGGCCGGCGCCGCCGCCGACGACGAAGACGCGCTCCGGCCGCAGCACCTCGAACGCGAAGCGTCCCAGGTCGCCGCGCCACAGGCGCGCGGATGCGGGCGTCGGAACGAGCGACCCCGCCCCGCCGTCCAGGTAGAGGACCTCCGCGCCGTCGGCGCGCCGCACCAGGTCGCTTCGGCCCACCGAGCCCCAGCGGGAGGCGAGCCGCTGTCCGCCGCGATCGAGCTCGGCCACGATGCTCTTCGGCGTCGCCCAGCGGGCCGGGTCGGCGTCTGGACCGGGCGCGGCCACGAGCAGCGCCAGCGCCAGCGCGACCGTTCCGAGATACGCGCGGCGCCCGGCCGTCGGCGCCGCCACGACGCCGGCGGCCGCTGCCCCCGCCGCGGCGAGGAGCAACGCGTCGGGCGCGCCCAGCACGCTCAGCGCCGGAAGCGTGGCGACCGCGCCAAGTGCGGCGCCCGCCAAGTCGGCCGCGTAGATCCGTGGAGCGTGGCGCGCGTCGCCGGCGAACACGCCGGCGAGGGCCAAGCCGAAGGCGGTGAAGCCGGGGACGATCGCGGCCAGCGCCAGGCCGACCCCGCCGCGTCCCGCCGCGAGAAGGACGACGGCCAGGCCCGCCGCGGACGCCGCTCCTGCGACGCCGCTCGCGACGGAGCTGGCCGGGAGCCGCAGCCATGCCGGCCGAACGGCGCCGAGCGCAGCGCCCAGCGACAAGCCGGCCACGGCCCACGACACCACCAGGAAGGCGGACTCGCCGAAGAAGAGCAGGCCGGCGATCCGGGTCCACGCCAGCTCGGCCAGCAGCCCCGAGAACGCCAGGAGGAACGCGGCTGCGGGCCGCTGCGCGCGCCGCACCTCAGGAGCGCGTGGAGCGCGGGTCCAGCAGATCGCGGAGACCGTCGCCCAGGAAGTTGAACCCCATCACCGACACCATGATCGCGAGGCCGGGGAAGATGCCCATCCACGGCGCCTGGCGAAGGAAGCCGCGCCCCTCGGCCAGCATGCGGCCCCAGCTGGGCTCCGGCGGCTGCGTGCCCAGGCCGAAGAACGACAGCGCCGCCTCGGCCAGGATCGCGAACGCCAGGCTCAGCGAGGTCTGGACGATGATCGGCCCCAGCGCGTTGGGAAGCACGTGACGCAGCATCACGCCCATGGGACGCTTCCCCAGCGCGCGGGCGGCCGTGACGAACTCTCGGCCTCGCACGCCGATCACCGCGCCGCGGGTCACCCGCGCGAAGATCGGAACGTACACGATGGCGATGGCGATCATCGCGTTGCCGACGCCGCGGCCCAGGATCGCCATGATCGTGATCGCCAGGAGCACGGCGGGGAACGCGAACAGGACGTCCATGAAGCGCATGACCAGCTCGTCGAGCCAGCCGCCGAGGAAGCCGGCCAGCAGGCCGAGCAGGACGCCGAGGGTGCCGCTGATCCCGACGGCGATGAACGCCACCTGAAGCGAGATGCGCGCTCCGTACAGGATGCGCGAGAAGATGTCGCGCCCGAACTCGTCGGTGCCGAACAGGTGCTCCGGGCCGGGAGGGGCGAAGACCGCGCCGAAGTCCATGCCCAACGGGTCGTAGGGCGCCAGGGCGCGCCCGAACGCCGCCACGATCACGAGCGTCAGGATGATCGCGGCGCCCAGCACCGCGAGTCGGTGACGAAGGAAGCGACGCAGGAAGTCGACGACGGGACGCCTGCCGAGGGGCGCGCCGGGGTCGGAGCTGCGATCGGAGGAGCTTCGCGTGGTCATCGCGGTCCCTAGGCGTACTCGACGCTGGGGTCGAGGAGGACGTAGGACAGATCGGTCAGAAGGTTGATCACCGTGAACGCTACGGCCGCCATCAGGACGGCCGCCTGGAGCACGGGGTAGTCGCGCTGCAGCGTCGAGGTGAGCGCCAGCGAGCCCAGGCCGGGCCAGGCGAAGATGATCTCGACGACGACGACGGAGGAGAGCAGCGTGGCCATCTGCAGGCCGATGATCGTCACGATCGAGATCGCCGCGTTGCGCAGCACGTGCTTCGTGAGCACCACGCGCGGGCCCACGCCCTTCGCGCGCGCGGTCCGGACGTAGTCCTGACCCAGCACCTCGAGCAGCGCGCTGCGGACGAAGCGCGTCATGATCGACCCGCTGATCAGCCCGGCCGTGAGGGCGGGCAGGATCATGTGCGAGAACCAGGGGACGAACCCGTCGGACAGCGGCTCGTACCCGGACGAGGGGAGCCAGCCGAGCGTCTCGGCGAACAGCAGGATCAGCAGGATGCCCATCCAGAAGTCGGGGACGGACACGCCGACCTGGCTGACGATCGAGGCGGCGAGGTCGCGCTTGCCGCCCGGCCTGAGTGCCGAGAAGATGCCCAGCGGGAGCGCGATCGCGAGTCCGATCAGGAGCGCCAGGCCGGCCAGCGCGAGGGTGGCGGGCAGGCGGCGCGCGATCTCGGACGAGATGGAGGTGCGCGTGATCAGGCTCTCGCCGAAGTCGCCGCGCAGGACGATGTCGCCGACCCAGTCGACGTACTGAACCACCAGCGGCCGGTCGAGCCCCATCTGGCGCTCGAGGGTGGCGATGTTCTCGTCCGTGGCTTGCACGCCCAGGCGGATACGTGCCGGGCTGCCGGGAATGAGCGGCTGGATCGAGAACGCGACGACGGAGACGCCGAAGAGCACCAGCAGCAGCGTGCCCAGCCGTTGAAGAAGATAGCGAAGACTCATACGCGGAGATGCATCGGTGCGGGGGACGCGGGCCCGGGCCGGACGCGCGCCGAAGCGCGCGCCCGGACGGACGATCGGCGTCAGTCCAGCCAGGTCCGGACGAACCGGATGGTCTGGTCGCCGCGGGCGGTGTAGCCCTCGACGTTCGGCCGGTAGGCCTGGATGTTTCCGGGGTTGTAGAGGTAGATGTACGGCGCGTCGTCGACGATCTCCTGGTTGATCTGCTCGTAGATCTCGTAGCGGGTGTCGAAGCCCTCCGCCACGCGGCCGGCCTCGAGCAGCTCGTCCACCGCCGGGTTGCTGTAGCCGGTGAAGTTGAACACCTCGCCGGTCTTGTGCTGCGCGTAGTAGAAGTCGTCGGGGTCGAGCAGCACGTTCCAGCTGCACACGAACGTGTCGTAGTTCCCCTGGCCCTGGGTGTCCAGCCAGTCGGCCCATTCGCGCGTGTCCAGCGAGACGGAGATCCCCAGCGGGGCGAGCTGCGCCTGGATCACCTGGGCGGCGCGGATCGACTCCTCGTACTCGGTGGTCGGCATGATCGTCATCTCGAAGCCGCTCTCGACGCCGGCCTCGGCCAGCAGCGCGCGCGCCTGCTCGAGATCCTGGTCGTAGGGGGCGTAGTCGAACGCCCAGGCGCTGACCGAGGGGATCGGGTCCTGGGTGGCCACGCCGGTGCCGAAGGTGGCGGCCTCGGTGATCTGGCCGCGGTCCAGCGCGTAGCTGATCGCTTGCCGCACGCGGACGTCGTTCAGCGGCTCGCGCTCGGTGTTGACGCCGATGTACCAGTAGGCGGGCGCGGCGCTGCGGTCGACGATCACGTCGTCGCGGGCTTCGAGCTCGGGCAGCGACTGCGGCGGCACGGAGATGACCCAGTCGACGTCGCCGGTCACCAGCGCGCTGCGGCGCACGCTGTCGTCGCTGATGATGCGCAGCTCGACCGCGTCGAGGTAGGGGAGCTGGGTGCCGTCCGCGTCGGTGCGCCAGTGGACCTCGTTGCGTTCCAGCATCACGCGCGTGCCGGGCTGGTAGTCGGTGATCACGAACGGGCCGGTGCCGATCGGGGCGGTGTCGATGCTGCCGTCCTCGACCGACTCGCGCGCGATGATGCCGACCGGCGAGCCGCTCGCGAGCTTGCCCAGGAAGCCGGTGTTGGGCGAGCCCAGCGTGATCGTGACGGTGTGGTCGTCCACGACGTCGATCGACTCGACCGCGCCCAGGCGCCAGGCGTTGCCGCTGGCGGTCTCGGGGTCCAGCATCCGGTCGTAGGTGTACTTCACGTCGGCCGCGGTGAAGTCGCGTCCGTTGCTGAACTTCACGTCGTCGCGCAGCTCGAAGGTCCAGACCAGGCCGTCGTCGTCGACGGACCAGGACGCGGCCAGGGCGGGCACCAGGTTCTGGTCGTCGTCGAAGTCGACGAGCGTGTCCAGGACGTTTCCGAGCACCTGGTAGCTGGAGTAGGCGCTGGTGGCGTGCGGGTCGAGGCCCACGGGGTTCTGCGCCCAGGCGGCGGTGAGCGTGCCTCCGCGCTCCTGCGCCCAGCTTGCGCCCAGCAGCAGGCTCAGCGCCAGGGTCGTGAGTACGAGACGGATTCGGGTCATACGGACCTCCCTGCGAGAACGAGCTCTTCGTCCGGGTCGGGCTCACCGGGGATCGCCCAGTCCCAGACGCTCTTCTTGATCTTCACGACTTGGATCGTCTCGCTGGTGACGATCCCCGGTCGTCCCAGCTCGGCCTGGAGGAACTCGTGGAGCTCCCCGTTGTCGGCGTGGAGGGATTCGACGACCACGTTGTGGCTGCCGACGCCGAGGGCGACGTAGCGGACCGCCGGGTGGCGGGCGATGCGGTCGGTGATCTCCTCCACCTGACCGGGGCGGACGCGGGCGTAGGTGGTCGCGAGGATCGGGACGCCCAGCTGCAGCGGGTCGCTGATCGCCTGGATCTTCATCCAGCCCTGCTGCAGCAGGCGGGCCACGCGCTTGCGGACCATCGACTCGGACACGTCCAGGCGACGCGCGATCTCGCGAAACGCCATGCGGCCGTCCTCGCGGAGCAGATCCACGATGCGGCGGTCGACGGTGTCGAGCTGGCGGTATCCGGGTGCCGGCAAGGGCGATCTCCGATCCTGCATGAACATGAGCCCCAGTGCGAGGTTACGCGCCTAGCGTCCCGAACGTCAAGGTTTTCGGACGCAATGCGTCCATTCCGCTACGGTTCGGTGCGCGTCGCGATCCGGACCACGATGACCGCCAACGCGTCGCTGGACGCCACCAGCGGCACCTCGAGGTCCTCCGGCGTCAATGCGAGCGGCACCTCCGTGCACGCCGCGACCAGCGCCTCGGCGCCCGCGGCGACGGCGGCCTCGGCCGCCCGCCGCATCGCTGCGCGCGGGCCGGGACCGCGGTCGCCCGACTTGACCGCGTAGATCGCATCCATCACCTCGCCCCGCTGCTCCGGGGTGGGCTTCACCACCTCGACGCCGCGCTCCGCGAACACCCGCTCGTACAGGCCGGCGTCCAACGTCGCCGTCGTGGCCAACAGCCCCACGCGACGTGCGGCGGGCACGCGCTTCATCGTCGCCTCCACGGTCGCCTCGATCATGTCGACGAACGGGACGACCGTCGCTTCGCGCACCTCGTCGGCGAACGCGTGCGCCGCGTTGCACGGCATGCACAGGACCTCCGCCCCTGCGCGCTCCAGGCCGCGAGCCATCTCCGCCAGGCGCGGTCCGGGCGACGGTCCCCGTCCTTCCAGCGCGGCGTTCCGGTCGGGTACCGAGGGATCCGCGTCCACCAGCACGCGCAGGTGCTCCTGATCGCGCGTGGCGGGCGTGGCCGCCGTGAGCTTGGCGCAGAAGTCCCAGGTCGCCGCCGGCCCCATGCCCCCCAGCACCCCGACGACCCTGCCGCTCACGACGACCGAACCTGCTCGGGGTAGGCGTGCAGCGCCGGGCTTCCGCCCGTGTGCACGAACAGCACCCGCTCGTCGTCGCCCAGCGAGCCGTCCATCGCCATCGCGATCAGGCCCGCCGCCGTCTTGCCGGTGTAGACCGGGTCCAGCAGGATCGCCTCGGTCCGCGCGAACAGCTGCACCGCGTCACGCATCGCCTCCGTCGGCAGGCTGTAGCCCGGTCCGACCTGATCGTCCCGAACGACGACGGCCTCCTCGGGAACGTCGACGCCGACGCCCGCCAGGTCGCAGGCGGCCTGCGCCAGACGCCAGATCTTCTCCTCCTGAGGGCCGCGCTCGGCCCGCACGCTGATGCCCGTCAGCGGCACGTTCGCGTTCGTGCCGTGCAGGCCGGCCAGGAGTCCGGCGTGCGTGCCTCCCGAGCCGCTGGCGCACACCACGTGGTCGAACGCCACGCCCGCCTCGAACGCCTGCTGCAGCGTCTCCTCGGCGCAGGCGACGTAGCCCAGCGAGCCCAGCGCGTTCGAGCCGCCGCCGGGGATCAGGTACGGCTTGCGGCCCTGCGCCTCGGCCGCCTCGGCCATGCGCTGCATGCCGGCCATCAGGTCCGAGCCGGCCGGCACCACCTCGACCTCGTCGACCCCCATCAGCTGGAACAGCAGGGCGTTGCCCACGTCACGCTCGTCGTAGGTGCCGGGCACGCGCTCCTCGATCAGCAGGCGGCAGCGGAGCCCCTCCTTCGCAGCGGCCGCCAGGGTGAGCCGACAGTGGTTCGACTGCGGAGCGCCGGTCGTGATCAGCACGTCCGCGCCCTGCTCCAACGCGTCGGCGACGAGGAACTCGAGCTTGCGCGTCTTGTTTCCGCCACCCCCCAGGCCGGTCAGGTCGTCGCGCTTGATCCAGATCTCGGGACCGCCCAGCGCCGTGGTCAGGCGGGGAAGCGGCTGGAGCGGCGTGCGCCCCTCGGTGTAGCGGCGGCGGGCGAAACGTGCGAGATGCATGCGGACCTCCTGGGAGCGCGGCCGAAGCGGCGAGGATGCATCTCACTGTAGCGCGCGGCCCCGCGGGCAGCTCCGCCGAGCGTCAGCCCTCGAACACGGTCCGGCCCCGCACGACCGTCATGCGGACCGCCAGCGAGGCCAGCTCGCTGGGCGCGACCGCCAGCGGATCGCGGTCCACGATCGTCAGGTCGGCGTCGAACCCCGGCGCGACCAGGCCGCGGCGGTCCTCGTGGTGGCTGGCGTACGCCACGCCCCGGCCGAACAGGCCCAGCGCCTCGGGCACGTCCAGGCGCTCCTCGGCCCGGCTGTGGTTCACCGCGGCGTGCACCCCGAGGAGGGGACGCAGCTGGGTCACGGTCGAGTCGCTGCCGCCGGCCAGCGGCAGGCCCGCCCGGGCGGCGGAGGCCAGCGGATCGACGCGGGCGGCCCGCTCCAGGCCGAACGACGCCGCGTACGTGTCGTGCGGCCAGACCGCGTTGAACGCCGGCTGCACCGACAGCACGGCGCCGGCGGCACGGGCCCGCAGCAGCTGCTCGTCGCTGGCCAGCTGGGCGTGCTCGATCCGGTGGCGGGCGTCGGGCCGCGATTCCGACGCCTGCGCCGTCTCGTACATGCGCAGCGCCTGCTCGACCGCACGGTCGCCGACGGCGTGGAACGCCAGCTGCATCCCGGCGTGGTGGGCGGCCAGGACGAAGCCGGTCAGCGTCTCGTCGTTGTGGTAGAGCTCGCCGTACTCGGTCGGATGGCCCTCGTACGGCTCCAGCAGCGCGGCGGTGCGCATGTCGACGTCGCCGTCCAGCGCGCAGGCGTGGCAGCCGCCGATGCGACGGAGCCCCAGCGCCCGCACCGTCTCGAGGTCGAACGTCTGCGGGTAGGCGACCGTGCGGACCGGCAGGTCGTCCTCGATCGCCAGCAGCGTCCGGACCGCGTCCAGATCGTCCAGCGCGTGCACCACGGTGCAGCCCGCGCGGGCCGCCCGGTCCGCTGCCGCCCGGAGAGCCCTCTCGTAGCCCACCCGGCGGCTGTACGCGGCGTACGCCCGGTGGGTGGCGTCCTGCGTCGCCGGGCCGATCAGACGCCCCGTCGGCGCGCCGGTCTCGTCGAGCTCGACGCCGTTGCGTCCGGGGTGGAAGTCCAGCAGCGCCAGCGCAGCGCTGTTCGCGTACGAGGCGTGCCCGGTGACGTGACGGAGGTAGACGGGGTGATCCGGCGCGGCGGCGTCCAGCTCCGCGAGGGTCGGCGGACGGCCCTCGCGCAGCTCGTCCGGCTCGATCCGCAGGCCCAGCACGATCTCGCCGCGTGGCGTGACGCGCGTCGCCGCCCGGACCGCCGTCAGGATCGCGTCCAGGTCCGCGGCGTCCGTACCGTCCAGGGCGGTCTCGAGGAAGCCGGTCGCGGTCATGTGCACGTGGGCGTCGCCGAGGCCCGGCAGGATCGTCGCGCCCGCCAGGTCCACGACATCCGCGTCGGCCGGGAGGTCGCGTCGCAGCTCGGCCCAGGCACCGATCGCGCGGATCCGACCGTCGTCGATCACCACGGCGTCGACGGAAGGATCGCCCCCCGCCAGGCGCCCCCCGGCCAGCACGCGAACAGCGTCTTCTTCGGTCATGGGGCGGAGGCTAGCACGCGTCGTCGAAGCTTCCTCCGCGCGGCGTCGCCGCGTCGTTCATGCGGCCGAGCCCCGTCGTTCGCGCCGGTCGCGCGAGGCGGTCGCGACGCCGTCCAGGCGGCCGGCCTGGAACGTGGTCCGGGCCTCGCTCGCGTCCGGATGGTCGCGCAGCGCCGCCCGCCACGCGGCCAGCGTCGACGCCAGCCAGAGCGCGCTCTCCGCGTCGGGCGGCCCACCGGCGCTCGCGGCGCCCAGCGCGCGCCCCGCCGCGACCGGTCGTCGCTCGGCCAGCGCCACGTCGGCAAGCGCCAGCAGCAGCTCGGTCCGCTCGCCCGCGCGCGGATCCGTCTCGAGGCGGTCGAGGTCGCTCCGCGCGACGTCCAGCCGGCCCGCCGCCGCCGCCGCGCGGGCGCGCAGCAGCAGGGCCGGCCGCTCACGACCGTCGCTCTGCAGCCGACGCGCGGCGGCGAGCGCCGCCTCGGCCCGCGTCAACGCCTCACCGGAACGCCCGGCGCTCAGGAGCGCGAGGGCCGCCTGGCGCTCGGCATCGTGGCTGCCGGCGACGAATCCGATGGCGGTCGCGACCGCGCTCGCTTCGTCCGCCAGCGCCAGCGCGGTCGTCGCCCGGTCGGCGGCGGGCCGGCCGTCGTCGTGACGCCGCTCGACGCTTCCGAGCCGGGCCAGCGCCAGGGCGAGTCCGCTTCCGTGCGCCACCGCGCGGTACGCCTGGACCGAGGCGCGCAGCGCCGCGCGCGCCTCGGCCGCGTCGCCGGCCTGCTCCGCCAGGATCGCGATGTTTCCGTGGGCCTGCGCCTCGCCTACGGCGTCCCCGAGAACCCGACGAAGCTGGGCCGAGGCTGCCAGCGCGGCGTGCGCAGCGGCCACGTCGCCCTCGGTCGCGAGCACGATCCCGAGCGTGTTGCGGGCCATCGCCTCGGTCCGCGTGGGGGGCAGGTCGGCGAGCAGTTCCAGCGCCTCGTGCGCTGCGCGCCGGGCCTCGTCCAGCCGTCCTCGCTGAAGCTCGAACAGCGCGACGGACTCTCGGACCCAGGCGCGCAGCTCGGCGTCGTCCGAGGCGATCAGCGCGTCGTCGGCGGCGCGGAACGTCGTGAGTCCGTCGCGGGTCCGACCGCGTACGTCGAAGTAGCCGCGCAGCAGCCGAGCGAGCGGCCACAACAGCTTCGGCCTGGGTGGATCGAGCAGCGCGGACCACGCCAGGCGCAGGTTCCGGAGCTCCCCGTCCACGCGCCGAAAGCCCGCCCCCGAGCGCTCCTCGCCCTCGAGCGCGTCGAGCCGTTCGGCCAGCGCCGCGTACGCCTCGCCGACGCTGCTGCGGGCGCGCGCAGGATCGGCCAGCCCGGCCGCGAACCGCTCGGCGATGAGCGGGTGCATGCGGTAGCGCGAGCCGTCGCGACGGAGCAGGGCGCGATCGAGGAGCGCCAGCAGGAAGAACGACGACGCGTCCACCGCCCGGCGCGCCTCCTCGACCTCGAAGCCGTCGTCGAGGAGGGCCAGCGTTCCGGCCGCCTCGAGCTCACGGGCGGACATGAGCTCGCGCGTGAGGTCGATCGCCCGGCCCGCGCGCGAGCCGAGGCCTGGCGCCTCGCCCAGCAGCCCCGGCCTGCGCTGCAGGGCTTCGACCAGCGCCTCGGGAGCGAGGATGCGCGTCCAGGCGGCGGCCAGCTCGATCGCCAGCGGGCTGCCCCCGAGATGGTCGAGAAGCGCCGCCTCGGTCACGTCGTCCAGCGGAGCCGCCGCGTCGCCGGCGCGCTGCATGCGCCTCCGCAGCAGGATGGCCGCCTGGTCCCGGGCCGCGAGGCCGCCCACCTCGACGACGTGCTCCGCCTCGAGTCGGAGCGGCCGACGGGAGGTCACCAGCAGCATCAGCCCTGGCACGGCCGCGAGCAGCTCGCCGACCGTGCCGGGCTCGCCGGCGATGCGGTCGGCGTCGTCCAGCACGATGCGCCGACGCTCGCTCCCGAGCCCCCGCGCCAGGGCCTGCGCCCCCGTCGCGGGTCCCAGTCCCAGCGAGCGTGCGATCGCCGGCACCAGCTCCTCGCCCCGTGTCACGCCGCGCAGGTCCACCCAGTCCGTGCCGCCGGGCGCGTCGTCCGCCAGCTCGTGCGCCAGCTGCGCGGCCAGGCGGGACTTTCCGATGCCGCCGAGACCGGTCAGCACGACCAGGCGTTCCTGGGCCAGCTCGAGGCGGAGCCGTCCCAGCAGGGCGGTGCGGCCGATGAGCGGCGTTTCCCAGCGCGGAACGCGGACCTCTCCCGGCCCGGCACCGGCGAGCACGCCCGACGGCGCGCGCCGCTCGTCCCACGACCAGCCATCGGAGCCCTCCACCAAGGCGCCCGCTCGGCGGCCCCGGCGCACCCAGCGAGCCGTCGGTCCGGGCAGGCCCGCGCCGATCGTGGCGGCGGCCTCGCGCACCTCGTCGCTCACGCCGCCGCCCAGCAGGGCCCGCAGCCACGCCTCGGTCTGCTCGGGCGACAGCGGCCCGACCTCGGCCACGTCGGTGGCCGGAAGCGCGGCGCGGACTCCGTCGGGGCACGCCTCGATCGCCCACGAGCCGGGCCTCGTGGCGGCCTCCGTCAGCAGCGCCCTGCTGCCGGCGTCGAGGCGCTCGCCCCCCTCGATCAGGAGCAGCAGCCCCGTGCTTCGAGCCTCGTCGCGGAGCACCGCGCGCAGCCGGTCCTCCGTGGCGTCGTCCGCGCCGCGTTGCGGCTGCAGGGCGTCCGCGAGCGCGCCCAGATGCACGCCCTCCCGCGCCGGCGTGCCGTTCACGCGTCGCACCGTCCGGCCACGCAGCGAGGCCCGTGTGGCCGCCTCGTCCAGCAGGCGCGTGAAGCCCACGCCGGGCGGCCCGACGAGCCGCAGGGCGCCGGCGGCGAGGACCGCCTCCGCCGGCCGGTCCAGGTACGCCTCGATCGTGGCCACGACCGCGTCACGCCCCAGCAGCCGCACGTGCGGGAGCGCGTCGGGCGCATCGTTCCCGTCGTCCGCGACAAGCCGGTCGCGACCGCGCCGCTTGGCGCGGAGCAGCCGGGCGTCCGCACGGTCGAACAGCCTCCTGGGAAGCTCGCCTTCCCGCCCGTCGCCAGCCACCTCGTCGCTGCACGCGACGCCGACGCTGAGGTGGACCCGCACCTCGGGCCCGGCGTCGATGGCGCGGTCGCGCACGCGTCCGCGGACGCGCTCCAGCACGGTCGCAGCGTCCGCGAGGGAGGTCGCCGGCAGCAGCACCACGAACTCGTCGCCGCCGTAGCGGAACACGAGATCGTCGTCACGCAGCGCCGAGCGCAGCCGCTGCCCCACGTCACGAAGCACCACGTCGCCCACGCTGTGCCCGAAGCCGTCGTTCAGCGTCTTGAAGTGGTCGATGTCGACCATCGCCAGCGACAGGGGCGCGGAGCCGTCGCGGCGCTCGCGGGCGAGGCGACGCAGCGTGGGATCGAGGCCCTCTCGGCGGTAGGCGCCGGTGAGGTCGTCGCGGACGAGGGTCGGCATGCGGCGCCCAGTCTAGCCCCGTGCGGCGGTATGCTCTTCTGGTCACCCCGTTCGGAGGCGGTACGCGATGACCCAGACACGATCCCGGCAAGCCCAGCCCGCCGCGGCGCGCAACGACGGCGTGCCGTTCGACGCCGGCTGGTTCGAAGGCGCGCGCGTCAACCGGTCGGCCAGCCAGCGCCGCGCCGCGACGCTGCCGGCGAGGCGCGGCGTCAAGAAGGCGTGGCAAGCCGCCTGGCTGCTGAAGGCCATCACGATGATCGACCTGACCACGCTGGCCGGCGACGACACCGCCGGCCGCGTGCGGCGCCTGTGCGCCAAGGCGCGCCAGCCGGTGCGCGCCGATCTGCTCGAGGCCCTCGGCATGTCGGACGCCGGCGTCACGACCGGCGCGGTGTGCGTCTACCCGACCATGGTTCCCCACGCCGTCGCCGCGCTCGAAGGCTCGGGCATCCCGGTGGCGTCCGTGGCGTCGGGCTTCCCGAGCGGCCTCATGCCCATGGCGCAGCGCACGGCCGAGGTGGTGTGGGCCGTGCAGCAGGGCGCCGCCGAGATCGACGTCGTCATCACGCGCGAGCACGTCCTGACCGGGCGGTGGGAAGCGCTGTACGACGAGGTCGCCACCTTCAGGGGCGCCGTCGGCGAAGCGCACCTGAAGGTCATCCTGGCGACCGGCGAGCTGGGCACGCTGCAGGACGTGCACAAGGCGTCGATGGTCGCCATGATGGCCGGGGCGGACTTCGTCAAGACCAGCACCGGCAAGGAGCCGGTGAACGCGACGTTGGAGGTGGGCCTCACGATGGCGCGCGCGGTGCGTCGCTATCACGAGCGCACCGGCGTGAGGGTCGGGTTCAAGCCGGCCGGCGGGATCCGTGCGGCCAAGGAGGCGCTGGCCTGGCTGGCGCTGATCAAGGACGAGCTGGGCGACGCCTGGCTGACGCCGGAGCTGTTCCGGTTCGGGGCGTCGAGCCTGCTCGGTGACATCGAGCGTCAGCTGGAGCATCACGTCACCGGCCGCTACGCCGCCGCCCACCGGCAGCCGCTCGCCTGATGTTCGCCGTCGCCCTCGAGGACGACCTGGCGTTGCGCCTGTACGAGCGGCGCGACGCGGAGGAGCTGTACGCGCTGGTCGAGGCGAACCGCGATCACCTGGGACGCTGGTTCCCGTGGACCGAGGCGACGCGGGGCCCGGACGACACGCGGGCGTTCATCGAGCACGGCCTGCGCCGCTTCGCGGTGGGAAACGGGTTCGAGTGCGGCATCGTCGAGGCGGGCCGGCTGGTGGGCACGCTGGGCCTCCACTTCGTCACCCGGCCCGAAGGCGTCACCGAGATCGGCTACTGGCTGGACCGGAACGCGCAGGGACGCGGCCTGGCGACCCGCTCGGTGGCCGGGCTGCTGCCGCACCTGTTCGAGACGATGGACCTGAACCGGGTCGAGATCCGCGCCGATCCCGCCAACGACCGCAGCCGGGCGGTCCCCGAGCGGCTGGGCTTCCGGCAGGAAGGCGTGCTGCGCGAAGTGGGGCTTCGGCGTGGGCGCGCCTACGACCACGTCGTCTACGGCCTGCTGCGCGACGAGTGGCGCGCGGGACGCGACGATGCCGCGCCCGCCGCACCGAGCCCGGCCGCACCGCGACCCTAGGAGCCGACATGCCGACCGTGAGGGAGATCTTCGACACCATGGACTACGGCCCCGCGCCCGAGAGCGCCGCCGACGCGAACGCTTGGCTCGACGCCAACGGGCGCGCCTTCGGCCACGTCGTCGCCGGACGCTCCGAGGCGCCCGGCGACGCGACGTTCGAGACCCGTGACCCGGCGACCGGCGAGCTGCTGGCCACCGTGACCCAGGGCAGCGAGGCCGACGTCGACCGCGGCGTCGCGGCCGCGCGCGCCGCGTTCCCCGCCTGGGCGGCGCTGCGTCCCCACGAGCGGGCGCGCCACCTCTACGCCGTGGCGCGCCACGTCCAGAAGCACGCGCGGCTGCTGGCCGTCCTGGAGACGCTGGACAACGGCAAGCCGATCCGCGAGAGCCGCGACATCGACGTTCCGCTGGTGGCGCGGCACTTCTACCACCACGCCGGCTGGGCGCAGCTGCGCGACGAGAGCTTCCCCGGCCAGGAGCCGCTGGGCGTCGCGGGCCAGGTCATCCCGTGGAACTTCCCGCTGCTGATGCTGGCGTGGAAGGTCGCGCCCGCGCTGGCGGCGGGGAACACGGTGGTGCTCAAGCCGGCCGAGCACACGCCCCTCACGGCGTTGCTGTTCGCGGAGATCGCGCGCGAGGCCGGCCTTCCGGACGGCGTACTGAACGTGGTGACCGGCGACGGGGCGACGGGCGCCGCGCTGGTCGCGCATCCGGACGTGGACAAGATCGCGTTCACCGGCTCGACCGAGGTGGGCCGTCGCATCCGCGAGGCGACCGCAGGCAGCGGCAAGGGGCTCACCCTGGAGCTGGGCGGCAAGTCGCCGTTCGTGGTGT
>CAZLQH010000035.1:15296-22687 GCA_964561595.1 uncultured bacterium | reverse complement strand
GGCCGCTGCTGGAGCTGTCGAAGGACGACCTGCGCGGCTGGCTCGACGGTCTGGGACAGGACTGGCGCGAGGATCTCTCGAACCGCGACATGGCTCGCGACCGCGCGTGGCTGCGCCATCAGGTGCTGCCGCGGCTCGAGCGGCGCCGGCCCGGAGCGGTCGCGCGGCTTGCCCGCTTCGGCCACCTGCAGAGAGAACAGGCCGACGTGCTCGCGGACGAGGCCCGGCGACGCTTCGGGGACGGTCCGCTGGCCCGAGGCGCGCTGGCGGGGGCGCCCGCCGCGCTGCAGCGCGAGGCGCTGGCGCGGCTGATCCGGTCGGCCGGCGGCGAGGCGGACAGCCTGCACCTCGACGCTCTGGTCGAGGCGGTCCGCGGCCGGGGGTCGACGCGGCGCGACCTGCCCGGCGGCGTGCGGGTCCGCATCCTTCCAGAACGGGTGGACGTCGTGCCCAGCGAGGCTCGGCGCGGCGGGCCGTCCGGATCCGCGGTGACGGAGCGGACGATCCGCAGCGCGGACGAGCTCCCCGCCGGGCTTCCCGCCAGCCTGCTGGACGAAGGACCGTGGACGCTCCGGGCGCCCCGTCCCGGCGACCGGATCCGGCTTCCCGGCGGCAGCAGGAAGGTGTCCGACGTCCTGACGGACGCGAAGGTCCCGCGCGAGGACCGTCACGCCATCGGGTTGCTGGCCCGCGGCGACGAGGTGGCGTGGATCGAGGGCACGGCCGTGACGGCTGGTCTGGACGAGGCCGCAGCCGATCCCGACCGGCCGTGGATGCGTCGCGCGCTGGCGCTCGCGGACGAGGCGGCCGCAGCGGGGGAGCTTCCCGTCGGCGCGGTGGTGGTGCGCGACGGGATCGTCGTGGGCGAGGGAAGGAACCTGCGCGAGTCCGCCGCCGACCCCTCCGCGCACGCCGAGATCGAGGCGATGCGCGACGCGGCCGCGCGCGAGGGCGACTGGCGGCTGGCGGGCGCCACCCTCTACGTCACCCTGGAGCCGTGCCCCATGTGCGCCGGGGCGATGCTGCAGAGCCAGCTGAGCCGCGTCGTGTGGGGCGCCGCGAACCGGCGGGACGGCGCGTTCGGAAGCGTCGTGGACCTCGGAGCCGGCCCGTGGAAGCGCGTGCCCGAACGCCGCGGCGGCGTGCTGGCCCGGGAAGCGGGCCGCCGGCTCGAGCGGTTCTTCGCCGCTCGACGCGGCGACTGACGCGCCGCGACCCCGCGCCGCGACGAAGGGACGGGCGCGCGTCACGAGTCGCGTCCCGAACGGCGTTCACGGCGTCCGGCGCCCCGAGGCGCCGCATGTATGATGACCGGGATGAAGATCCGCAACTTCTCGATCATCGCGCACGTGGATCACGGCAAGTCCACGCTCGCCGACCGGATTCTGGAACTCACCCAGAGCGTCGACGAGCGCGGCCGCCGCGACCAGATGCTGGACACCCTCGACTTGGAGCGCGAGCGCGGGATCACCATCAAAGCCACCGCCATGCGGCTGTACTACACCGCGAACGACGGCGAGACGTACCTGTTCAACCTGATCGACACCCCCGGTCACGTGGACTTCAACTACGAAGTCAGCCGCGCGCTGCGCGCCTGCGAAGGGGTGCTCCTCGTCATCGACGCCAGCCAGGGGGTCGAGGCGCAGACGATCCAGAACGCGTTCCTCGCCATCGAGAACGGGCTCGAGATCCTGCCGGTCGTGAACAAGATCGACCTTCCCAACGCCGACGTCGCCGCCGCCATCGAGGAGCTCGAGGAGGTCGTCGGCGTGCCCGGCGACCACGCGGTCGCCGTCTCCGCCAAGACGGGCGACAACGTCGCGGCGATCCTCGAAGGGATCGTCGAGCACCTGCCGGGACCGGAGCAGGAGACCGACGCGCCGCTCCGCTGCCTGATCTTCGACGCCGTGTACGACGCGTACCAGGGCGTCGTGACGTTCATCCGCGTGCTGGACGGAACGGTCAGGTCGGGCGACCGCGTCAAGATCGTCTCGACCGGGAAGGCGTTCGAGGTCGACAAGGTCGGCTTCTTCAAGCCCGAGCCGACCGTGAGCGACACGCTGTCCGCCGGCGAGGTCGGCTGGCTCACCGGCGGCATCAAGGACATCGGCGACACGCAGATCGGCGACACGATCACCTCGGTCGCGCGCCCCACCGACCGGCCCGTGCCCGGGTTCAAGCCGGCCCGCCCCGTCGTGTTCAGCGGGCTGTACCCGACCGACAACGAGGACTACCCCAAGCTGCGCGAGGCGCTCGAGAAGCTCAGCCTGAACGACGCGGCGTTCACGTTCGAGCCGGAGACCAGCGAGGCGCTGGGGTTCGGCTTCCGCTGCGGCTACCTCGGCCTGCTGCACGCCGACATCGTGCAGGCGCGGCTGGAACGCGAGTACGACCTGTCGCTGATCGCGACCGCCCCGGCCGTGGTGTACGAGATCCAGACCACCGACGGCGAGACGCGGCTGGTGCAGAACCCCTCGATGCTGCCGCCGCCCACCGAGATCGAGACGACCCGCGAGCCGTGGGTGCGCCTGTCGGTGTACGTGCCCGAGGAGTACGTCGGCAACGCGATGCAGCTGATCCAGGAGAAGCGCGGCGAGATGAAGGACATGGTCTACCACGGCCGCCGCGTCGAGCTGCGCTACGACGTTCCGTTCGGCGAGATCCTGTACGACTTCCACGACCGCCTCAAGAGCCTCACCAAGGGCTACGCCAGCATGGACTACGAGCCGGCCGGCTACCGCGCCGGCGAGCTGGTCAAGATCGACGTGCTGGTGAACGAGGAGCCGGTCGACGCGCTGTCGTTCATCGCGCACCGCGACAAGGCGTACGAGGTGGGCCGCAAGATCGTCGACAAGATGGCGGACGTCATCCCCCGGCAGATGTTCTCCGTGCCGGTCCAGGCCGCGATCGGCGGCAAGATCCTGGCGCGCGCCACGGTGCGGGCGTTCCGCAAGGACGTGACCGCCAAGTGCTACGGCGGCGACATCACCCGCAAGAAGAAGCTGCTCGAGAAGCAGAAGAAGGGCAAGGCCCGGATGAAGCAGCTGGGCAATGTCGAGGTGCCGCAGGAGGCGTTCCTGGCGGTGCTGTCCAGCGAAGGGTAGGGCGCCCGGCGATGGCGCTGGGTCGACGCCGGTTCAGGCCGTCCCTGCGGGCGCAGCTGGGCCTGGTGATCGCCCTGCTGTCGCTGCTGCCCAACCTGGTGATGGCGGGGCTGGTGTTCCTGCCCGCCGTGCGCGACCTGGGCGGCCTGGCGCCGCGCGTCACGGCCGGCCTGATCGGCTGGCTGGTCGCGATCGTGATGCTGTCGGTCACGATCGGCGGGGTGCTGGCGCGGGTCTTGCTGGCCCCCCTGACCCGCGTGATGCGCGACGCGGACGCGCTGCCCCGCACCTCGCGGCGGCTGGGCCTGGCGCGCCTCCCGGTCGCGGAGGACGACCCGCCCGAGATCACCTCGCTCCGCAACGCGATCAACCGCCTGCTGGCGCAGGTCCAGACCGAGCAGCGCCGCCGCAGCACCTTCAGCGCGACGCTGATGCACGACATGAAGACGCCGCTGCTGGCACAGGGCAACGCCCTGCGGCTGCTGCGCGACGAGCGTGCCGGGCTGAGCGAGACCGACGTCCAGGCGCTGCTCACGCAGGCGGCCGGCGAGACGGACGCGTTGCGCGCCCTGGTGCAGCAGCTCGTCGACGCGCACCGCTTCGAGCAGGGCGAGGTCGTGCCGAAGTCGACGGACGTCCGCGTCCGAGACCTGGTCGAGGCGGAGCTGGGGCGCCTGCGCGACATGGCCGTCGAGCGGGGCGTGCGCATCGAGGTGGACGGCGACGCCGACGCGCGCGTCGATCCGGAGCTGATGGGGCGCGCCGTGGGCAACCTGCTGGGCAACGCCGTGCGGTACGCGTCCTCGTCCGTGCGGGTCGAGATCCGGCCCGGCCTGGTCCGCGTCGCGGACGACGGGCCTGGACTGCCCGCGCCGCTCGAGGAGCTGGCGCGGCCGTTCAACGACCAGCCGGCGGTGATCGCCGGTCAGCGCTACCGTGTCGGCAGCGGCGGCCTGGGCCTGTACGTCGCGCGTAGCATCCTCGAGGCGCACGGCGGCCGCCTGGTCGCCGAGTCCCAGGGGCCGGGCGGCACGGTGCTGCTGGCTTACCTGGGACGGAAGGGGTCCGCATGATCCGCGTCCTGATCGCCGACGACCACCCGCTGTTCCGGGTGGGCCTGGCGCACGCCCTGCGGGCGCGTGGATTCGAGATCGTGGCGGAGGCCGAGAACGGCCGGCACGCCGTCGAGCTGGCGCGGACGCACCGGCCCGAGCTGGTGGTGCTGGACGTGCGCATGCCGGAGATGGACGGGATCGAGGCGTGCCAGGCGCTCTGCGCCCTCGACGGCGCGCCCAGCGTGGTGATGCTCACGACGTTCGACGAGCCGGCGCTGGTGTCGGCCGCCGCAGCCGCCGGCGCGACCGCGTACCTCTCCAAGGAGACCGACCCCAGGCGCCTGGCGGAGAGCCTGGAGCGCATCGCGGCGGAGCCCGGCCGCGACTGGATGCCGAGGGTCGCGCTGCCCGAGCTGACGCGCCGCGAGCGGGAGGTGCTCGCGCTCCTGGCCGACGGGCTGACGAACCGCGAGATCGCGCAGCGGCTGGGGATCGGGCCGGAGACGGTGAAGGACCACGTCGCCTCGCTCTACCGGAAGCTGGACGTGCGCGACCGCGTCAGCGCGGTGCGCGAGGCCGACCGCTTCGGCTTCGTCTGAGCCGGGCGCCGCAGCCGTCCCGTGGGGCGTCGGCACCGGACGTGCGCGCACCGGCGCGTGGCCCTCCGGCCGTCACGCCGCGGGCCGGCGTCGCCTAGCGTGCGGGCATGCGCACCCGCCCCGGAACGACCCTCCTCGAGACGATCGTCGTGCTGGCGGTGCTGGCCATCGTGCTCGCGCTCGTGTGGGCGGCCTGGACGCCCTCCGCGGCGCGCCGGACCGCACGTGGCTACCTCCAGACCGTACAGGGCGCCCGCATCGCCGCGCTGGCGGGAACCCCCGCGTCGGTCCGCTGGGATCCCGACCGGCACGCCTTCCTGGTGCGTCACGGCGACGCCGGCTGCGGCGGCGATCCGCGCGACCTGTTCGCGCCGGTGCCTCCGGTGGCGGTGACGCGACGGCTCCGTGACGGCGTCGCCTGGCTTCCGGACGGCACCGGCCGGGCGTGCAGCGGGGGCGGCGTCTTCGGCGGCCGCGTCCGGTTCGAGGACCGCCGATCGGCCTGGGACGTCGTCGTGGCCAGCACCGGCCGGCTCCGGCTCGAGGCGGCCCCGTGAGGGCGCCCGAGTCCGGGCCGCGCGGCATGACCCTGGTCGAGGTGCTCGTCGCCATCGCCCTGCTGGCCGTGCTGTCGACGGCGGCGTCGGGGCTGCTCATCGGCGCGGCGCGCCTCCAGGCCGCCGCCGCCGCGACATCGGCGCGCGTGGCCGCCCTGGGTCCGTACCTGCTCGCCGCGGGTCCCCGGATCGAGGCGCTGCCCGTCTGTCCCATCCGCCCCGACGCCACGCACGACGCTTCCGCCCAGCCGGGGGCCTGCCGCGCCGACGCGCTTCGCTGCCGGGTCGAGGGCGGGGTCGTGGCGTGCGACGGCGGTGGCATCGTGCGTTCACGCATCCGGGCGTGGGTCGGCGGCGAGCTGGGGCCGGCGGTGGAGGTCTGGAGCGTGGCGCCGTGAGTGGGCGCGGCTCGGCCCAGGCCCGACGCTCCGGGCGCGCCCTCCGCTCCAGCCGCGCACGGTCGCCGGGCGCGGGACCGAACGCGATCCAGGGGTTCTCCTTGCTGGAGCTGCTCGTCGCCTTGGCGCTGGCGGCGCTGCTGGCCGTCCTGCTGGGCTCGACGCTGGCGGGGGGCGCGTCGGTCGCGGAACGCGTCGGACGAGCGTCCGAGGCCGCCCAGCTGCGGCTGCTCGCGACGAGCCTGCTGGTCGCCGAGATCGAGCTGGCCGGACGCGGCGTCGCTGCGGAGAGCCTGGCCGTGACGCTCGATCCGGCAGGGGAGGGCGGCGACCGGATCGTCGTCCGCTACCTGGCGGAGGCGTACCGGGCCGAGCCGCTGCTCGTCGAGGCCACGTTCTTCGCCGCCGTCGACGGCCGGGGCCGCCCCAGCCTCTACCGCGAGCCGGACGACGGGGTGCGGCAGCCGTGGCTGCTGGGGGTGACGGGGCTGCACGTGACGGCGGGGCGGGCTCCCGACGGCGCGACGCTGACACGTTCGCAGCTGGCGCCCGGCGTCGCCGTCGCGGCGCTGGAGGTCGAGATCCGCTTCGCCGAGGGTCGGCCGGCGCGGGGCTGGGCCGGGACCACGCGATCGGGCATGCTGAGCACGTCCCCGCTACCCACGGCGGCCGTGCCCACCGCGCCCGCCGAGGGGGAGACGCCGTGAGAAGCGAGCGCCGCGGCATGATCCTGGTGGCGGTGCTGATCGGCGGGATCGCGCTGCTCGCGATCGCCACCGCCGCGCTCACCGTGGCGCTGCTGCAGCTGCAGGGAGCCGAGTACCAGCAGCGCTCCCAGCGGGCGCGAGCGGCCGCGGAGGCCGGCGTGGTGCTCGTCGACGCCGTGCTCGCGGAGCGGTGGAGCCGCGGCGAGGGACTGCCCGACGCGGCCCCGCCGCTGCCGGGCGGCCACGGCCTCGAGATTCGGCTGATCGGCTTCCGGCCGTTGGCGGCCGACCTCGTCGAGATCGAGGTCGAAGGCCGCGAGGCGGGCGCCGTCGCCGTCGCGGGGGCCAAGCTGCGCTACCCCTGACGCCCCACGCCTGACGCGCCACCCCGACGCGTCGCGCCGGAACGCGTCCTTTCCGACGGCGTCCGTCCCGAACGCATCCTGCCCGAAGCGGTATCGTGCCGCCGTGAGCGTGCGTTCCCGTCTGTGCGCGGCGTTGCTGGCTGCCGGTCGTCCGGTGAGCGCTCCCGACCTGGCCCGCGCGCTGAGCATCGCGCCCGACGCGGTCGAGGAGGCCACGCACGAGCTGCAACGGACCCTGGACCAGGCCGATCTCGGCCTTCAGATCGAAGCCGTCGCCGGTGGCTACCGCCTCGTCGTGCATCCCGCCGTGGTCCCCGACCTGCACGCGTTCCTGGCCCCCACGCCGCTACCGCAGCTGTCCAACGCCGCGATCGAGACGCTCGCGCTCGTGGCGTACCACCAGCCGATCACCCGCGGCGAGCTCGAGGCCGCCCGCGGGGCGTCGTGCGTCTCGACGCTGGACACGCTGCAGGAGCGCGAGCTCGTCAAGGTCGTGGGCCGCGAGGACGTCGTCGGCCGCCCCCTGCTCTACGGCACGACCGACCGGTTCCTGATCGAGTTCGGACTCGCGTCGCTGCACGACCTGCCGCCGCTGGCCGAAGCGCA
>CAZLQH010000035.1:1179-15196 GCA_964561595.1 uncultured bacterium | reverse complement strand
TGATCGAGTTCGGACTCGCGTCGCTGCACGACCTGCCGCCGCTGGCCGAAGCGCACGAAGCGTTCCTGCGAGGCTGACCGGCACGCGGCCGCGGCGCGTCGCACGCCGAGTTCGGCCGCTCGTCAGGCGCGGGCCAGCGCCTCGATCGCGGCGCGGTAGCCGAGCGGTCCCAAGCCCGACACCGTGCCGGCGCACACCGGCGCCAGCAGGCTGGTGCTCCGGAACGACTCGCGCGCGTGCACGTTCGAGAGGTGCACCTCGATCACCGGCGTCGGCACGGACGCCACCGCATCGCGCAGCGCGACGGAGGTGTGCGTGTAGCCGCCGGCGTTCAGCACGATGCCCACCGCGCCCTCCCGCTCCGCCTCCTGGATCCAGGCGATCAGGTCGCCCTCGTGGTTCGACTGGCGGCACTCCACGACGGCCTCGACCGCCGCGCCCCAGTCACGGCACAGACCGTCCAGCTCTGGAAGCGTGGTCGTGCCGTACACGTCCGGCTGGCGTGCGCCCAACAGGTTCAGGTTCGGTCCGTTCAGAACGAGGATCTTCACGCGTCGCCCCTTTCGCCATGCAGCGTAGCGTCCGCGCCGAGCCGGGCACGGAACGTCGTCACGTCGTCCACGAACGCCGCCCACGCGGCGCGTTCGGACGCGGCCGGAACGTCGGTCGCCAGGCGCGCCTCGCCCGGTGCGTGGGCCACCACCCAGCGGCGGCGTCCAGCGCGGTTCTTCTTGTCCAGGCCGAGGTACGGCTCCAGCTCCGCCCACGCGAGCTCCGGGGGCGGCGTCGGCCGGACGGTCGCGACGAGGCGGCGCGCCAGCTCGGTCCAGTCGCTGCCGCCGCGGCCGCGCGCGTCGGCGTCCAGGCGCGACAGGTGCGCCGCGTACAGCAGGCCCCAGGCGACCGCCTCGCCGTGCGTCAGGGCGTGCGCCGTGACCGCCTCGAGCGCGTGGGCCACCGTGTGGCCCAGGTTCAGCGTGGCCCGCGCCTCGCCCTCCTCGCGCTCGTCGCGACCGACGACGTCCGCCTTCACCCGCGCGGAGGCGGCGACCCAGCGCGTCAGCTCGGCCGGGTCGCCGTCCTGCGCCAGGCGACCGTCCAGCACGGCGGCGGCCAGCTCCGGATCGGCCAGCAGGCCGTGCTTGAACACCTCGACCGCGCCGTGAAGGAAGACCTCGGGGGGGAGCGTCCGGAGCGTGGAGACGTCCATCAGCACCGCGCGCGGCTGCCAGAAGGCGCCCACCAGGTTCTTCCCTTCGGGCAGGTTCACGCCGGTCTTGCCGCCGATCGCCGCGTCGGCCATCGCCAGCAGGCTGGTGGGCGCCTGGACCACCGCGATCCCCCGGGCGTACGAGGCGGCCACGAATCCCGCGAGATCGCCGACGACGCCGCCCCCGAGCGCCAGCACGGCGTCGTCGCGACCGAAGCCGGCGCGAGCCAAGGCGCGGAGCAGATCGTCCCAGACGGAGACCGACTTGCTCCGCTCGCCGGCGGGAACGACGAGCCGCAGCACGGTGCGTCCCTCGGCGACCAGGCGCTCTTCGGTGGCGTCCGCGTACAGGGGGGCCACGTGGGTGTCGCTGACGAGCGCGACGCGGCGGCCGGGCAGATGCTCGGCCGCTTCGGCCAGCACGCCGGGGCCGATCCGGACCGGGTACGGCGGCCGCACGGCGACCTCGACCGTGGTCGTCACGACGTCTCCCCCTGCTGGGCGTTTCCTGGGAGCGGGGCGGGGGACAGGTCCGCTCCACGGAGGCGGGCCAGCCGGGGATGCCGCTCCGCCCACCGGCCGAGCTCCGTGACGATCTCCTCGACCACCTCGGTCGAGACGCGGTCGTCGCCGGAAACCTTGATCGACGCGACGTCCTCGTACGCGTGGGCCCGCTCGCCCAGGAGCTGGCGGATCCGCTCGGTGGGATCGCCGATCTCGAGCAGCGGGCGCTTGTGGCGCCGCGTGCGCCGGTAGATCGTCTCCGGGCTGGCCTCGAGCACGACGACCGGGCCCCGGCTACGCAGCAGCCGACGGTTCTCCTCGCGCAGCACCGTGCCGCCGCCGGTGCTGACGACCACCTCGTCCAGCCGCAGGCAGCGGCGGACGACCTCGGTCTCGTAGTCGCGGAACACCGACTCGCCGTACAGCTCCATGATCTCGGGGATCTTCAGGCAGGTGACCCGCTCGATCACGCGGTCGGTATCGATGAAGGTGAGGCTCAGGCGACGGGACAGCTCCCAGCCGATGCGGCTCTTGCCGGTGCCCATGAACCCGGCCAGCGCGACCCAGGTCACGGGCCGTTCGCTGGGCAGGTGGCGCTTGTGGCGGCGGGCGCGGCTCACGGTGCTCAGTAGTCCGCCACGTACGCCCGGTGGGCCGTGACCCGCTCGCGGATCTCCCGAACGGTGTCGGCGCCGAACTTCTCGAGCAGCGCGTCGGCGACGACCAGCGACGTCATCGCGAGCACCACGATCGAGGCGGCCGGCACCGCGGTCGTGTCGCTCCGCTCGCGCGCGGCGTCGGCCGGCTTCCCGGTCGCGACGTCGATCGTCGGCAGCGGCTTCATCAGCGTCGCGATCGGCTTCATCGCGGCCCGCACGACGAGCTCCTCTCCCGTGGTGATGCCGCCTTCCAGGCCTCCCGCGCGGTTCGTCTCGCGGTAGATGCCGCCGTCGTTCGCGTACACGGCGTCGTGGACCGAGCTGCCCGCGACCGTCGCGGCGTGCCAGCCGTCGCCGATCTCGACGCCCTTCATCGCCTGGATGCTCATCGCCGCCTGCGCCAGGCGACCGTCGAGCTTCCGGTCCCACTGCACGTGACTGCCCAGGCCCACCGGAACGCCGCGGAAGCGGGCCTCGACGATGCCGCCCAGCGTGTCGCCGTCCCGCTTGGCGGCGTCGATCCGGTCGATGATGCGGTCCTCGGCGTCGCGGTCGAACGTGCGCAGCGGGCTCTCGTCCAGCGCGTCCAGCGCGTCCCAGTCCATTCCGCCGTCGCACGGAATTCCCGCCAGCGACACGACGCGGGCGGACCCCTGCACGCCGGCGACGCCCAGCAGTCGCAGCGCGACCGCGCCGGCGGCCACGCGGGCCGCCGTCTCGCGCGCGCTGGCGCGCTCCAGCACGTCGCGCAGGTCCTTGTGGCCGTACTTGATTCCGCCGGCCAGGTCGGCGTGGCCGGGGCGGGCTTCGGTGAGCGCTCGCTTGCGCGGCTCGCCGCCCGGCTCGGGACTCATGATCTCGGTCCAGTTGCGCCAGTCGCGGTTCTCGATCTGGAGCGAGAGGGGGGCGCCGGTGGTGCGGCCGGCGCGCACGCCCGCCAGGATGCGCGCCGTGTCCTGCTCGATCACCTGACGGCGGCCACGGCCGTAGCCGCCCTGGCGGCGCCTGAGCCAAGGATCGACGTCGCGCTCGGCGACGAGCTCGAGTCCGGCGGGGACGCCGTCGAGGAGGACGGTGAGCGCGGGGCCGTGCGACTCGCCAGCGGAAAGGAAGCGCAGCATGGGCGGAGGGTACCACGGCGTCCGGGCCGTTCCGCCGTCGGAAGCGGCTCGAACGTCGTCCAGGACGGGCGTCGCGAGGGACCTGGACGCCGGCCGTGACGTGCCGACGCCGTGCCCATCCGCTGAGGGCAGCGTCCGCCAACGTGACGTCCGCCCGGCGGTGGCCGGGCGGACGCTGGATCTGGCGGGGTTCAGGCGCCTGCGGACAGGCGGACGCTCAGTCGATCACGTCGGCGTTGACGACGAGCAGGAGCTCGGTGTTGTCGTCCTCGACCTCGGTGGTGCCGAACAGCGCGCCCAGGATCGGGATCTGGCTCAGGACGGGGACGCCCCGGCGGCTCTGCGAGAAGCTGTTCTGGAGCAGCCCGCCCAGCAGGACGGTCTGGCCCGGCCGGAGCGCGACGGTGGAGGTGACCTCGCGGGTCGAGAAGTCGATCCGCTCGGGGATGCCGCCCTCGCTGAGGGGGACCAGCACGTCGGACACCTCGGCCGAGACGTCGAGCACGACGCTACCGTCGCTCGAGACGCGCGGGGCGACCTCGATGATCACGCCGAACTCGATCGTGCGGGTCGCGATCTCGCCGTCCCCGCTGGGGAAGGTGATCTCGATCCGGCCGCCGGACTGCATCCGTCCGGTGCCGTTGTTCAGCACCGTCAGGGTGCTGTCGTCCACGCGGGTCGACAGCCCCTGGTTCTCGAGCGCGTCGAGCACGGCGGAGATGTTCAGCTCGCTGATCGCCTGCTGCGCGTCGAAGATGAACTGGAGGCCGGTGCCCAGGACGCTGGCGGCGAAGTTGCCGCTGGCGGCGCTCAGGTCGATGCCGAAGCTCTCGACCGTGCGGCGGTTCACTTCCTGGATGCGGACCTGGACGTTGACCTGCTGCTGCGGCACGTCGAGCTCGGGGATGAGCTGTTCGATGCTGCGCTGCACGGCGAGCGAGGCGGTCACGATCAGGCTGTTCGTGCGGGCGTCGGCCACGACGGTGAAGCCGCGCTCGGTCGTGCCTGCCCCGCCGTCGGCGGAGGCGGTGCCCGAGACGACGACGTCGCTGCTCTGCAGCACCTGCGCCAGCTCTTCGGCGTCGGCGTTGCTGAGGGCGTACACGCGCTGCTCGAGCTCGACGACCTCGGCGGCCGTGTCGAACTCGTTCAGGACCTCGCGGACCCGGGCGTGCTGTTCCTCGCTGCCCACCACCACGATGCTCTGCACGCCGGGCAGGGCCTCGGCCTCGATGCCGGGAACGGCGCGGGTCAGGAGCGTGACGACCTGCTGCGGCTCGGCGATGACGCGGTAGAAGCGCTGCTCGACGTCGCCCGCCTCCTCCGGCTCGGTGGCCTCGGGCTCGGCGGGGGCCTGACGGGCGACCAGCGGCGCCAACGACGCCTCGGTGCCGACGACGACCACGTCGTTCTCCTGCAGGATGAAGTCCAGCCCGTTCAGCGTGAGCACCAGGTCCCACACCTGCCGGAACGGCTTCGGATCGCCGATGTCGTACTGGATCATCGTGTCGGGGACGCCGTCCACGATGGGGGTGAGGCCGACCGAGCGGGCCAGCGCCACGACCATCGTCGAGAGCTGCTCCCCGCCGTTGCTGGTCGAGAACTCGACCGGCTGATCGAAGCGGGCGTCGTCCGGAAGGGCACCCGACTGGGCCAACGCGGCACCCGCCAGAAGGACGGACGCCAGGAGGAGAAGGTTCGTGAGTCGTTTCATGATCACCGCCTGAGATCCAGATTCAAGACGTGCGTCGTATCGCCCAACGTGAACTGGGCCGCTTGGCCGCGAAGGTCCGTCAGCACGATTTCGGTGTCGGGCAGGGGCTGCCCGAGCGCCAGGACGATCGGCGTGCTCGATCCGCCCATCCGGAACACGCCGACGCCGACGGAGCCGACGACCGATCCGGTGAACGCCACGTTCCGGTCGCGCAGGTACTGCGACAGGGTGTCCGCGCCGCTGACCAGCGGGCGGTCGGGAATGCCGGCCGCGGCCACCTCGCCCGGTCCGAGCGGCGTGGGCTGCGCGGTTCCGTCGGCCAGGGCGGCGCCCATGGGGCGAAGCGTCGGCGTCTCGTCGGGTGCGGACGGCTCGCGGATCGCGGCGCGCGCCGAGAGGTCGGGCGGAGCGACCTGGCGGGGCTCCGAGCGGGAGGTCGTCAGCACGTCCGGTGCGACGGGCAAGGTCCCGCCGGGAAGGGCGCGCGGAAGCGAGGCGGTGCGCGGCGAGGCGGGCGCCAGGGCGGCCGGCGCCGGGGCACGCGGCGTGGGCGCGACGGCCTGGACGTCCTCGACCGGCGGAGCGCCAGGCACCTCGACGTCGACCACCTCGGGCGAGGCGGGCTGCGCCGGGGGCGCGGCGGCCTGGGCCGGCTCCTGCACGACGATGGGGGAGAACGGGTTCACGCTGGCGCGGGCGCCGAAGCCGGGCCGGGCCGCACCGGCGGCTGCGGCCTCCGCCGCCGCCTCGGGGGTCTCCGCGGCGGCGGGCGGCTCGGTGATCAGGAACGGCAGCTCGGCGACGACGACGTCGCGGCCGACCACGTCCACGTCGGGGCCCGCGACGACGGTCGGCGGTCCCGCTTCGCCGTCGTCGACGATCGCGTCCGCTGCGTCGGCGTCGTCCGCCGGGCCGCCGTCGACCGTAGCGGAGTCGACCGTAGCGCCGTCGACGCCTTCGCCTTCCGCGGGCGCCTGCGGCGCTTCGACGGTGGGTCCGGCGAGGGGCGGGGTGTCCGGCGTCTCCGCGAAGAAGTTGATCCACACGAACGCGGCGGCCGCGACGAGCAGCAGCGCGATGAGGATGCGTGCGGTTCTGGATAGCGTCACGGCCGCACCTCCGGATCGCCCGGGTCCTCGCCCGTGAACACGTACACGGTGAAGCCGAAGTTCGCGTTCAGGGGCGGATCGTCGATCTGCTCCGAGACGGACAGCTGGACCTGGTTGATCTTCGTGAAGCGCTGGAGCGTCTCGAGCGTGCCGAGGAACTCCATCGTCTGCACGAACGGCCCGGTCGTCGCCATCGTGAAGCCGATGGGCCGGACGTCCTGGATGTTCTCGCCGCCGCCGCCCTGGCCGAGGCTGTTCACGATCACGTCCGCTTCGGACGCGGAGACGCGGAGCGCGTCGAGCAGGTCGGCGACGTCGCTCTCGGTGGGCAGCTCCGCGAGGAACTCGCGGCGGTCCTGCTCGAGCTCGGCGACCGCCAGGCGCAGGGCGGGCAGGTTGCGGCGTGCGGCCTCGCCCCGCTCGATCTGGGTGTCCAGCCGGGCGATCTCGTCCTCGAGCTGCGTGATCGTCTCCTGGGTGGGGCGGTACATGAACCAGTACCAGAGGCCCGCCGCCACGACGGAGAGGACGATGAAGATGATCGCCCAGTCGCGCTGGCGGAGCCGGGAGAGGGAGAAGCGCGAGGTCATGGCGTCTCTCCGCTTCCGTCACCGATCGCGCCGACGGTGAGGCTGTAGCCGTAGAGGGCGTCGAGGTCCTCTTCGCCCTCCTGACGGCTGGCGTTCTGGAACAGCACGCCGAAGTCGGAGGAGGTCTCGAGGTTCCGAACGAACGACGCGAGCACCTCGAGGTCTTCCACGTTCCCTCCGATGGACAGCTCGGCGACGATGGGTGACCCCTCGTAACGGGCGGGATCGCTCTGCGGCGGAACGACGGAGCGCATGCTCAGGTTCCGGAAGTCGATCGCGGGGCGCGGTCCGCCGCCGCGGGCGGGCAGGGTCTCGAGCAGCGCCACGATCTCGCCGGTCCAGACGATGCGGTTCTCACGCACCGCGTCGGCCACGGCGATCAGCTCGTTCAGCTGGCGCTGGCGTGCCTGGAGCGCCTCCTGCTCGTCGAGGAACGGCCGGAGCAGCGCGAGCTGCTCCTGGCGCGCCTGCACGTCGCGCTCCAGGTTCTGCGTGGTCTGCCAGGCGAGGTACTGGAACACGAACACCACGCCGAACACGAGCAGGGGGACCATCACCGCGAGCAGGCGCCAGTAGCCCGGCTCGCGGACGCGCTGAAGATTCTTCGGAAGCAGGTTGACGTTAATCAAGACCGCGCACCCCCCGAAGGGCCAGGCCCAGCGCCACGGCCAGCTCGGGACCGACCTTGTCCAGGTACTGCTCGTCGAAGTGGCGCTCGTCGACGGTGACGCTCAGCCACGGATCGCCGACCTCGACGCGGAAGCCCAGAGCGT
Source organism: uncultured bacterium (assembly GCA_964561595.1). Taxonomy (GTDB): domain Bacteria; phylum Deinococcota; class Deinococci; order Deinococcales; family Trueperaceae; genus SLSQ01. Next base: position 7,516 of record CAZLQH010000035.1, on the reverse strand, counting down.
CGCCGATCGCTTCGGACAGGCCGCGCAGCTTGGCGCCGCCGCCGGTGGCGAGCATGCGGTTGATCGAGGCGTCGCCGGTCTGGACGCGGAAGAACTCGAGGCTGCGCCGGATCTCGGTGGTGAGGTCGACCAGGACCGGCCGCAACGCCTCGTACACGCGGCTGGGGCTGAACTGCTCGCGCTTGGCGTCGAAGTTCAGCAGCTCCTCCTCGTCCTCCGTCGGGATCGTGGCGGTGCCGTAGTCGAGCTTGACCTCCTCGGCGCTGTCGAAGTCCAGGCCGAAGCTGCGCTGCACGGCGGCGGTGAAGTCGTCGCCGGAGACGCCGATGTTGCGGTTCATCAGCACGCGGTCGCCCCGCACCAGGGTGATCGTGGTGGAGGTGGCGGCGATCTCCAGGACCACGCCGACCTCGTTGCCCTCGGTGTAGCCCGCGCGGGTCAGCGTGACCTTGTTCAGGTGCTCGCCCAGCAACGCCCCCTTGAGGGAGCGGAGCAGCGCGAACGGCTTGACGTCGATCACGACCGGCTCCAGGCCGGCGAGCTTCAGGTACTCGACCTGCTGCGTGACCAGGTCCAGCCGCGCGGCGGCGATGACCACCTCGAGCTGGCCGCCCTCCTCGACGTCGTCGGGGTTGTCCAGGACGTAGTAGTCCAGCACGACCTCGTCGATGGCGAACGGGATGTAGCGCTCGGCTTCCCACTTGATCGCCTCGTCGAGCTCCTTGAGCGACATCTTGGGCACGTGGATGTTCCGGGTGATCGCCTGGCGGTTGCCGACCGCGGTCACGACGTAGCGCGTCGAGATGCCGGCCTCGTTGAAGAGGGCCTTGATCTCGTCGGCCAAGCCTTGCGGGTCGACGACCTGATCCTCCTGGACGAGTCCAGGGGGCATCGATCGCACCGCGAGGGTGGACAGGCTGGGCGGGCTGCCAGCACGAAGCTCGACGACCTTGAGGTTGGCGGTACCTACCTCGAGGCCGACCGCTTCGATCTTCGGGCTGAGCAAGCGCGAGAATCGGTCGCGCAACGAGGCCATGATGACTCCTCCCACAGATTCGCTTGGAAGGCTAGCACGGTGCGATCCGAAGGGGTGGTGAAAATTCCCCACCCGACGCGCGTTCCCCGTTTCGGCTCAGCCCGGCTCGGGCACCATTCCCGGAGGCCGCTGGCCGTCGCCCGAGCCGCTGGGCTCGTCGCCCGCGCCCTGGGCGCGGCGGGGCGGGGGAGCCGGCGGATCGGCGACGGGGGGCGGCTCGGCGAGGGACTCGCCCCGCATGAGCGCCGCGAACTCGTCGTGATGAAGCGTCTCGCGCTTGAGGAGCACCTCGACGACGCGGTCGAGCTCGTCGCGCCGCGCGTCCAGCAGCTCGCGGACGCGCGCGTACTGCTCGTCGACGATCCGCTTGATCTCGCCGTCGATGCGGCGGGCGGTCGCCTCGCTGTAGCTGCGTGGCCCGTCGGTCTCGCCCAGATAGCCGCCTTCGCCGGCCGCCAGCGCGATCGGCCCCAGCCGGACGCTCATCCCCCAGCGCGTCACCATCCGGCGCGCCAGGTCGGTGGCCTGCTCGAAGTCGTTCTGCGCGCCGGTGGTCACGTCGGCCAGCACCAGCTCCTCGACGACGCGTCCCGCCAGCGCCACGCCGATGCGGTCCAGCAGCTCGGCGCGGCCGGCCGACAGGCGCTCCTCCTCGGCGAACTGCATCACGTACCCCATGGCGCGTCCGCGCGGCACGATCGTGATCTTGTGGACCGGGTCGGCGTGCTCCAGCAGGTGGGCGGCCAGGGCGTGGCCGGCCTCGTGGTACGCGGTGGTGCGCTTCTCGCGGTCGCTGATCACGCGGCTGCGCCGCTCGGGGCCCATCACGACGCGGTCCGCCGCCTCGTCCAGGTCGGGCGCCACGATCTCGCGGCGCCCCGCGCGGGCCGCGACCAGCGCCGCCTCGTTCAGCAGGTTCTCGAGGTCCGCGCCGACGAAGCCGGGCGTACGCTTGGCGACGCGCGACAGGTCGACCGTGCGGGCCAGCGGCTTGCCGCGCGCGTGGATGCGGAGGATCGCCTCGCGTCCGCGCACGTCGGGCGCGTCGACGACGACCTGGCGGTCGAAGCGCCCGGGCCGCAGCAGGGCGGGGTCCAGCACGTCGGGCCGGTTCGTGGCGGCAACGATGATCACCTCGTGCTGGCTCTCGAACCCGTCCATCTCGACCAGCAGGGCGTTCAGCGTCTGCTCGCGCTCGTCGTTGCCGCCGGCCAGGTTCACGCCGCGACGGCGACCGACCGCGTCGATCTCGTCGATGAACACGATGGCGGGCGCGTGCTTCTTCGCCGTCTCGAACAGGTCGCGCACGCGGGCGGCGCCGACCCCGACGAACATCTCGACGAAGTCCGAGCCGCTGATCGAGTAGAACGGCGCGCCCGCCTCGCCGGCCACGGCCCGTGCGAGGTGCGTCTTCCCGCTGCCGGGAGGTCCGACCATCAGCACGCCGTGGGGGATGCGCGCGCCCAGGGCGTGGAAGCGCGCGGGGTTCTTGAGGAACTCGACGACCTCGGTCAGGTCCGCCTTCGCCTCCTCGACGCCGGCGACGTCGTTGAACGTCACGCCGGTGTTCTCCTCGGTGACCATGCGGGCGCGGCTCTTGCCGAAGCTGGTCGCGCCGTCGTTCGCGGCGCTGCGGTTGCCGCGCAGCAGGAACAGGACGAACGCCAGCATCAGCACGATCGGGACCGCGTACAGCGCGATGCTGCCCCAGGCGAGCCCCGGCTCGGCCACCTCGACGTCCGCGCCGGCGTCGGTGAAGCGCGACAGGTCGGCGGGCGGGGTCGCGAGCCGCGTACGGTACGGCTCGCCCGCCGTCGGGACGACCGTCAGCTCGGTCCCGTCGATGCGGACGCTCTGCACGCGCCCGGCACGAAGCTCGGCCTCGAACGCGCCGTAGCTTCGGACGTCGGCCGGCTCATTCCCGGAGCGGGACGCGATGAACAGCACGATCGCGACGGCGGCCACCACGATCAGCGCGCCTCGCAACGGGAACTTGGGCATGTCGAGAGTCTATCGCCCGAACGGCGGCGCGGACGGTGTCCCGGCGCTCGTGTTCAGGCGCTCGGCGGCGGGCTTCGGCCTACGGCGCGCCCCGCGCCAGGTCGTTGAAGCGCACGTGCGAGCTGTGGAACTGCAGCTCGACCGCGCCGACCGGCCCGTTGCGCTGCTTGCCGATCAGGATCTCCGCGATGCCCTGCTTCTCCGAGTTCGGGTCGTAGTACTCGTCGCGGTAGATGAACATCACCAGGTCGGCGTCCTGCTCGATGGCGCCCGACTCGCGCAGGTCGGACAGCATCGGACGCTTGTTCGGACGGCTCTCGACCGCGCGCGACAGCTGCGAGAGCACCAGCACGGGAACGTCCAGCTCGCGGGCCAGCGCCTTCAGCCCGCGCGAGATGCTGCTGATCTCCTGTTGCCGGTTCTCGGAGCCGAAGCGGCCGGCGCTGTGCCCCGACATGAGCTGCAGGTAGTCGATCACGATCAGCCCCAGGTCGTGCTCCGCCATCAGCCGCCGCGCCCGGCTGCGCAGCTCCATCACCGTCATGTCGGCGTGGTCGTCGATGAAGATCTTGGCCTCGCTCATCCGGCCCGCGGTGTCGGCCAGGCGCTGGAAGTCGCGGTCGGTGAGCTGGCCGTTGCGGACGCGGCTCATGTCGACGCGCGCCTCGCTGCAGATCATGCGCGTGACGAGCTGGACGCCCGACATCTCCAGGCTGAACAGCCCCACCGTCTTGTTCTCGCGGAGCGCTGCGTTCAGTCCGATCGACAGCGCCAGCGCCGTCTTGCCCATGCTGGGCCGCGCGGCCAGCACGTTCAGGCTGGACGGCTGCAGCCCGGCGGTCAGCTGGTCGAGCTCCTTGAAGCCGGTCCGCATGCCCGAGACGGGATCGGGGTTCGCGAACAGCTCGTTGATGTGGGCGAACGTCTCGGTCACGAGCTCGCCCATCGTGCCGAAGGCGTGCGAGCGCTTGCTGCTGGCCAGCTCGAAGATCGCCTTCTCCGAGGCGTCCAGGACCTCCTCGAGCGGCATCGACTGGTCGTACGCGGTCTGCATGATCTGGCCGCTGGCGGAGATCAGGTCGCGCAGCACCGACTTCTCCGTCACGATGCGGGCGTAGCTCTCGGCGTACGCGGCGGTGGGCACGCCGTCGGCCAGACCGATCAGGTACGGCACGTTCCCCACCGCGTCCAGCTCGCCGCTCTGACGCAGCTCCTCGGTGAGGGTGACCAGGTCGATCGGGTCTCCCCGGTGGAACAGGCGCTCCATCCCCCGGAACACCTTGCGGTGTCCCTCCTTGTAGAAGTGCTCCGCGCGGAGCGTGCCCTCCAGGGTGGCGTACACCTCGTTGTCCAGGAGGATGCTTCCGAGGACGCTCTGTTCGGCGTCGAGGTTCTGCGGGGGGGTCCGGCTTTCCACGCAGGTCATCGTACCTGCGCGTCGGACGGGCGGGGTCCGGCCGGTAGAATGCCGACGATGACGCCGTTCTGGACCGTGCTCGTTTCGCTGGTCGCCGCCTGGGCGATCGGCTCGCTCCCGCTGGGCGCGTGGTGGATCCGCCGCGCCGCGGGGCGCGATCCGCGCGACCTGAACCCGTACCTGCTGGGCGTCGAGAACGTGTTCCGACTGCTCGGGCCTCCCGTGGCGGCGGTGGGCTTCGTGCTGGACGTGCTCAAGGGCGCCGTGGCCGTCGCGATCGCGCCGTCCGCCGGGGCCGCGGCGGTCGGCGTGCTGGCGGGCCACGTGCTGCCGCTCCCGTGGCCCAGCGACGCGCGGGCGCCGCGCGGCCGCGGCAACGGCGTGCTGGCCGGCGCGCTGACGGCGGCCGTCGTGGCCGGCGAGATGCCGGTGCTCGCGGCGGGCGCGGGAGCGGTCGTGTACGCCGCGTCGCTGGCGGGCTGGGGGTTCGTGACGCCGGCGACGCTGCTGGGACTGCTGGCGATGCTGCTCTGGCCGGGCGCGCCCGTGCCCGTCGTGGCGGGCTGGCTGGCGCTGCTGACGATCCGCGGCCTGCCGTCGCTGGCGCGCATCGCGGACGGCACCGAGCCGCGCCTGGGCGATCCCCCTCCCGTCCGCGGCCTGGCGCCCGGCCGGGTCCGCGCGGCGTTCATGATCCACCCGATGACGCTCGACGACCTGTGGCAGGTCCCGAGCCAGCGCTGGGCGCACCTGCTGCACCGGCGCGGCTGGCTGCCGGAGCCGGCGTTGCGGCGGCTGATGCCGTGGCTCCGTCCGCAGCTTCACGGCATCGTCCGGGGCGTCGAGCTGGCCGACGGACGCACCTTGGAGGTGGTCCTGATCGGCGGTCCGATGCTGCCCGACCAGATCCGTGCCGACCCGGAGACCGCGACCCGGATGGCGATCCGGGGCGCGCAGCTGGCGCGTGAGCTGGGCGCCGAGGCGTTCGGTCTGGGCGCGTTCTGGTCCACGGTCGGCGACAAGGGCCGCAAGGTGCAGGAGGCGGTGCCCGACCTGCCGGTCACGCACGGCGGCAGCTACACGGCGGCCACCGTGCGTGCGGCGATCCCGGGCCTGCTGGAGCGGTTCCGCGAGGAGGGCGGCACGCTGGCCCGAAGCACCGCGGCGGTGGTGGGCGCGAACGGCGTGGTCGCGTTCGGCGTGGCGCGCACGCTGGCGGAGCACGTGGGCGCGCTGATCCTCATCGGCACCGACCGGGCGCGGCTGGAGCGGAGCGCCGCGACGCTGCGGCACAAGCATCCGACGCTGGAGGTGACGACCTCGACCGATCCCGCCGACGTCGCCGCCGCCGACCTGGTGTTCACGGCCACCAGCGCGCCCGGCGTCGTCATCCTGCCGGAGCACGTGCGGCCGGGCGCCTGGATCTACGACCTCGGGCGTCCCGCCGACGTCGACCCGGCCGTTCGCGACGTGCCGGGGGTGCAGCTGGTGCCGGGCGGCGTGGTGCGGCCGCCCGGCCGCAGCGTGAGCGACCTGGACCTGCACTTCGGCGACGGCCTGGTGCCCGCCTGCCTGGCCGAGACGATGATCCTGGCGGCCAGCGGCGAGCCCCACCGCGCCACGACCGGAGGCACGGCGCGTGCCGCCGACGTCGCCTGGTTCCTGCAGGAGGGCCAGCGGCTGGGGTTCGAGATCGTGACGCGGGACGACCGCGTCGTCCGCGCCGAGGTCGTGCCGTGACCGGCCGCGCTGAGGCGGGCGCGCGCCCGTGGATCCGCCCGAGGGGCCGCCGGTGAAGGCGTTCCGATTCGCCGGCGACCTGGAGGCCGACCCGCCGGCGGCGGCCGAGCTGTGGGCGCTGGGGTGCCGCGGCATGCAGCAGG
>CAZLQH010000035.1:0-1079 GCA_964561595.1 uncultured bacterium | reverse complement strand
GACCCGCCGGCGGCGGCCGAGCTGTGGGCGCTGGGGTGCCGCGGCATGCAGCAGGAGGGCGAGGAGATCGTCGCCTGGTTCGACGCCCGGCGCCCGCTGCCGCTGGCCGGCCGCTGGGAGGACGCCGACGGCACCGACTGGGTGGCCGCCTACTTCGCCGGCCTGGAGCCGGTGCGTGTCGGGAGCCTGGTGATCGCGCCGACCCATGCGGACGTCGTCCTAGAAGCGGGACAGAAGCCGCTGTGGCTCGATCCGGGCATGGCGTTCGGCACCGGCCACCACGAGACGACGCGCATGGCGCTCGCGCGGCTGGAGCGGGCGGACCTGACCGGCGCGCGGGTGCTGGACGTGGGCGCGGGGTCCGGCATCCTGGCGATCGCGGCGGACCTGCTGGGCGCGGCGTCGTCGCTGGGGGTCGACGTCGATCCGGCGACGCTGCCGGTCGCGGAGGAGAACGCGCGGCTGAACCGCTCCCGTGCACGCTTCGAGCTCGGATCGGTCGACCCGGCCCGGCCGGACCTGGGCTGCGACGTTCTCGTCGCGAACCTCTTCGCGGAGCTCCACGCGGAGCTGGCGGACGCCTACGCGAAGGTGCTCCGCCCCGGCGGCGTGGCGTTCCTGACGGGCATCCTGGACGACCGGATCGACCGGGTCGAGGCGGCCCTGCCACCGTCGCTGCGGTGGCAATCGACCGACGCGGACGGGCCGTGGCGGCTGCTGGCGCTGCAGCGGGTCGGAACGTGAGGTCGGCACGTGAGGCCGGGCGCGTGAGGTCGGGTCCGCGTGGGACCGGGGCGAAGCGGACGCGCACGGTCGTTCGCTTGCTGGCGTTGGCCGCTCTGGCGGGCACGCCCGCCTGCACCCCTCTCTACCTGCCGCCGGTGCCCCAGCAGCTGCCGACGCTGGAGCCGCGACTGCGGCTGCGCGAGGTTCGCGTGGACCGGCTGGGCGGCGTGCCGGCGCTGACGTTCGTCGCCGCCGAGGTGCCCCGGCCCGGCTGGGCGGCCGTCCAGTGGTTCCCGCCCGCCGGGCCGGAGGTCGCGTCCGCCAGCGTGTGGCTGGACGAGGAGGCGGTGGGC
>CAZLQH010000034.1:1654-22693 GCA_964561595.1 uncultured bacterium | reverse complement strand
GTCGCCAGTCGTCGGACCGCGCCCGGCGTGAGCGGACGAAGCGCGGCGGGGAACGCGGTCCAGGCGTCGGGCTGTCCCGTACGGAGCAGCACACGCCCGGCGTACGGCCCGTCCGGAAGTTCGGCGGCCTCGATCGGTCCCTCGGCGTCCGAAAGGTCCACCACCTGGCCCTCGCCGATCAGCACGTCCAGTCCGATCGACTCGATCCGGGGCGCTTGGTCGTCGTAGTGCCAGGGTGCGTCGACGTGCGTTCCGAGGTGCGTGGTGCCCGCCGTGCTGGAAAGGTTCACGGGGCTGCCCTCCGGAATCCGCGCGGTCGGAACGACCACGAACGGTGCGTCGCCCGGCCACACGGGGTGGCCGGCGGGCAGCGCGCGCGTCGCGTCCAGCCAGGCGCCGGACGGCTCCGCCGCGCGCGCGTCGCCGACGCCGGCGTCCGCCGTCACGACGCCGCTCCGACACGGGCGACCACGTCCACGAGCCGAGCGGCGTAGCGCTCGATCCGCTCCGAGTCGGCGCCCTCGACCATGACCCGGACCAGCGGCTCGGTCCCGCTGGGGCGCAGGCTGATGCGCCCGTCCGTACCCAGGTCGGCCTCGGCGTCGGCGACGGCGGCCAGCACCTCGGGATGGCTCGCGGTCGCATGCTTGCGGCCGGTGTCCACGGGGACGTTGCGCAAGATCTGCGGGTAGCTCGGAATCTCGTCCATCCACCGCTCCAACGAGCGTCCCGAGGCCCGAACCGCGGCCAGCGCCTGAAGGGCGGTCAGGAGCCCGTCTCCCGTGGGCGCCTTGTCGAGGAACAGCACGTGGCCCGAAGCCTCGCCGCCCAGACGCAGGCCGCGCTGCACCAGCTCGCGATGGACGTAGCGGTCGCCGACCAGCGTCCGGTGCATCGTCACGCCGTGATCCGACATCCACCGCTCCACGCCGAGGTTCGTCATCACCGTTCCGACGACCTCGGCGTCGCCGCGCACCCGCGCCACGATGGCGAGGATGTGATCGCCGCTGACGAGCCTGCCACGCGCGTCGACGAGCACGGCGCGGTCGGCGTCTCCGTCGAACGCGACGCCGACGTCCAGTCCTTGCTCCAGCACGTGGGCCCGGATCGCGGACGGGTGGGTCGATCCGCACGCGACGTTGATGTTGCGGCCGTCCGGACCGGCGTGGATCACCTGCAGGCGCGCCCCGATGCGTCGGAACAGCTCCGGCGCGATCTCGCTGGCCGCGCCGTTCGCGCAGTCCAGCCCCACCCGGAGCCCGTCGAGGTAGGGCGCATGCTCGAGCAGGTGCTGACGGTACGCTCCCTCTCGGCGCGGGTAGCGGTCGCTTCCACCGATGCCGTCGCCCGTCACCGGCGGGTAGGCGTCGTCGCCCGCTTCGAGCCAGCGCTCGATCGCCGCCTCCTCCTCGTCGGGCAGCTTGTCGCCGCTCGCGGCGAAGATCTTGATGCCGTTGTCCTGGTACGGGTTGTGGCTCGCCGACACCACGACGCCCGCGTCGGCGCCTTCGTGCCGGGTGAGGAACGATACGCCCGGCGTGGGCACGATGCCGGCGTAGGTGACGTGCGCCCCACGCGACACCGCGCCAGCCGTGAAGGCGTGCCGTAGCATCGCTCCGCTCAGGCGGGTATCGACGCCCAGCACGATCCGCGGGGCTCGCCCCGCCGTCTCGCGCAGACGCTCCGCAGTGGCCCGACCCAGCGCGAAGGCGGTCTCGGCGCTCATCGGGGCCTGGCCCGCGATGCCGCGTACGCCGTCGGTCCCGAACAGGGTTCTCGTCATGGCGCGCATTGTATCCGTCGATCAGCGGGCGAGGCGCCGCGACCGTACCGAACGCCCCGCATTCCTGGACCCGTGCAGGACCGCGTGGCTCACGTGCTACCGTCGTTCCGTGTTCTACGCGAACGTGACGCCTACCGAGGCCAGGGTCTACACGACGCAGTTCCGGGTGATCGGCAAGATGCATCTGCCCAGCTCCAGGGGCACCGCCGAGTTCCTGAACGCGGACGACCGCCCGCACCTGACGATGACCTCGTGCTCGATGTATGCGAGCGGCATCGAGCATCCGCCCAAGCGGGAGGACTTCCGGTACGAGACCGAGTTCGCGGCGATCCCGAAGGATCAGGTCGCGTGGGTCGTCGGTGGGACCTGGATGGCGCCCGATCCGAACATGCCGGTCCAGCAGCGTCACGTGTACCTGGTGTTCCCGAACTACGTGCTGGCCGGACGGATGCAGCTCAGGCCCAACCTCAGGACCAGCGACTTCCTGCAGGACGCGATGCACCGCAAGCCGTTCCAGACGCTGTTCGACGCTCGCGTGATGCGCCCCGCCGAGGACGTCTCGCTGTTCCGTCTACCGCTCGTGGAGCGGTTCGACGCGGTGGTCGTGAACCTGCGTGCCGCGGGAGGCATCTTCGATCTGGCTCCCGACGCGCACGAGCCTTCGTACGTGCTCGAGGAGGACTGAGCCTGGCGTCCGGCTGGACGCCGCGCCTTGCCCGTCCGTCCCGCCGCGCCTGCCCGCCCAGCGCGCCTGCCTCCCGCGCACGCGCCACGGCCCCGACCTGGCGCGCCGCGTTCAGGCGGGTCGCTCGAACGTTCCGAGCAGAACCGGGCCCCGTTCCTCGACGCGGACCGCCCTGAGTCCCGCCTCCTCGGCCCGATCGACGAGCTCCGCGGCCTCCGGCGTCCACAGGCCGCCCGCACGGAGGACCGCCTGTCCGAGGCGACCCGGCCACGACCGCGCCGCGACGGCGGCCATGAGCCAGACCCTGCCACCCGGACGCACGACCCGCGCGATCTCCCCGAACGCCGCAGGCGGATCGCGGAACTCGTTGGGGGTCCCTCCGCAGGCGGCGCCGTCGAACGCGTCGTCGCGGTAGGGGAGCCGAGCCGCGTCCGCCAGGACCAGGGTCGCGGGAACGCCCGACGCGGTCAGGCTCCGCCGCGCCTCGCGCAGGAACGCTTCGCTGGCGTCGACGCCGTGCAGCTCCAGATCGGAACGGGCGGCGTGAAGGGCCCGCAGGTAGAAGCCCGCGCCGCACCCCACGTCGAGGATCCGAAGATTCGGGGCGGTCGCCAGCCAGCGGGTCATCGCGGCGAGCTCGCGCTCCGTTCCGTACGCGCCCAGCGTCAGCAGCCCCAGGCTGCGTCGCCGCCAGAGCGGCTCGTACAGCCGCGCGGTCGCGCGCCATCGGTTCAGGCGTGCCGCCGGCCGATCGTCGCTGGGCAGCGGACCGATGCGGAGGAAGCCCGCGTCGTCGCGGGTGGTGTCGGTCCGGAACGGGTCCCGGCCGGTCTCCGTCACAGGTTCCAGCCGCCGGCCACCGGCAGGAACGCGCCGGTGACGTAGCGGGCCTCGTCCGAGACGAGGAACGAGACGGCGGCCGCCATCTCGTCCAGCGTGCCGGGACGCCCCATGGGGATCTCCTCGACCGGCTGGGTGACGCTGTTCTCGATCACGCCTGGGGCCACGACGTTCACCGTGGTGCCGTGCGGGGCCTCGCGCTTGGCGAGCGCGCGGCTGTAGAGCAGCACGCCGGTCTTGGCGATCTGGTAGCCGACGATGCCGGGCTTCGCGACGAGCGTGTCGGCGCCTGCGTAGCCGACGTTCACGATCCGGCCGCGCGGGCTGGCGCGCAGGATCGGCGCGGCGCGCTGGCAGACGTAGAAGGTGGCGTGGAGGTTCGAGTCGAACATCTCGTGCCACGCGTCGCTCGCGAACGCCTCCAGCGGCCCCTTGTCGTAGTTGCCCACGTTGTTGATCACCACGTCCAGGCGCCCGAATCGCCGGGCCGCATCGTCGACGAGACCGTGGGCGGCGGCTTCGTCGGTCACGTCCGCCTGGAGCGTGGCGGCCTGCACGCCGTGCGCCCGTGCGCGCTCGGCGACGGCCTCCGCTTCGTCCGCGCTGCTGCGGTAGTGGACGAGCACGTCGTGCCCGCGTTTCGCGAGCATCAGCAGGAGCGCGCGACCGATCCCTTGCGCCGAGCCGGTGACGAGCGCGGCCGGCCTCACCGGCGCGTCGGCTCCGGTCGGGCGCCGGTCGCCGCAGGCGTCTCGGCGAGGGGAGACCCTGCGTGACCGTGGGCGAGGTAGTGCAACACCAGGGCGCGGGTCGGGCCGTTCAGCGCGAGCTCGCGCAGGGCGTCGGCCGGCCGTAGCCAGGCGTGACGATCCGCCTCGTCGTTGAGGCGGACGTCGGTCGTGCGCGACCGCGCGACGAAGTTCAGGAGCACGAAGTGGGCGTCGCGGACGAACTCGTGGCTGCGTACCGCCTCCAAGGTCGGAGCCCAGCGAACGTCGTGCAGCGCCAGGCCGGTCTCTTCGAGCGCCTCGCGGCGCAACGCGGCCAGCATCGTCTCGCCCGACTCGATCTTGCCGCCGGGCACCCCCCAACGACCGCGCCACTTCTCGGTGCGCACGAACAGCGCCCGGCCGTCGGGGGCGACGATCAGCGCGCCTACCGTGGCCAGCGGGCGGGGGGCCGCGTCGTCAGGGCGTACGGGGTCAGGGCGTTCGGTCACGTGGGAAGCTCCTCATCGCCGCGACGGTACGCCCGGTAGCGGATCAGGCGCAGTAGGGTCACGCCCAATGCCCAGAACGGGACGGCCGCGACGGCGATCAGGTAGATCCACGGTCGACCGGCCAGCAGGCAGGCGGCCAGCAGCACGGTCTGCGTCGACAGCCCCAGATCGACGAGCGTCGCGGTCGAGAACAGGTCCGACCAGGCGAGGCGACGATCCAGCGGAGCGTCGTCGTAGTCGGCCCCCTCCAAACGGCGGAAGAGGCCGCGGTCGAGGCGCTCGATGACGCGGTCCTGCGGCGCCAGGAGACGTTCGTAGAGCTGCTCGAACAGCCGGTACAGCGGCTCGGGCGCGCCCCTAGGGACGTCCCGTGCGGGCGGGCCGCTGGGCGCCGGGGTCCTTGGACGCCGGTAGAGCCGCTCCATGTTGAAGTCCAGCGACAGCGCCACCGTGGTCACGACGAGCGCCGCGGCGGCGACGGGCAGGCCCACGTGCACGCTCAGGCCGGCGAACACCGCGACGTTCACGACGAGGTCCATGCCGGTGTCGTAATACCGCCCCATCTTCGTGACCTGGCCCGTCGCCCGGGCCAAGCCGCCGTCGGCGTTGTCCAGAACCGCCTTCGCCAGCAGCAGGGCAGCGGCGACGGTCCAGCCGGTCGACCTGCCCGGAATCGCGTCGGGCCCGGCGAAGGCGATCAGCGCCCCCGCCGCCACCCCCATCACGCTGTGGAGGGTCACGAGCCAGAGCGGATTCACGCCCAGGGGGGCCAGAACGCGCACGACGGCACCCGCCACGGGCTGAAGGAGAAGCATCACCCGTTCGCGTCGCGGGCGTGCCTTGGCGCTGATGCCCATCGTCACGCCGATCGTACCACCCGGGGAGCCGCGCCCCGGGACGCGCCCGGACCCGTCGGGGTACGCTTCCAGCATGGTCGCTCCGCTCAGCTTCGCCCTGGTCCTGCTCCTCGCGCTCGCCTGGTGGGGCGGTCCGGGCTGGCGGCCGCGCGCGGTGCCCGGCGTGGAGCGACGACGGCCGTGGGCGCTCGGCCACCGCGGGGCCCGCGGGCCCCGCGAGGAGAACACGGCGGAGGCGTTCGAGCTCGCGCTCTCGCTCGTCGACGGGATCGAGACCGACGTGCAGCGCACGGCGGACGGCGTGCTGATGCTCTGGCACGACTTCGACGTCGCCGGGCTCGAGGTCCGGACCGCATCGTTGGAGAGCCTGCGCGAGCGTGCGCCGCGCCTGGTGACCGTGCAGGAGCTGTTCCGCATCGCGCGGGACCATCCCGGCACCCTGCTGAACCTCGAAATCAAGAGCCGACCCGCCTGGTTCCGCCCCTGGACGCTGGAGCGCGATCTCGTGGCCGCCGTTCGCGTCAGCGGGCTCGAGGACCGTGTGCTCGTCTCGAGCTTCGATCCCCTGGCGCTGGCCCGGGTGCGCTTGAGCGCCCCCCGCCTGAGGACGGCGCTGCTGACCACGCCCGACGCCCCGCGCGGCCTCCGCTCGGGACGTGCGGCCCGCTGGCTCCACGTCGACGCGCTGCACCCCGAGGACCGTCAGGTGGACGCGCCGTTGCTGGCTCGCTGCCGTCGCCGCGGTCTTCCCGTCCACGTCTGGACGGTGAACGATCCGACGCGGATCGAGGAGCTGGCGCGCGCAGGGGTGGGCGGCGTGATCGGCGACGATCCGTCGGTCCTCGCCCGTCATGGAAAGGAGCCCGCCGCATGAGACACGAGATGAAGGTCGTGACCGCCAACGAGGCGTCGCTGTTCGAGGAGCGGCTCGCTCGCGTGCTCGAGGCGCTTCCCGCCGAGGCCGCCGTGGTCGAGGTGGGGTTCGACACCGCCGCGCTGCCCTCCGGCGCGGTCCAGTTCAGCGCCCTCGTCCACCTCCAGACGACCGAGGCGTGGGGTTGACCCACGACGCCTCCTGGTCCGCACCCGGCCGCCGCACGCCGGGCGTTCGGACCGGTACACTCGTTTCGTGACCTCGACCCTGGTTCTGGCCGTCGACGACGAGCCAGGCATGCTCAAGCTGACCGAGATCGCCCTCGCCTCCTCGGGCTACGAGGTCGTCGCGTTCGACGATCCGCGCGACGCCCTCGACGAGCTGCGGGGAGGGCTCCGCCCGGACGTGATCGTGTCCGACATCAGCATGCCGGCGCTCGACGGTTTCGAGTTCTACGCCGCCGTGCGCGAGGTTCCCGAGCTCAGGTCGGTCCCGTTCCTCTTCCTCACCGCGCACGACGACCGCGGGACGATGCGACGGGGGATGAGCCTCGGCGCGGACGACTACCTCACGAAGCCGTTCGCGCGCGAGGAGCTCGTCGAGGCCGTCGAGGTCCGTCTGCGCCGCGTCGCCGAGCTCCGGCGTCCGCTCGAGGGCTCGGTGGCCGCTCGCGGCTTCGGGCATCCGATGGTCGAGCGGGACGGCGAGCGGCTCGACTGGGACTCGCTCAAGGCGCTCGAGCTCCTCTTCTACCTGCTCGAGCATCGCAGCGGCGTCGGCACCTTCGAGGTCGCCGAGGCGCTCTGGCCCGGCAAGTCCGAATCCCGGGCCTCGTCGAGCTTCCACACCACCCTCTACCGCCTGCGCAAGGTGATGGGCGGAGAGATGGTCGAGTCCGCGAACCGCCGCTACTACCTGCACGACAAGTTCAGCATCGACTACGACGTCGACCGCTACCGCGGCCTCGCGCAGCAGGCGCGCGCGAGCGGACGCCAGGAGGACTACCTGGGCGCGATCGAGCTGTACCGGGGACCGTTCCTGGCGCAGTTCGAGTCGTCGTGGATCGAGAGCCTGCGCGCGGTCCTGCAGGGCGAGCAGCTCACCCTGCTCGAGGGAGCTGCCGAGGCGGCCCATGCGAACGGCGATCTGGTGGCCGCCACCGGGTTCTACCAGCGGATGACGGAGCACGAGCCGTACAGTCAGGCCGGCTGGGAAGGGCTGGCGCGCGCCTGGCAGGAGCGCGGCGAGCCCGGCCTCGCCCGCGACGCGCTCGAGCGGTTCGACCGCATCATGCGCGACGGCTGACGCTCGGCCCGCCTGCGGTACACTCCCCACCGGACTCGATCCAGGAGGTAACGACGTGTTCACCATCGATCTGCGCGGCAAGACCGGCCTGGTGATGGGCGTGACGAACCAGCGCTCGATCGCCTGGTCGATCGCTCAGCCCCTCGCCGACGCCGGCGCACGCCTGGCGTTCAGCTACCAGGGCGAGCGCCTGAAGCCCACCCTGGACGCCCTGACCGAGGATCTGGACGACCCGATCCTGGCCGAGTGCGACGTCACCGACGACGCCCAGCTCGACGCGCTCTTCGCTCGACTGAAGCGCGAGCTGGGTCGCCTCGACTTCGTGGTGCACGCCATCGCGTACGCTCCCTCCAGCACGTTCTCGGAGCCGTTCCGCGAGACGAGCCGCGACGACTGGCGCCTCGCGATGGACGTCTCGGCCTACTCGCTGGTGGCCGTCGCCAACCGCGCCGCTGCGCTGATGGACGACGGCGGAGCGATCGTCACGATGTCGTACCTGGCCGGAGAACGGGTCGTGCCGCACTACAACATGATGGGGGTCGCCAAGGCCGCGCTCGAGGCGTCGGTGCGTTACCTCGCCTACGATCTCGGACCGGCCGGCATCCGGGTCAACGCGCTGAGCGCGGGGCCGGTCCGAACCGTCGCCGCCCGCTCGATCGCGGGCTTCGGCGATATGTACGGCGAGGCAGGCAAGCAGTCGATGCTCCAGCGGAACATCACCACCGACGAGGTCGGCCGGATGGGCTTCGCCCTCGTCACCGACCTGTCGGGCGGCGTGACCGGCGAGACGGTCCACGTCGACGCCGGGTTCCATGCGATCGGCATGTTCCTCGGCGATCGGACGCGAACGGAGTGAGCGCACGCCGCACGGTCGCGCGCCCGGCACGAGGCGGCACGCAGCCGTGCGGCCTCGCCGGCGCGGCCGTGCGGACGCAGGCGTGGACCGGCGTGCGCGGGCGATGGCGCGGCGACCGTCGCCGCCCATCCTGCTGAGTCGCGCACCGCGCGCCGGCACCGCTCCGTACGCCTGGAGGTTCCCGTGGCCGAGGCCATGCCCCCCGTCCGACCGATCTTCAAGGAGGTCCTCGCCGACCTCGAAACGCCCCTCACCGCCTACCTGAAGCTCGCTGGGCCGCCCTCGTTCCTGCTCGAGTCCGCCGAGCAGGGCGAACGCATCGCGCGCTACTCGTTCATCGGGGTCGGCCAGCGCGCCCGGATCGAGACGCGCGGCGAAGAGACGGTCGTCACCACCGCGGACGGTGCCAGGAGCGTACGTGGGGGCGATCCCCTCCAGGTGCTCTGGGACCGCGTCGTCCGTCCTTCGGTGCGACCCGACGAGCTTCCGCCGTTCTGGGCGGGCGCGGTGGGCTACGCGGCGTACGACCTGGTGCGTCGCTACGAGCGCCTTCCCGACGCGAACCCCGACGAGATCGGGGTGCCCGACATGCTGTTCGTCGAGCCCGAGGTCGTCGTCGTGTTCGACCACCTTCGTCGCCGCCTGTTCCTCGTCGCCCCGGCGACCGACGGCGATCCGGAGGACGAGGCCCGCGCCCGCCGCCTGGTCGAGGAGGCCCACGCGCGACTGCGCGCGCCGCTTCCCGGCGTGCCCGGCGACCGGGCCGGCCGGAGGACGGCGTTCGAGCCGAACATGACGCGCGAGGCGTACAAGGACGCGGTCCGCCGCGCCGTCGAGTACGTCCACGCCGGCGACGTGTTCCAGGTCGTGCCCAGCCAGCGGATGTCCGCCGATCTGGGCGTGCACCCGTTCGCGGTGTACCGCGCGCTGAGGGCGATCAACCCCAGTCCGTACCTCGGCTACCTCGACCTGGGGCCGGTCACGCTGGTGGCGTCGAGCCCGGAGAGCCTCGTCCGCAGCGACGGACACCGGGTCGAGACCCTGCCGATCGCCGGCACGCGCAAGCGCGGCGCCGACGCCGAGGAAGACGACGCCCTGGCAGGCGATCTGCTGGCCGACGAGAAGGAGCGTGCCGAGCACGTGATGCTCGTCGACCTGGGCCGGAACGACCTGGGCCGCGTCTGCCGGCACGGAACCGTCCGGGTCGGCGACCTGATGCGCGTCGAACGCTACAGTCACGTGATGCACCTCGTCTCGACCGTGGAGGGGGAGCTGGCGGACGGCAAGACCCCGCTGGACGCCCTCGCAGCGACGCTGCCGATGGGCACGGCCAGCGGCGCGCCGAAGATTCGCGCCATGGAGATCATCGACGAGCTCGAGCCGACCCGCCGCGGCCCGTACGCCGGCGCGTTCGGCTACGTGTCGGTGGACGGGGCGATGGACATGGCGCTCACGCTTCGCACCATGGTCGTCGCGAACGGTCGCCTGCACCTGCAGGCGGGAGGCGGCGTGGTCGCCGACAGCGATCCCGAGGCGGAGTACCAGGAGAGCCTGAACAAGCTCGCGGCGCTGCGTCGCGCCGTCGAGATGGCCACGGAGGGCCTCGCCTGATGGCGCCTCCCGCTCCCCGTCTGCTGGTGATCGACAACTACGACTCGTTCACGTACAACCTGGTGCAGATGTTCGGCGCGACCGGCGTCGAGCTGGTCGTCTGGCGCAACGACGCGTTCGACCCGGCCGACGTGCCGTCCGCCGGTGCCGACGGGATCGTGATCTCGCCGGGTCCGAAGACGCCTGCCGACGCCGGCCACTCGGTCGAGGTCATCCGGCGCTACGGACCCGACGTGCCGATCCTGGGCGTCTGCCTGGGTCACCAGGCGATCGGCGACGCGTACGGCGCGCGCGTGACCCGGGCGGGCAAGATCATGCACGGCAAGACCAGCCGCGTTCGGCACGACCGCAGCGGCGTGTTCGCCTCGCTGCCGGAAGAGGTGACCGTGACGCGCTACCACTCGCTCGTCGTCGAGGACGTTCCCGACGAGCTGATCGTGAACGCCTGGACGGACGACGACGGGACGCCGGTGGTGATGGGCCTTCGCCACGTCCACCACCCCGTCTGGGGGGTCCAGTTCCATCCCGAGAGCATCCTCACGCGGGACGGCGCGTCGATGCTGGCCCGCTTCGTCGAGGCGACGACCTCGCGATGACGCCGGGCGACGCGCCAGCGGGGCCGCCACGGATCGCCGTGGTCACGGCCAGCCGGGGCCGACCCGACGCCCTGCTCGCGAAGGCGCGCAGCCTGGCCGCTCAGACGCTGCCGCCCGAGGCGTTCGAGTGGTGCCTGTGGCTGAACGAGACGCCGGACGAGCGCGACCGGACACGCGCCCGCCTCGAGGAGATCGAGCCGCGCTTCGCGGTGCGCCTCGACGGCGGCGTGGACCACCCGGTCGGGCGTGCGCGCAACCTGGCGGCCTCGATGGCCAGCGCACCGGTCCTGCTCCTGAGCGATGACGACGTCACCCACGAGCCCGCCGCGCTCGCGGCGCACGCGGCGTTTCACGAGCGGGTGCCGGGAGCGGTCGGCGTGGGACCGTTGCGCCTGCCCGAGGCCCTGCGCGCCGGCCGGCGACGCGAGCCGTTCGAGCGTACCGCCGGTGCGTTCGGGCGGGCCCACTGGAGCAACGCGACCGGCGCCAACACCAGCCTGCCGCGCGCCGCCTTCGAGGCGGTCGGTGGCTACGACCCCGAGTGGCGCGGCTACGGAGGCGAGGATCCGGAGCTCGGACTTCGCCTGCGGGCGCGCGGGATGGCCTTCCGGCGGGTGCCGGGCGGCGCCGCGGAGCATCGCGGTCGCGTCTGGGACGACGCGGAGAAGGCGTACCTGGCCGGCCGTTCCCACGTCGGCGTCGCGCGGCGACACCCGCACGGCGGGTCCGCCTGGTGGCTCGGGGTGCACCCGTCGCTGCTGGCCGTCAAGCGGATCGTGCTGTACGGCCCGTGGACGCGCTGGATCGACCCGACCGTTCTCGCCTACGAGCGGGCCTACGCGCGGGGCGCCCGCGACGCGCGTAGCGAGCTGGCGGCGTGACGCCTTCGCGGTCCGATCGTCCCGAGCTGAGCGTGCTGATCCCGACCCACGAGCGCGCCGAGCTGCTGCCGCGCGTGCTTCGCGCCTGGCGCGACCGCTTGAGCGATGGCCCGGAGGCGGAGATCGTGGTGGTCGACGACGGCAGCCGTGACGGCACGCCGAGGGTGCTGGCGGAGCTGGCCGACGCCTTCGCCGCCGGCGAGGTCCCGCTGCGGTACGCGCGGCACGACAACGCGGGCGCGGCGGTGACCCGCAACCGGGCGATCGAGATGGCCCGCGGACGCGTGCTGCTGTTCTCCGACGACGACATGGTGCCGGACGACCCCCAGCTGCCCGCCCGGCACCTCAGGGCGCAAGCCGCCCGGCCCGGCGCCTGGGTGTCGCGCCTGGTGGTGCCCGACGAGGTGGTCGAGACCCCCTTCCAGGCCTACTGGCGCCGCCGCCTGCATGCCGGCACGCGCCGCCTTCGGGACGGTACCGACATGGGACGCAACGGGTTCTGGTTCGCGACGCTCTCCCTGCCGCGCCAGATGCTGGGCGACCAACGGTTCTCGCCGGCCTTCGACGGCTACGGCTGGCAGGATCACGAGCTCGGCTACCGGCTGTGGCGGGCCGGCGTACGGTCCCGGTTCCTCCGGGACGCTGCGATCTGGCACTTCGACCGCGTGACGTTCGCGACCACGGAGAGCAAGTACTATCGGCTCGGACGCCGGGCCTGGACGTTCGCGCGCCTGCACCCGAGCCTCGACGTCCGGCTATGGACGGGCACGCATCCGGTCTCGCGCCTCGCACGGCTGGCGTTGGTGCACCCGCTGCGCGCCGCCCGTCTGCGCGGCCGCGACGTCGGCGAGCTGAGCGATCGCCAGATCGCGGTGCTGCTCGAGTTGGCCTACGCGCGTGGCCTGGCCGACGGGGCGCCGCGACGCGGCCGCGCCGAGCCCGACGGAGGAGACCGATGAGCGACCCGGAAGCAACGACGAACGACTTCGACGTCGCCGGCACGCTTGCCACCGTGTTCGACGGACGCACGCTGACGCGCGAGCGGGCCCGCGAGGTGATGGGCAGGCTGATGGACGGCGAGCTGTCGCAGATGCAGGCCGCGGCCCTCCTGGCCGCGCTGCGCACGCGGGGCGAGACCGTGGACGAGATCGTGGGCTTCGCCGAGGCGATGCGCGAGCGCTCGATCCGCGTGCCTGTCGCGGACGCCGGTCCGCTGCTGGACATCTGCGGTACCGGCGGCACGGGCGTGAGCACGATCAACGTCAGCACCACGGCGGCGTTCGTCGCGGCGGCCGGAGGCGCACGCCTGGCGAAGCACGGCAACCGCGGGGTGACGAAGCGCAGCGGCTCCGCGGACGTGCTCGAGGCTCTCGGTGTCGGCCTCGATCTGGATCCGGACCGCCTGGCCCGTGCGATCGAGGAGGTCGGGCTGGCGTTCCTGTTCGCGCGAAAGCACCATCCGGCGATGCGGTTCGTCGCCCCCATCCGGGCCGACCTCAAGGCCCGCACGATCTTCAACAATCTCGGTCCGCTCACGAACCCCGCCGGGGCGTCGCGGCAGCTCATGGGGGTGTACAGCCCGGCGCTCACCCGGACCCTGGCCGAGGTGCTGCGGGGGCTGGGGCTCGAGCGGGCGCTGGTCGTGCACGGCGACGGGCTGGACGACTTCACCATCAGCGGCGAGACGTTCGTCTCGGAGCTGCGGCCGGACGGCGAGATCGTCGAGCACGCGCTCACCCCCGAGGACGTCGGCCTGGAGCGTGCCCCGCGGGAGACGCTGCTGGGCGGCGATCCGGCCGACAACGCGGTCGCCGCGCGCGCCATCCTGGCGGGCGAGCGGAAAGGCCCTCAGCGCGACGTGGTGCAGTTCAACGCCGGTGCCGCGCTCTACTTGGCAGATCTGGCGGGCAGCGTCGCGGAGGGCGTCGAGCGCGCCGGCGAGCTGCTGGACGAGGGAGCGGGGCTGGCCGTGCTGGAGCGGTACGTGACGTTCAGTCGGAGGTGAGGCACGGGCGCGGCAGGTCGCGCGCTTCGGCCCCGGCTTCGGCGCCTTTCCCTGTTCGTGTGCTCCGGGGGTACACGGTGGCGCGCAGGAGCGGCATGATAGAAGGGCGAGCACGAACCGGGAGGCTGTATCCGTGAACGAAGAATCCAACCAGACCACCACCGCCATCGGGACCACCACGGTCAAGACCGGCTTCGCCGAGATGTTCAAGGGCGGCGTCATCATGGACGTCGTGAACGCCGAGCAGGCGCGCATCGCCGAGGACGCCGGAGCGACCGCCGTGATGGCGCTCGAGCGCGTCCCCGCGGACATCCGCTCCCAAGGGGGCGTAGCGCGCATGTCGGATCCCGACATGATCCGGGGCATCGTCGAGGCGGTGTCGATTCCCGTGATGGCGAAGGCACGCATCGGCCACTTCGTCGAGGCGCAGATCCTCGAAGCGCTGGGCGTCGACTTCGTCGACGAGAGCGAGGTCCTCACGCCGGCCGACGAGGCGCACCACATCGACAAGTTCGCGTTCACCGTTCCGTTCGTGTGCGGCGCGACGAACATCGGCGAGGCGCTGCGGCGCATCGGCGAGGGCGCCAGCATGATCCGCACCAAGGGCGAGGCCGGCACCGGCAACGTCGTCGAGGCGGTGCGCCACGCGCGCGCGGTGCTGAGCGAGATCCGTCGCATCCAGGCGATGCCGTCCGAAGAGGTCATGTCGTACGCCAAGGACCACGGCGCCCCCGTGGACCTGGTCCGCTACGTTCGCGACAACGGCGCGCTGCCGGTCCCGAACTTCGCGGCCGGCGGGATCGCCACCCCGGCGGACGCGGCGCTGATGATGCAGCTCGGCGTCGACGGCGTGTTCGTCGGCAGCGGCATCTTCAAGACGGGCGCGGCAGCGGCCGACACGGCCGAGAAGCACCGCGCCTGGTCGCTCCGCGCGGAGGCGATCGTCAAGGCGACCACGCATTTCCGGGACCCCGACGTGCTGGCCGAGGTCAGCCGTGGGCTGGGCGAGGCGATGGTCGGCATCAACATCGACACGCTGGCTCCCGAAGAGCTCCTGGCCGGTCGCGGTTGGTGAGCGGCCGCCGCCCGACCCGGACGGGTCGTACGACGCGTGGGCGCGCCTGCAGAGGGCGCGCCCACGTCGCGTGGTGGACGGCCGCTCACCGGCTCTCACGCGGACGGCTGGTAGAGTGACCGCCGTGAAGATCGTCCAGGGATCGTTCCTGCTGGTGCTCGCCGCGGTCCTCTCGCTCGGATCGTGGTTCGCGGTCGCTGCGCTCGAGTGGTCGCAGGAGCTTCCCGACCTCGCGCCCGTGCTCGCGCTCGAGTTCACCGCGACCAGCGAGGTCTACGCGCGCGACGGCAGCCGGATCGGACTGATCGTCCCCGTCACCGGCGAGGACCGCGCGTCCACGAATCGGATTCCGGTCGGGCTGGACGAGATCAGCCCGGCGGCGCTGCAGGCGATCGTCGCGTACGAGGACGATCGCTACTTCGATCACTTCGGCTTCGATCTGCCCGCCATCGGCCGCGCGTTCTACGAGGAGTTCTTCGGCAGCGGCGAGCGCGGCGGATCGTCGATCACCACGCAGGTCATCAAGAACACGGTTCTGGCGGACATCCGTGACGAGCGCTCGCTGGAGCGCAAGGCCAAGGAGCTGCTGCTCGCGATCGAGCTCGAGCGCCGACTGACGAAGGCGGAGATCCTTCAGCGCTACGTGAACGTGGTGTTCTGGGGCGGCAACGTCTACGGCATCCGCGCCGCGGCGCAGACCTACTTCGGCAAGGACCCGATCGAGCTGAACCTGGCCGAGGGGCTCTACCTCGCCCGCCTGATTCCCGCGCCCAACGCACGCCACGACGACTTCGCCACGACCCGGGCGTCGATGCGGAACGTGCTGGACAAGATGGTCCGGCAGGGGACCGTCAGCGCCGACGCGGCCGAGCGCGCCTGGCGGTTCCCGCTGGAGCCGCGCGGCTGGAACGTCCGCTACGACGGTGCCGGCGGCCTCGTGTCCGCCGAGCCCACCGGCGAGAGCGTCGTCGTCCAGGAGTCGATCAGCTCGGAGCTGAACTGGCACGTGGTCGTCGCGGTCCGCAACTGGCTGATCGACCGCTTCGGCGAGGCGGCCGTGTTCGGCCGCGGCGGCCTCCGCGTCACGACGACGATCGACGTCCAGGCCCAGGCCGCGGCGAACCAGGCGTCGCTGGACGCCCAGATCCCGAGCGGCGCGCAGCTCGCGATCGTCGGCTTGGATCCCGAGACGGGCGCCGTGCTGGCCATGGTGGGCGAGAAGCTCCAGCCCGGGATCCGCGAGGGCGAGTTCAACCGCGTCACGCAGGCGCTCCGGCAGCCCGGCAGCTCGTTCAAGCCGATCGCGTACGCGACGGCCGTCGAGGAGGCAGGGTTCACGCAGGCGACCGTGCTCGTGGACGAGGAGACCGCGTTCCAGCAGCGGGGTCAGGAGCCGTACGCCCCCGGCAACCACGACGAGACGTTCGTCGGGGCCGCCACCGTGCGCGAGCACCTGAACCTGTCGCGCAACATCCCGGCCGTCAAGGCGCTCGAGGCGGCCTCGCCCGAAGCGGTCGCCGAGCGTGCGCGCGAGCTGGGCTACGACGTCGAGCCGTACTACTCGCTGGCGCTCGGCTCGTTCGAGGTCACGCCCCTGCAGCACGCCAGCGCCTTCACCGCGTTCGCGAACCGCGGCGTGCAGGTCGAGGCGCACTTCGTCGACCGCGTCGAAGACGCCGAGGGGAACGTACTCTACGAAGCCCAACCGCGCCGGAGCCGGGTGTGGACCGAGCAGACGGCGTACGTGATCCTGGACCTGCTGCACGGCAACGTGACGGATCGCGGTCCGACGGCGTTCAGCTGGCGGGCGGACATCGACGGGCGATGGGTGGCGGGGAAGACCGGCACGACGAACGACGAAAAGGACATCTGGTTCGTGGGCACGACGCCCGAGATCACCGCGGCGGTGTGGATCGGCGACGACCAGGGCCGCTCGCTCCCGCGGACGATGACGCTGCCGGACGGCGGCACCGACCTGGTGAACTCGTCACGCCAGCCGATCTACGTCTGGAAGGCGTTCGTCGAAGCCGCGCTACGCGGCCGGCCCGCCTCGCCAGACGGGTTCCCGGTTCCTGAAGGCATCGAGTTCCTGAGGTTCGACCGGGCCAGCGGAGCGGCCGATCCGGACGGTACGCTGGCCGCCTTCCCGGTAGGCACCGAGCTTCCCGACCGGGGGTTCGCCTCGGCCCTCGAGATCGAGCTTCCCATCGACACCGAGACGGGACTGCAGGCGACGGCGGACACCCCGCTGGAGCGCATCGAGATCGTCCGCGTCGGCCCCGCCGAGATCGCACGCTACCAAGCGCCCGTCGAACAGCCGTGAGCTCGGCGGTCCCGGCGGCCGATCGCGGCTTGACGGCTGTCGAAGGGCTCCGCGTGGGGCACTGGACGCACGCCGAAGCGCGTACGGGGTGCACGGTGGTGCTGACGCCCGACGGCGGCTGGACGGCGTCGGGGCTGGTGCTCGGAGCGGCCCCGGGAACGCGCGAGACCGCCTTGCTGGAGCCCGAGAAGTCGGTGCGGCAGGCGCATGCGATCGTCCTCGCGGGCGGCAGCGCGTTCGGTCTGGACGCCGCTTCGGGCGTCGTCCGCTGGCTCGAGCGGCGAGGCGTCGGGCTCGAGACGCCGTTCGCCCGGGTTCCGATCGTGCCGGCCGCCGTGGTGTACGACCTCGGCGTCGGTCGCGCCGACGTGCGCCCGGACGCCGAGGCGGGCGCGGCGGCCGCCCGGGCAGCGCACGACGGTCCCGTCGCGTGCGGAGCGGTGGGGGTCGGGGCGGGGGCGACCGTCGGCAAGATGCGCGGCTTCGAGCGTGCCGTCGCCTCCGGCGTCGGCAGCGCGTCGATGCGGGTAGGGAACGCCACCGTGGCGGCGCTCGCGGTCAGCAACGCCGTCGGCTGCCTGGTGGACCCCTCGACCGGGACGGCCGTCGCGGGCGAGGAGGTCACGGCCGCCGAGGTGGCCGAGCTGCTCTCCTTCCAGGGCGCGAACACGATCCAGGGCACGAACACGACGCTGGTCGTGGTCGCCACCGACGCTCGGCTCGACAAGGCGGGGTGTCGCTCGCTGGCGGTGGCGGGTCACGCCGGCATCGCGAGGGTGACCCGTCCATCCCACACCGCGAACGACGGCGACAGCGTGTTCGTGCTCTCGAGCGGCGACGCCGAGGCGCTCCCGCTCGCCGTCCTGGGCCCCGCCGTCCAAGAGGTCGTGGCCGCGGCCCTGCTGCACGGTGCCCGTGCGGCCGCCGAAGGGTCGTCGTGAAGGTCGGTATCCTCGCGCTGCAAGGCGCGTTTCGGGAGCACCGGCGCGCGTTCGAGCGGCTCGGACGCGAGGTGCGCGAGGTGCGGCTACCGGCGCACCTCGACGGCCTTGGCGCGCTCGTGGTGCCGGGCGGCGAGTCCACCACGATGGCGAAGCTGATGGTGGCGTACGGTCTGGACCGGGCGATTCGGACGTTCCACGACGAGGGGGGCGCGGTGTGGGGGACGTGCGCCGGCGCGATCCTGGTGGCCCGCGACATCGTCGGGAGACCGGAACAGCCGCGCTTGGGGCTGCTGCCGATCGAGGTGGCGCGCAACGCCTACGGTCGGCAGATCGCGTCGTTCGAGGCGGACCTGGACGTCGACGGGCTCGATCGCCCGTTCCGCGCGGTCTTCATCCGGGCTCCCCGCATCGCCCGCGTGGAAGAAGACGTCGAGGTGCTCGCGCGACACGCCGGCGATCCCGTCGCGGTCGCGCACGGACGCGTGATGGCGACCGTGTTCCACCCTGAGCTCTCCCGCGACGACCGACTTCACGCACTATTCCTCGACCGCTTCGCGCCCTCGCCCGAACGTGGCGACGACGGTGCGGACGGCACGTGAATTGACCGGACGTCCCCTCGGCGGTAGCCTGCCGGTCGGAACGCGCGGGGTGCGCCCAGACGGGCGCCCCGTGACCCCGCCCAAGACCGGCACGTGGGCCGGCTCGATCGTCAGGACGCCCGACCCGGATCGGCCGGGCCTCGAATGGAGACGCACACGATGAACCTCTACCATCTGGAACTCGGCTCCGACGCGCCGGACACCGTCAACTGCGTGATCGAGGTGCCTCGGAACAGCACCAACAAGATCGAGTACGATCCCGAGCGCGAGCTGTTCTTCCTGGACCGGGTGCTCTACAGCGCCATGCACTACCCCGGCGACTACGGATTCCTGCCCGGCACCTTGGCCGAGGACGGCGATCCGGTCGACGTGCTGGTGCTCACGAACTACCCCACCTATCCCGGGGTCGTTCTGCGCGCGAGGCCGCTCGCGTTCCTCGAGATGTCGGACGAGAAGGGACGCGACCAGAAGGTGCTGGCCGTGCCGGTCGACGACCCGCGCTACGAAAGCAACCGGCACATCTCGTCGATCAGCCCTCACCGCCTGAACGAGATCGAGCACTTCTTCGACATCTACAAGGAGCTCGAGGGCAAGAAGGTCCAGGTCGAGGGGTGGCGCGGCATCGAGAAGACCCACGCGATGATCCTCGAGGCGCGCGAGACGTACCTCGCGGGGAGGAACGAAGACTGAGCCTCGTCCGAAGCGCCCGATGAACGGGTGCGGCGCGATCTCGCGGGAGATCGCGCCGCACCCCGTTTCGAGCGGTCCGCTCGGACCCGACCGCTCAGAGCTGGATGCCGGCGTTGTTCTTCTCGAGCGCGCGTTCCGCGCGGTACGACGAGCGCACCAGCGGACCCGACACGACCTCGAGGAAGCCCTTCTCGAGCCCGATCTCGCGGTAGCGCTTGAACGCCTCGGGCGTCACCCAGCGCTCGACGGGGAGGTGCGCATCGCTGGGACGGAGGTACTGGCCCAGCGTCAGGATGTCGACGCCCACGGCGCGCAGGTCGTCCATCGTCTCCTCGATCTCGTCGTCCGTCTCGCCGAGGCCGAGCATCAGGCTGGTCTTGGTCAGGACGTCGGGCCGCGCCCGCTTGGCGTGCTCCAGCACGCCCAGGGTCTGGTCGTAGCCCGCTCGCGGATCCCTCACGGGGTGGGTGAGGCGCCGCACCGTCTCGACGTTCTGGGCGAACACCTCGATCCCCGACGCCAGCACGACGTCCACGTGGTCGGTCACGCCCTGGAAGTCGGGCGTCAGCGCCTCGACCGACGTCTGGGGCGTGCGCGCCTTGATCGCGCGCACGCACGCGGCATAGTGGCCCGCGCCGCCGTCGGGGAGATCGTCGCGGTCCACCGAGGTCAGCACCACGTAGCCCAGACCCATGGCCGCGACCGACTCGGCCGCCAGGCGCGGCTCGTCCGGATCGAGCAGGCCTTTCGGGTTTCCTGTCGCCACGGCGCAGAACTTGCAGCCGCGCGTGCAGACCGACCCCATCAGCATCAGGGTCGCCGTTCCCGCGTTCCAGCACTCGGCCAGGTTCGGGCAGCGCGCCTCCTCGCAGACCGTAGCCATCCGGTTGCCGGTCACGTTCTGCTTCATCTCCTGGTAGCGCCCGCTGCCGGGAAGCGGGACGCGAAGCCAGCTGGGCTTGCGCTCGTGCGGTCCGGAGACGGCGTCCTGGCTGCGGCGGAGCCCGCCTTCGACCGCTCGGACGGTCTTCTTGAAATCGCGGGAGTTGATCACGCGGAGGTCCTCTCGAGGATGGTGGCAGCGGTGGCGTCGGCGGCCGCAGGCAGCATGTCGCGAAGCCGATGCGAAAGATGCGGGAGCAGGCGCTCCTTGGCCTCCGCCATCGTCACGGTGCGGCCGGTGAGGGCGCTGAGGCTCGTCACGGTCTTGCCTTCCAGACCGCACGGCACGATCGTGTCGAAATGCGACAGGTCGGTCGCGACGTTCAGGGCGAAGCCGTGGAAGCTGACGCCGCGCTTGATCGCGACGCCGATGGCGCACAGCTTCGCGTCGCCGATCCACACGCCGGCGTAGCCGGGGCTGCCCTCGGCCTGAACGCCGTACTCGGCTGCGAGGTCCACCACCGCCGCCTCGAGGCGACGCAGATAGTCGCGCACCCGACGCCCGATCGGAAGGATCGGGTAGCCGACGAGCTGGCCCGGTCCGTGGTACGTGACGTCTCCGCCGCGCTCGATGTCGATCAGCTCGAAGCCCCGGGCGGCGAGGCTCTCGGGCGTCGCCCGAAGGTGGTCGCGGCCCCCCTTGCGTCCGAAGGTGATGACCGGGGCATGCTCGACGAGCAGCAAGGTCGGAACCGACTCGCCCCGCGCGACCGCGTCGTGCACGTCGTGCTGCACGCGCCACGCGTCTCGGTAGCTCAGTCGGCCCAGGTCTCGGACGGCGAACGGAAGCTCCACGAGGGGAGCGTAGCAGGGCTGAAGCGCACGCACCGCGGCCTGGACTGCACGCGGCGACCGCCCGCAACCGTCACTGCGCGACCGTCACTGCGCGACCGTCACTCCGCACCCTTCGCTGCGCGACCGTCACTCCGCGACCAAGCGCAGCAGTCGACCGCC